>DASSOM010000314.1:0-8308 GCA_035700625.1 Vicinamibacterales bacterium
TGCATCAGGCGCGTGTAGTCCTCCTTCGCCGCCGCGAGATTCTTCTCGATCCCCGCGAGCACGTCCAGCTGCTGATCGGTCGGACGGTAGTCCGCGCCGCCGGCCTCGTCGCCGGCGCCCGTGGAGACCGCGCCGAACAGCCAGATCAGGTTCGAGTACACTTTGTACGCTTCCTGGAAGTACTTGTCGTCGCTGAGCGTGTTCGCGCGCGAGATCAGCTGGTACTCGACGTCCTGCATCTTCTTGTCCATCGCTTTCAGCGCGGCAAGGGCGTCGGAGTTGGCCGATTTGGATTGATCTTCTATTTGCTTCCGGAGCGACTCCAGCTCGTTGATCATGTCCGACGTCGTGTTGATGTCGTCGCGGATGCGCACCTGCGTCGTGACCGACGCCTTCAGGTCAGCTTCGGACGACGTGATCTTCGGATCCTTGATGACCTCGAACGGCTGCGTGAACGTCTGGCCGGCGGCGGTCAGCCGCACGGTGTACTTGCCGGGCGCCGCGAGCGGCCCGACCTGCGCCTGCGCGAGCCCCCAGTGCGTGACGCTTCGGGTGTCCTTGCCCTCGAAGCGCGGCTCGTCCCAGATGCGCGGGTTTTCGGCCGGGGTGGTGCGGAGCACGACGTAGCGCGGCTCTTCGTACCGCAGATCCCACGTCGCGCGGTTCAGCCCCTGCTTGCCCTGCTTCTGCAGCGTCCGCACGACCGTTCCGGCGCCGTCGAGGATCTCCACCTTGACGTCGCCTGCTGCCGGCAGCGCATACGTGAACTGCATCGTGCCGTTGCGCGCGAGGCGCGTGCCCGGGCGCGGTTCGAACAGCTTCGCCGTGGTCGTCGTGGTCGCGCCCGCCTGTTCGAGCGGCGTGATGTCGTCGAGGATGTAGAGCCCGCGGCCGTAGGTCGAGACGACCACGTCGTGCTGCCGCTTCTGGACGACCACCCACGTCACGGGCGCGGTGGGCAGTCCGTTCTGCAGCTGCGTCCAGTGCCCGCCGTCATCCATCGAGTAATAGAAGCCGTGTCCCGTGCCGGCGAACAGCATCCCGCGGCGATTCGGGTTCTCGGCAATCGCGCGGACGTAGTCGAGCGGATGCCCGGTCGGAATGTCGCCCGTGATGTTCGTCCACGTCTTCCCGAAGTCGGCCGTCTTGAAGATGTACGGCTTCGAGTCGTCCATCAGGTGCGCATCGACCGCGATGTACGCGGTGGCGGCGTCGAAGGGGGACGGATCGATCTTGCTGACGGTGCTCCACGCCGGCATGCCGGGGATGTTCTTCGTGACGTCGTTCCAGTTCGTGCCGCCGTTCCGCGTGTACCACACCTTGCCGTCGTTCGTGCCGGCCCAGATGAGGCCCTTCTGCGCGGGGGACGGCGCGATGGAGAAGACCACTTCGCCGTAGAACTGACCGAGGTTGTCCCCGACGATGCCGCCCGACGACATGATGTATTTCGGATCCTGCGTGGACAGATCCGGGCTGATGACCTTCCAGGTCTGGCCGCCGTTCGACGAGGCGAAGATCACCTGGCAGCCGTAATACGCGGTCTCGGGATCGAAGGGATCCATCGCGAGCGGTGCCGTCCAGTGGCACCGGTACCGCGCATCCTGCGGCGGCGAGTCGAGCGAGATCATCCACGGGCTGACCGAGCGCGCCGTCCCGCGGCGGTTGTCGAATCGCGTCAGCTTGTTGCCGTAACAGCTCGACCAGACGATATCGGGGTTCGACGGCACCGGCATGGTGAAGCCGGACTCGCAGCCGCCGAGCCCGTGCTGCCAGTCGAGGCCGCTGCCGCCGCGCCGTCCGAATCGGCCGCCGCCGCGCCCCGGCATCGGCTCCGGCGTGTCGCTCGGACCGCGCATGGTGCCGTCATCCTGCATGTTGCTGTAGATGAAATACGGCACCTGATTGTCGATGGCGACGTGATACATCTGACCGATCGGCAGGCTGACGCGATTCCAGGTCTTCCCGTGATCGCTCGTGATCCCCATCCCGCCGTCGCCGGTCATGACGAACCGGTTCGCGTCGGTCGGATCGATCCAGATGTCGTGGCAGTCGCCGCAGCCGCCGCGCCAGTCGGGGAACGTCAGGCCGCCGTCGGTCGATCGATGCGGGCTGCTGTTGGCGATCAGCACCTCGTTCGGATCGGACGGTGAGACGTCGACGCGGATGTAGTAGCCGGCGCGGCCGATGAGCGTGCGATCCCAGCTCACCACCTTCCAGTTGACGCCGCCGTCGTCCGATCGCCAGAGCGAGCCCTGATCGGCGGTCTGGATGAGCGCGTAGACGCGCTTCGAATCGCTCGGCGCGATCTTCACGTCGATCTTTCCGAGCGGCGACTTCGGCAGCCCCTCGTCCTCGACGCGCGTCCAGTGCGCGCCGGCGTCATGCGTGACGAAGATGCCGCTGCCGGGTCCGCCGCTCAGCTCGGCCCACGGATGCATCTCGACCTGCCACGTGCCGGCGAACAGCGTGTTCGCGTCGTGCGCGTCCATCGAGAGCCCCGAACAGCCCGTCTTCTCGTCGACGAAGAGAGTGCGCGTCCACGTGCGGCCGCCGTCGATCGTCTTGAAGACGCCGCGCTCCTGCTGCGGTCCGGTGGTGCGGCCCAGCGCGCAGACGTAGACGATGTTCGGGTCCGTGGGATGGACGATGATGCGGCCGATGCGGCCGGTGTCGCGGAGACCCATGTTGGTCCACGTTTTCCCCGCGTCCGTGGACTTGTAGATGCCGTCGCCGATGACGTCGCTGTCGCGGATGGCCCACGCTTCACCCGTCCCGGCCCACACGGTGTTCGGTTCGGACGCGGCGACCGCAAGCGCTCCGATCGCCATGACCGGTTGATCGTCGAAGACCGGCTCGAACGTGTCGCCGCTGTCCGTGCTCTTCCACACGCCGCCAGACGCCGCGCCGGCGTAATAGATCGTGGGATCGCCGGGCACGCCGGCGACCGACGCGATGCGGTTGCCGACGGCCGGTCCCATGAAGCGCCATTTCAGCGGTTCCGGTTCCGGCGGCGGTCCGCCGAATCGCCGCTGGGCGGAGAGGCCGGATGACGTGAGGAGCGCAGCGAGCGCAAGACCGGTGACAAGGGGAACGAAGCGGGCGACTTTCTTCATGGCGTCCTGAAAGGTATCGCAGATCGGGGCTGCCGTCGAGTTGGCGAGGTCAGCCCATAAAGGGCTGACCCACATGAGACCTGAGGGTGGGCTGACCCACACCCCATGTGATGTCGGTAGCGCCCGCCTTCAGGCCTGCTTCGTAGGTCAGGGCTTTAGCCCTGACCGGTCATTTTCCCACCGCCAGCGGCGGCACGCCGAGCGACGCTGCGGACCGATTGAAGGCCGGCACATCCTTCGACGCCAGCGCCTCATAGTCCGTGCGCGCCGCGGCGAGATCCTGTTCGATCGTCTCGAGCACGGCATGCGACGTGTCCGTCGGCTTCCAGTCCGAGCCGCCCTGCACGTCGCCGGCGCCGGTGCCGACTTCGCCGTTCAACCAGATGAGGCTCGAGTAGACCTTGTACTTTTCGGGATAGTACTTGTCGTCGCTCATCCACGACGCGCGCTCCAGCAGCTTCAGCTCCACGTCCTGCATCCGCTTTTCGATCGCGTTCACGGCCGCGAGCGCCTTCGCCCTGGCGCGATTGCCCGCGAGCGCCTTCTGCTGATCCTGGAGCTGCTTCCGCCAGATCTCGATCTGATTGATCATGTCCGAGGTGGCGTTGATGTCGTCCCGGATCCGCAGCTGCAGCTTCACCGTCGCCTCGATGTCGGCATCGGTGGACGCGAAGTTCGGGTCGCGAAGCAGTTCCAGCGGCTGCGTGAGCGTCTGACCGCCGATGGTGAGCCGCACCGTGTAGGTGCCCGGCGCCGCGACGGGACCCACCTCCGCCTGCGCAAGGCCCCAATGCGTCACGGGCCGGGTCTCCTCGCCGTCGAATCGCGGATCGTCCCAGATGTGCGGCTGCGCCGCGGGCGTCGTGCGCAGCGCCACGAGACGCGGCGGCGCGTACCGCAGGTCCCATGACGCGCGGTTCAGGCCGACCTTCGCGGGGATGTTCTCGATCGTTCGAATCACCGTGCCGGCGCCGTCGAGGATCTCGATCCGCGATGGCGGCGCGGCCGGGGCCGACAGCCGATAGTCGAACTGCGCGCGTCCGCCGCGCGTGAACCGGAACGTCGGGCGCGGTTTGAAGAGTTGAACCGGAGCGGTCGTTTCCGCCGTCATCTGCTCCAGGGGCGTGACGTTCTCCAGAATGTACAGCCCGCGGCCGTACGTCGACACGACGACGTCGTGGAACTGCTTCTGGACTTCGATCCAGGTCACCGGGGCGGGGGGCAGA
The DNA here is from genome assembly GCA_035700625.1 of Vicinamibacterales bacterium. Classification (GTDB taxonomy): domain Bacteria; phylum Acidobacteriota; class Vicinamibacteria; order Vicinamibacterales; family 2-12-FULL-66-21; genus DASSOM01. The sequence continues at coordinate 4,340 of DASSOM010000314.1, forward strand.
CCGTCCGTGAACTGCGTCCAGTGGCCGCCGTCATCCAGCGAATAGTAGAAGCCGTGGCCCGTGCCCGCGAACAGCATCCCGCGGCGGTTCGGGTTTTCCGCGACGGCGTTGACGTAGTCGAGCGGATGCGTCGCCGGCAGATTGCCGGTGATGTTCGTCCACGTCTGACCGAAGTCGCTCGTCTTGAAGATGTAGGGATGGCGATCGTCCATCAGGTGGTAGTCGACGGCGACGTAGGCGGTGCCCGCGTCGAACGTGGACGGATCGATCTTCCGGATCGTGCCCCATGGCTTCATGCCGACGTTCTTCGTGACATCCACCCAGTTCGCGCCGGCATCGCGCGTGTACCACAGCTTGCCGTCGTTCGTGCCTGCCCAGATGAGCCCCTTCTGGGCTTTCGACGGCGCGATGGCGAAGACGACCTCGCCGTAGAACTGCCCGAGGTTGTCGCCGACGATCCCGCCGGAGGAGACGATGCGGCTGGGATCCTGCGTCGACAGGTCGGGACTGATCACATCCCAGCTCTGGCCGCCGTTCGTCGTGCGAAAGACGACCTGACAGCCGTAGTAGACCGTCTCCTTGTCGAACGGATCGATCGCGAGCGGCGGCGTCCAGTGGCAGCGGTACTTCGCTTCGTTCGGCGGCGAGTCGAGCGTGTGGATCCACGGACTGACCGCGCGCGCCCGCTTCGTCCGCGCGTCGTAGCGCGAGACCTCGTTGCCGTAGCAGGACGCCCAGATGATGTCCGGATCGGAGTAGAGCGGCAGCGTGAAGCCCGACTCGCAGCCGCCGAGGCCGTGCTCCCACGGTCCGGCGCCGCGGCCGCTGCCTTCCGGCGTCGTGCTCAGGCCGCGCATCGTCCCGTCGTCCTGCATGTTGCCGTAGATCATGTAGGGAACCTGGTTGTCGACCGCGACGTGGTACATCTGGCCGATCGGCAGCGACACGCGCGTGGTCGTCTTGCCGTGATCCGTCGTCAGCGTCGCGCCGCCGTCGTGCGTGATCGCAAAGCGATCGGGGTTCTTCGGGTCCCACCAGATGTCGTGCGTGTCGCCGCCCCAGTTCGCGCGCAGGAACGTCTTGCCGCCGTCGGTCGAGCGCCAGAACGAGCTGTTCGCGACGAACACTTCGTCGGGATTGACGGGATTGACGGCGAGACGGATGTAGTACCCGGCGCGGCCGATGAGCGGCCGCTGCCAGTTGACCACCTGCCAGTTCGCGCCCGCGTCGTCCGAGCGCCAGAGGGATCCCTGATCGGCGGTCTGGATGAGGGCATAGACGCGGTTCGAGTCGGACGGCGCGATTGCCACGTCGATCTTGCCGACGGGGGACTTCGGCAAGCCGTGACCTTCGATCTTCGTCCACGTCGCGCCGCCGTCCTGCGATCGGTAGATCGCGCTCGACGGGCCGCCGCTGAACATCGCCCACGTGTGCATCTCGACCTGCCACATGCCGGCGACGAGGACGTTCGGATCCTTCGCGTCCATCGACAACCCGGAGCAGCCGGTGTTCGGGTCCGCAAAGAGGCTGCGCTGCCACGTCTTCCCGCCGTCGGTGGTCTTGAAGACGCCGCGCTCCTCCTGCGGTCCCGTCGTCCGCCCGAGCGCGCACGCATAGACGATGTCGGGGTTGGTGGGATGGACGATGATGCGGCCGATGCGGCCGGTCTCGGTCAGGCCCATGTGCGTCCACGTCGTGCCGGCGTCGATGGACTTGTAGATCCCGTCGCCCATGACGTCGCTGTCGCGGATGGCCCAGGCCTCGCCGGTGCCGGCCCAGAGAATCTTCGGATCGGAGGAGGAGATGGCGAGCGCGCCGATGGCCGCGACCGGCTGATCGTCGAAGACGGGCACGAAGTGGTTGCCGCCGTCGACGGATTTCCACACGCCGCCGGACGCCGCGCCCATGTACCAGATGTCCGGATTGCCGGGCACCCCTACGGCGGACGCGATGCGGTTGCCGTCGATCGGCCCCATGAAGCGGAAGCGCATCGCCTCCGGCTCGCGCGACCCGCCCCGCCGCTGCGCCGCGCCGACGCTGCCCAGCGCGATCGCGAGCAGAACCGCGCCTCCCCATCGTGCCCACGCCTGTGTCCCTCTCATGACAATCCTCCGAGCGGCAACACGTTATCCAGCCGAGGCCGCGGAGTCCAATTTGTGGCGGTAATGCGTTCATAACTGTCAATATCCGTACAGGATGGTCGTGGGCGCGTGCGCCCGGCGCGAACCTGCCGGCGGCCCCGGCGGGGGCACAAGGCTTGCTAGGTTCTGCCGCCCGTTTGCAGGAGAGTCCATGCGTGTCTGCCGGCTGACGCCCTTCCTGGTGGCGTGCGTCCTTGCCCTGTCTGTGCCCGCGTCGGCGCAAATGCGTCTCGTGACGTATGCGAGCGGGTTCACCACGCCGGTTGCGATCGCCCAGGATCCGACGGATCCGCTGGTGCAGTTCGTCGCCGAACAGGGGGGACGCATCCGGGCGATCCGGAACGGCGTCGTGCAGGCGACCGACTTTCTGGATCTGCGCGGCAAGATCCTGAGCGGTGGGGAGCGCGGGCTGCTCGGCCTGGCGTTCGCCCCCGACTACGCGACGAGCCGCCGCTTCTTCGTCGACTACACCGACAAGTCCGGCAACACCGTCGTCGCGCGATACAAGCGTTCCACGGGCAGTCCGCTTGTCGCCGACGCGAATTCCGGCGTCGCGTTTCTCTGGTCCACCGGCGAGCGCTTCATCAGACAGCCGTATTCGAACCACAACGGTGGCTGTCTCGCGTTCGGCCCGGATGGCTACCTCTATATCGGGATGGGGGATGGTGGCAGCGGCGACGATCCGCAGAACAACGCGCAGAATCCCGCGCAGCTGCTCGGCAAGATCCTGCGCATCGACGTCAACGTCCTCGACAGCGACACGAAGGGGTTTCGCATTCCAGCCGACAACCCGTTCGCCGGCAGCTCGCGTCCGGAGATCTGGGCGTTCGGGCTGCGGAATCCCTGGCGTTTCAGCTTCGACGACACGTCGCACGGCGGCAACGGCGCGCTGATCATTGCCGACGTCGGACAGAGCAGCTGGGAGGAAGTGAACTACGAGCCGCGCGGCGTCCGCGGACGCAACTACGGCTGGCCGAATCGTGAAGGGAAGCACGCGCACAAGTCGTCTCCCGGGCCGGCGTTCCTGCCGCTCATCGATCCCATTCACGAGTACAGCCACTCGGTCGGCAAATCGATCACTGGCGGCTACGTGTACCGCGGCACGAACATGCCGGACATGCGCGGCCGGTACTTCTTTGCCGACTTCATCAACGGACGCCTCTGGTCGATGGTGATCACGTTGGCCTCGAACGGCACAGCGACTGCTTCGAACGTGGTCGAGCACACGGCCGCGCTCACCGACGGCGGCACCTCGATCGGGAACATCAGCAGTTTCGGCGTGGACGCCGAGGGCGAGCTGTTCGTGCTGGATTACGGCCGCGGCCGCGTGCTGCGGCTCGCCGAGCCGCCGCAGGCGCCGACGAATCTTCGCATCATCCGATAGCGGGGTTCGAGGTTGGGTTAGAGTGAACCCATGCACTCGATGACCGCCGGCCTCGCGCTGTGCCTCCTTCTGGCCCCGCCCTTGATGACGACGCAAACGACGCTCGATTCCACCGAACAACAAATCGCCGCCGCGGTCGACCATAACAACGATGCGGCGCTGGCGCTGCTCGAGCGCGTGGTGAATATCAACAGCGGCACGATGAACTTCGAGGGGGTTCGGCAGGTCGGCGACATCTTCAAGGCCGAATTCGACGCGCTCGGGTTCACGACGCGCTGGATCGACGGCGCGCCGTTCAAGCGCGCGGGGCATCTGATCGCCGAGCACGCCGGCAGCGGTCCGCGCATCCTCCTCATCGGCCATCTCGACACCGTCTTCGAGCGCGACAGCCCGTTCCAGAAGTTCGAGCGGATCACGCCGACCACCGCGAAGGGGCCGGGGATC
>DASSOM010000315.1:0-4830 GCA_035700625.1 Vicinamibacterales bacterium
GTCGCCGCCGTTTTCAGCCTCGCGCGTGGCGCTGGTTGCGACGGCGAGCACCTCGTCGACATTGCGCGAGTCCGCGAGCCGCTTGAACTTGACGAGCGCCTGCAGCGCCGACGCCATCGCCGTGTCCGTGAGTCGCCGGCCGTCGAGCCCGCCGGCGCCCAGCCGGACCATCGCCTTTTCGCGGTCGATCACCTCGAACGACAGGTCGGGGCGCACCTGGACGACGATCATGTGCAGCGAATTCGTCCCGATGTCGATGGCCGCGAGGCGCATGGAGGGAAGTGGGCGCGGGATATACTGACAGCAGGCCGGGCTGGCCGGCATCCTACCATGAAGCGCCGCCGCTCCCCCCTCGACCTGCTGGCCCGCCAGGCGCGCGTGCTCCATCGTCATTTGCCGGGGGCCGTGGAAGGGGACGATCGGGCCCTGCATCGATCTCGCGTCGCGTCGCGCCGGCTGCGTGAAGCTCTGCCGGTCGTCGGGCCCGACGTGGCCGAGCGTCAGTCCGCGAAGACCCGTCGAAAGATGCGCCGCCTGACCCGCGCGCTGGGGAGCGTCCGGGAGCTGGACGTCGCGCTGGCGCTCATCGACGAATACGCTGAACGTCCCGGCGGCGCGTCCGCGCAGCCGATCGCCGACGTTCGCGCGCACCTGCTCGCCGAGCGCGACCGGATGCGTACGGTGATGCTCGAGCGGCTGCACGCGATGGATCTCGCGACGCTGGAGCGGCGGCTCGCGGGCGTGATCGCGCGCGTGTCGGATCCGGAGGCATCAGCGTCGGACGCGTGGCGAACACGGCTCGCGTCGCGGGTGGCATCGCGCGCGAAGCGTCTCGAGGCGCGCGTGGACGAGGCGGGCGCCATGTACGCGCCCGAGGCGCTGCACGCCGTGCGCATCGGCGTCAAGAAGCTTCGGTATGCGCTCGAATTCGCCCGCGAGACGGATGCGGCGGAGACCGCGGCGGAGATTCGACTGCTCAAACGCGTGCAGAATGCGCTGGGACGGCTGCACGATCTTCAGATCCTCGCGCGCGCGGTCGGAGACATGGCGGCGCGGCCGCGCCCGCGCGCGGCCGTGCCGGACATCGGCCTCGAGTCGCTCGCGCGATCCATCGAGGAGGACTGCCGGCGGCTGCACGCCCGCTACGTGGCGCTCGTGCCGCGTCTCCGCGCGACCATCGAGGCCGTGCGCGGCCGGATCGTCGCCTCGATCGGCACCTCCTCCAGACCTCGCCCCGCCCGCATGTCGCTGCCGCCGCTCCGGCGCGCGGCCGGAGACCGGCACTGATGGCCACACTCGAGCTGTACCTCATTCGTCACGCGGTTGCGGCTAATCGCGGGGATCGCTGGCCCGACGACGCGAAGCGTCCCCTGACGCCCGGCGGCATGGCCAAGATGCGCAAGGCCGCAAAGGGGCTCGTGAAGCTCGGCGTGGAGATCGACGAGATCCTCTCGAGTCCGCTCGTGCGCGCGCGTCAGACGGCGGATATCGTCGCCGAGATGCTGAAGGCCGTCCCGCCCATCTCGGTCTGCGACGCGCTCGCGCCGGCGGGGACCCCCGCCGCGGTCATGCAGGAGATCGCGAAGCACGCGCGCAAGGGGCGGCTCGCGCTCGTGGGGCACGAGCCGAACATCAGCGAGCTCGCCGCGCAGTTGATCGGGACGCGGACGCCGATCGTCTTCAAGAAGGGATCGATCTGCCGCATCGACTTCGACGTGCTGCCGCCGAAGGGGCACGGCCGCCTGGTGTGGCTCGCCACGCCGAAGATGCTGCGCCGGATGGCGTGATCGTCAATTCAGCGCCAGCTCCGACCGCACCTGCCGTTCGGCGTGATTCGCCTCCTCCGTGTCGTACTGGTGCGCGGGACGCACGCAGTGGCCAATCTTTTCGTACAACCCCACCAGCGAGGCCTCGTCGTGCACGGCAGGCGCATCGGCGATCTCGACCGCGTGCCGCAGTTCGTGCGCGATGAGCGCCACGAGATCGTCCGGCTGGCCGAGCGACCGTACCTGAACGCGCAGATAGCGCTGTCGGCCGGTGGGCAGCAGCAGCAGCCGTCCTTCGATGGCGCTCTGCAGCGACAGCGTCCGCTCGACGTACACGATGACGTCGCTCGCGTCGAGCCGCGCGACGAGCGCGGCGAACGTCTTCGATCGGGTGATGCCGCGCGCCAGCAGATGGTGCACCGCGCCGTCCGCCGCGCGCACGTGACGCGTGGGCGCGTGGAGCAGCGCGTCGGGCGACGCCTGCGGTGGAAGCGCGCTGGTGCCGAGCGCCGTCGCGAGGGCCACGGAGAAGATCGACAGCATGGGGCCACCGTCCACGCATGCCGCTCTCGATCGCCATCCTCCACGATGGCTGTCGGGTCGTTAGACGGCGCTCAATCGGCGCGGGTTTGTATATGTGCGGATGCGGTGCGGCCGGACAGGTTGCGGGATGAATCGCGGGGCGAACGCCGCGGCATGATCCGGGTCAGGTGACGAAATGTGGGTCAGGGCTTCAGCCCTGACATCACAGACCATGCCGGACAACAGCCCCTTTGGGAACGACAATGATGCCGTCGCGGATGTGAAAGCCGTCCGCGTCGGCGTGATCGATGCCGTCGTCGTTGACGAGCCGCACGCCGTCGGCGATCCGCGCGTTCTTGTCGACGATCACCCGATCGAGCACCACGTCGCGTCCGATGCCGAGCGGCACGCCAGTCGACGCGTCTCCCTCTTCTTCGTAGAAATCGGCGCCGAGCAGGACCGAGCGCGTCACGCGCGCGCCGGGGGCCACGTGCGTGCGGATGCCGACGACCGACTGCGCGATCTCGCAGTGGTCGAGATAGCAGCCTTCGGCGACGATGGCCGATTCCACGGACGCGCTGAACGCGCGGATCGCGGGAAGGAAGCGCGGGTGGGTGTAAATCGGCCGCGTCGGGTGGAAGAAGTTGAACGGCGCGCCGCGCGTCGTGAGCTGGATATTCGCGTCGTAGAAGGCGCCGATGGTGCCGACGTCCGCCCAGTAGCCGCGGAAGAGAAACGTGTGCACGTTGAGCGTGCCGAGCGCCGCGGGGATGATCTCTCTGCCGAAGTCGATGCCGGGCCGCGTCAGGATGTCGAGAAGGACGTCGCGCGAGAACACGTAGATGCCCATTGACGCGACGAACGGACGCTCGCCCGACAGACCGCCGGCCGCGGGTCCGCTGGAAGCGCTGCTCTTCAGTTCCGCGAGCCGCGCGGCGTTCGGTTTTTCCTCGAAGCCGACGATCCGTCCGCCGTGATCGAACCGCAGGATCCCCATCTGGGTCGCATCGGCCGCACCGACCGGCTGCGCCGCAATCGTGATATCGGCGCCGGACTCGATGTGGGCGTCGATGAGTTCGCACAGGTCCATGCGGTAGAGATGGTCTCCCGCGAGGATCAGGTAGTACTCCGCGTCGTAGCCCGTGAAGTGGCGCGCGGCCTGCCGTACGGCGTCCGCCGTGCCCTGGAACCAGTCGGAGCTCTCGGGCGTCTGCTCGGCCGCCAGCACTTCGACGAATCCCTTCGAGAACAGGTCGAGGCGGTAGGTCTGCGAGATGTGGCGGTTGAGCGACGCCGAGTTGAACTGGGTCAGTACGAAGATCTGCTTGAGGTCGGCGTGCAGGCAGTTGCTGATCGGGATGTCGATGAGGCGGTACTTGCCGCCGATGGGCACCGCCGGCTTCGATCGCATGTGCGTGAGCGGGAACAGCCGCGTCCCGCGTCCGCCGCCGAGAATCAGCGTAAGCACGTCGTTCATGGATCCATCTTAGCCTCACGCGCCGCGGTGCATCCGTTCGAGGCGCGCGGTCGCGAGCCGCGCCAGCACGGAGCAGGTGAACACCATCAGCACGAGCACGAGCGCGCCGGCCCACGCCTGACGGTGCCAGTCGTCGTACGGGGAGATCGCGTACGTGAACACCTGGACCGTCAGCGTCGACATCGGCTGCGTCACGTCGGTCGTGAAGAACCGGTTGTTGAACGAGGTGAAGAGCAGCGGCGCCGTCTCGCCGGCCACGCGCGCCACGGCCAGCAGAATGCCGGTGATGATGCCGGGCAGCGCGGCGGGGACGACGACGGTGAAGACGGCCCGCGCGCGCGTCGCGCCGAGCGCCAGCGCCCCCTCGCGCAGCGCCGGAGGGACGAGCCGCAGCAGCTCCTCGGTCGTACGCGTGACGAGCGGGAGCATCATGATCGCCAGCGCGACGCCGCCGGCGAGCGCCGAGAAGCGGTGGAACGGCAGCACCGCGATGCCGTAGGCGAAAACGCCGATCACGATCGAGGGGACGCCGTTCAGCGTGTCGGCCGCGAAGCGGACGAGCCCCGCGGTGCGCGTTCCGCGGAACTCGGACACGTAGATGCCCGCCAGCACTCCGATGGGCACCGCGGCGAGCGCGGCGAGACACACGACGATGAGTGACCCGACGATTGCGTTGGCCATGCCGCCGCCCGTCTCGCCGACCGGGGCTGGCGTATGGGTGAAGAACGCCGCGTTGAGCGACGACACGCCCTGCGAGACCACGTAGAAGAACACGAGCGCCAGCGGGACCAGCGCGAGCAGCACCGCCGCTGCGCACAGGCCGACGATGGCGCGTGAGAGCGCACGCCGCCAGGTGTTGCGCATCATGCCGCTCCGGCGGCGACGGTCGCACGTCGCCGGGCCCGCGCGCCGCCGGGGGCGCCGCGATCGAGCGACCAGATCAGGGCGCGCGACAGGACGTTGATCGCCAGCGTGATGACGAACAGCACGAGGCCGATTTCCACCAGCGCGTGCAGGTACAGCTCGTCGGCCGCCTCGGTGAACTCGTTCGCGATGACGGCCGCC
>DASSOM010000316.1:0-25445 GCA_035700625.1 Vicinamibacterales bacterium
CAGATCACCGGCGGCAACGCGATCGATCCGCGCCAGGCGGCCATCGCCAACGATCACTTTGTCTTCACCGGCGTGGAAGCCGACGAGAAGCAGACGAGCATCGGCCGTGAGTTCGCGCGCCTCCACGGTATCGTCAAGCCCTACTACGCCACACCGGGCGACGGCATCTTCCATTTCTACTTCCCCGAGCAGGGGCTCGTCATGCCCGGGCAGTTCATCCCCGGGGCCGACTCGCACAGCCGCGCGTACGGCGCGTACGGCGCGGTCGGCATCGGGGTCGGATCGACGACGCTCGGGTTCGGCTGGGCGACGGGGTACATCTACTTCACGCTGCCGAAAGCGCGGCGCGTGACGTTCCTCGGTCGGCTCCAGCCCTGGGTGAGCGGCAAGGACATCGTCCTGGAGCTGCTGCGGCAGTGGGGCGCGAAGCAGTCGCAGGGGATGTCCGTGGAGCTGGTCGACGCGAACGGGCAGCTGCCGATCGCGTATCGCAACACCATCGCCAACATGATGGCGGAGGCCGAGGCACTCAACGGCATCTTCGCGGCCGACGCGATCACCGAGGCGTGGTACCGCGCGAAGCGGATCACCGCGCTGCCGTATCCGCGCGTGTCGCCCGGGGCGGACGCAACGTACGCGATCGACGAGTCGCTGGATCTGTCGGCGGTGCGCCCCATGATTGCGAAGCCGTTCAGCCCTGGCAACGCGTTTCCGGCCGAGGAGGTCGCCGCAGAGCGGATCACGTTCGACAAGGCGATGATCGGCTCCTGCACGAACGGCAGCTACGACGATCTGCTGCAGGCCGCCCTCGTGCTCCGCGCGGCGCGCGGCAAGGGGGCGATGAAGGCCGCCCGCGAGTTCCGCATCTTTCCCGGTTCGGGCGGGGTCGCACGGCAGATCGAACGGGGCGATGCGCGTCTCGGCGGCGAATCGATTGCGGACGTGTTCCGATCGGTGGGCGGCGTGATCCGCCAGTCGTGGTGCGGTCCGTGCTTCGGGCAGGGAGAGGACGCGCTCAGCAAGGGGCAGCGCGCGATCACCTCCTTCAATCGCAACTGGCAGAACCGCATGGGGCTCGGCGGCGAAGGCTATCTCGCCAGCCCCGCCGTCGTCGCCGCCTCGGCGCTCATCGGCTACATGGCACCGCCGAGCGAGCTCGGGCTGGAGTGGAACCCGGAAGAGTACGGGGTCTGAGCCATGTTCGAAATCGCGGTGGCGCTGGCCACGCTGACGTTCCTCGAGATCGTTCTCGGGATCGACAACATCATCTTCATCTCGATCCTTGCGGGGAAGCTGCCGCAGGGACAGCAGCGCCGCGCGCGGCGCGTCGGACTGCTGCTCGCGATGGTCACGCGCATCCTGCTGCTCATGTCGCTCGCGTGGATCATCCGGCTGACCGCGCCGCTGTTCGCCGTTCTGGAGCACGAGATCTCGGGCCGCGATCTGATCCTGATTGGCGGCGGACTGTTCCTGCTGGCGAAGAGCACCTGGGAGATCCACGACAAGCTGGAAGGGGACGAAGGGCACGGCACCGCGCGCGTCGCCGCGTCGTTTGCTTCCGTCATCATCCAGATCATGCTGCTCGACATCGTGTTCTCGCTCGACTCGGTGATCACGGCGGTGGGCATGGTCGACGAGCTGTGGGTGATGGTGGTCGCGGTGATGCTGGCCGTCGGGATCATGCTCGTCGCGGCCGAGCCGATCTCGGCATTCGTCGAAGCGCACCCGACCATCAAGATGCTCGCGCTCAGCTTCCTGCTGCTGATCGGCCTGTCGCTGCTGGCCGAAGGCTTCGATCAGCACATCTCGAAGGGGTACATCTACTTCGCGATGGGCTTCTCGCTGTTCGTCGAAATGATCAACCTGCGCCTGCGTGGGCGCGGCGAGCCGATTCAGCTGCGCCACTCGCGCGTGGAGCCGCCGGAAACCCCGCCCGCCGGCGCGATGGGTTGATCGTCCGGGAGGTGTCCGATGCATCCGATCCGTGCCGCCGTCGTCTTCGTCGCCACGATTCTCGCGGTCGCGATGCCCGTTCAGGGCCAGGCGCCGTCCGCTCCCGTCCTGGTGGAGCTGTTCACGGCGGAAGGCTGCTCGAGCTGTCCGCCGGCCGACGAGGTGCTGAGCCGGTTGGCACGCGAGCAGCCGATCGCCGGCGCGCAGGTCATCGCGCTCGGACTGCACGTCGACTACTGGGATGAACTCGGGTGGAAGGATCCGGCGTCGCTGCATCTGGCGACGGAGCGTCAGGACATGTATTCCCGCACGCTCCGATCGGAGCTGTACACGCCGCAGCTCGTCGTCAACGGCCGGGTGCAGCTTGTGGGCAGCGACGCGGCGGGGGCACGACGCGCCATCGTCGAAGCCGTACAGCATCCACACGCACAGCTGACGTTGGCGAAGGACGGCCAGGGAACGTCGCGAACGGTGCGGGCGCAGATCGCCGACGTGCCGCCCGAGGCGGCGAAGGAAAAGCTGGAGGCGTTCGTCGCCGTGACGGAGGACGGCCTCACGAGCGAGGTCACGCGGGGTGAAAACCACGGACGCACGCTGCACCACGACGCCGTCGTGCGAATGCTCGTCTCGGCGGGAACGGCGGCCCCCGGACGCGACATCCAGAAAACGATCGAGCTGCGTCCCGAATGGAACGCCGGACGGCTCAAGGCGATCGTGTTCCTGCAGGGAAAGCGCACGCACCAAATCTGGGGCGCCGCGTCCGTGCCGGTCGGATAGAATCGCGCCGGATGATTCTCCTTTTCGCCGCGCTGCTGCCGCTGCTCCAGGTTCCCCCGCCGGCCTCGTCAGCCCATAAAGGGCTGACCCACATGGCGCCTACACCCATGTCGGTCAGGGCTTCAGCCACCCCCCGCATGTGGGTCAGGGCTTCAGTCATCCCCCGCATGTGGGTCAGGGCTTCAGCCCTGACGTCCTCGTACATCCCCGAACGGGTGTACGACACCCGCGCCAGGGCATTCACCGATTTCGAGGTGATGCTGGCCGACGCCGCCCGCGCGGACGTCCTCTTCATCGGCGAGCAGCACGACGATGCGAACACGCACGCGCTGGAACTCGCGGTTCTCGAAGGTCTGACGCGGCGCAACGTCCCGCTGATCCTCTCGCTCGAGATGTTCGAGCGCGACGTGCAGGACACACTCGATCGATATCTGGCGGGCACGATCGCGGAAGAGGAGTTCCTGAAGTCCTCGCGCCCCTGGCCGCGGTATGCGACCGACTACCGGCCGCTCGTCGAATTCGCGCGGGCGCAGCGCATGCACGTCGTCGCTGCGAACGTGCCGCGCCGCCTCGCCGCGGACGTCTCACGCGGCGGCCTCGCCGCGCTGGAGGCGCTCGCATCCGATCGCGCCCTGGCCGCGCGCGATCTGCAGTGCCCCACCGAAGGGGAGTACTACACGCGCTTCGTCGCGCAGATGAGCGGCCACCCGATGCCGGGTGACGAGCAGGCCACACCCGAGCAGACGCGCGCCCGCAACGATCGCTTCTATCTCGCCCAGTGCGTGAAGGACGAAACGATGGCGGAATCGATCGCCACCGCCTTTGCCGCCCCATCCGGCGCCCCGCGGACGATCGTGCACGTCACCGGCGCCTTCCACAGCGACTTCGCAGAAGGCACCGCCGCCCGCGCGCGCCGCCGCCTTCCCGACCGCCGCATCGTCGTCATCTCGGTCCTGCCGGTGCCCTCTGGCCAAATCGACACCGTCCGTCCAACGGATGCCGACATGAAGCGCGCGGACTTCCTGATCTACAGCGTCGCGCCGCCGGCCAGCGAACGTTGACGCCTTGGCGTGAGCCCCCTTGGCTCCTTAGCTCCCTGGCGTGAGATTTCTGAGCACCTTGGCGTGAGATCTCCTGGCTCCTTGGCTCCTTGGCGTGAGATCTCTGAGCACCTTGGCGTGAGATCCCCTGGCTGCTTGGCTCCTTGGCGTGAGATCTCTGAACCCCTGGCGTGAGATCTCAGCGCAGCCGCTCCGGCATCTCCGCGATCACGTAGGTCATCACCGCGACCGCCGCGGCCGACTTCGCGAAGTCCTGCGGATCGATCTTGTCCACGGTGTCCGCGGGCGAGTGATGGAGCAGGAAGTAGTCGCCGGCCACTTCGAGCGACAACGCCGGGATGTTCCCTGCCTGCACGCTCGGGCCGATATCGGCGCCGCCGCCGTTCGGGCCGATCGCGTCCGCCTGGATCCCCTTCAGCAGCGTCGCGACGTCGCGCAGCCGCGCGCGCGCCGCGTCGCTGCCGGTGAATCCGAAGCCCAGCGGCCTGAACGTCCCCGAGTCCGACTCCATCATCGCGACGTGGTTGGCGAGTTCGGCGCGATGCCGATCGCGGTAGCCCTGTCCGCCGCGTCCGCCGTTCTCCTCATTCGTCCACAGGACGACGCGGACCGTGCGGCGCGGACGCAGGTTGAGCTTCTTCATCATCCGCAGCGCTTCCCACGTCACGACGCATCCGCCGCCGTCGTCCATCGATCCCGTGCCGACGTCCCACGAATCGAAGTGCCCGCCGATGACGACGACTTCGTCCGGGATCTCGCGGCCGCGAATTTCGCCGACGACGTTGGCGGAATCGGCGTCGGGGAGGAAGTGCGCCTCCATCATCAGCTTCAGCCGGACGGGCGTGCCGCGGTCCTGCATCCGCTGCAGCCTGGCCGCGTCTTCGGTCGTGACGGCGGCGGCGGGAATCTTCGGCTGGTCGGCCGCGTAGTTCAACGAGCCGGTGTGCGGCGTGCGAAGCCCGGGAGGTCCGACGGAGCGCACGAGCACGGCAACCGCGCCGAGCGCCGCGGCGCGCGAGGGCCCGCTGGCGCGATAGCGGACGGTCTCGCCGTAGTTCGTGAACGGCACGTTGAAGAGGACGATGCGCCCTTTGACGCGATCCCCCGCGGCTTCCAGCTCGTCGAAGCTGCCGACGACGAGCAGGTCCGCTTCGATGCCGCCGGCCGGCGTGCCGACGCTGTTGCCCAGGCCGAGCATGACGAGCGGCTGCGGCGTCGGGGCGACGATCTCGAGGCTCTCGCGGCCGCGCACCCAGTGGGGCACCTTCACCGGCTCGGCGTGGACGTTCTCCAGGCCGTCCTTCTTCATTTCGGCGAGCGCCCACTGAATCGCGGCGTCCAGGTTGGGGGAGCCGCTCAGGCGGTTGCCGAACGTATCGCCGATGTAGGCGAGGCGCTCCCACGCGAAGCCGCTGCCGATCGCTTCGCCGATCAGGCGATTCGCGGCGTCGCGATACGGCTCGAGCCACGCGGGCGGCGTCTCGACGCGGTGGTCCACGGCGGGGGGCGGAAACTGCGCGCCGGCAACAGGGGTCAACAGCACGAGGAAGCAGACGATCAGCAGGGGCATCCGTCGAGTCAGCATCCGCGCATTGTAGAATGATCCGGCTCCCGCCTCACCCATGCCCGACAAGGTCGACCTCCGGCTGCGCGGCACGGACCGCGTCTTTCCGGTCGTCCCCGGCGCGCGCGTCACCGCGGGCCGCGCGCCCGAGTGCGAGATCCATCTCGAGGATCCGTCGGTCTCGCGCCGGCACTGCGCGATCGAGTGGCGCGACGGCGCGCTGCACGTCACCGATCTCGATTCGGCCAACGGCACGTTCATCAACGAGCAGATCGCGCACGACGGCCGGCTGAAAGCCGGCGATCAGCTGCGCCTCGGCGCGAGCGTGCTTGACGTCCGTGACGGGTCGGCGACCGGACCGATGCCGGACGTGCGGCTGGCGCCGGACGCGGGCGCGGGGATGTCTGCCGTGATCCAGCGGCGCATCGAGCCGTCGAGCGTGAACTGGCTGGCGCCGTCGGGCGCGGTCGATGGGGAGCTGGCGCTGCTGCGGCAAGCGCAGCGGCATCTGTCGACGCTGCACCGCGTGAGCGAGGTGCTTGCGGGCGCGCGCGATCTGCAGGCGCTCTCAGACGCGACGCTGCGCGCCATCCTCGAGGTGCTGCCGGCGGATCGCACCGCGATCGTCCTGCGCCGGCAGGATCCCGAGACAGGCGGCGTGGAAGTCATCGCGTCACGCGCGCGGACGCCGGCCGCCGAAGCATTTGTCGTCAGCCGCACGCTCGTGTCGGACGTCATCGCGCGCGGCCTGTCGGTGTTCGCGCACGACGCGAGCCACGACGCGCGGTTCGCCGCGGGCGCGAGCGTGATCGGCCAGCACATTCGATCCGTGATGTGCGTGCCGCTACGGACCGCCGAGGAGATGCTGGGCGCGCTCTACGTCGACACGCAGCAGGGGGCGGGGCGCTTCACCGAAGCGGATCTCGAGCTGCTGGCGGCGATCGGCAACCAGGCCGGCGTCGCGCTGCACCGCGTGCGGTTGATGGGGGAGCTGCAGCAGCTGCTGCTCGACACGATTCGCGCGATTGCCGCGACGATCGACGCGCGCGACGGCTATACCCACCGGCATTCGGAGCGCGTCGCTGCCCTCGTCCGCCGGCTCGGAGGAGAGCTCGGGCTCAGCGCGGCGGAGATCGAAACCGCGGAGCTCTCCGCCCTGCTGCACGACGTCGGCAAGATCGCCGTCCCGGATTCGATCCTGAACAAGCCGGGACGCCTGACCCCGGACGAGTTCGCCGCGATGCAGGAGCACCCGGTGCACGGCGCGCGCATCCTCGCCAACATCCAGAGCGCGGCGGTGAAAGCGGTGCTGCCGGGCGTGCTGCACCATCACGAGAAATGGGACGGCACCGGCTATCCCCACGGGCTCGCGGGGGAGAAGATTCCGCTTCTCGGACGGCTGCTCGGCGTGGCCGACGTGTTCGACGCGCTCACGTCCGCCCGCTCGTATCGCGCCGCGATGACGCCGGCCGATGCGATGGCGATCGTCGCGCAGGACGCCGGCCGCCACTTCGATCCGGCGGTCGCCGCCGCTGCCGTCCGTCTGTTCGAGCGCGGCGAGTTCGTCGCGGAGAACCCGCGGCCCCTCGCCGCGCTGGGGGATTAGTTCAGCGCCCCGACGGCGCGGTTGTCGTCTGCTGCGGATGATCGATCAGCCAGTAGACGAACCAGCTGCGGATCCGCTCGAGGCGATCCACGAGCAGCCACGGCTCGCCCGAGCGCGACAGCTCGTGCGTCGACCGCGGATAGCGGACCATCTCCACCGGCACGCGCCGCTTCTTCAGCGCGAGATACCACTGCTCGGCGTCGGTGTCGGGCGTGCGGAAGTCCTTGTCGCCGACGAGCATGAGCATCGGGATCTTCACTTTCTCGACGTAGCTGATCGGCGACAGCTTGCGGTACAGCTCGCGCTGCTCCCACGGCGGACCGAAGAACTCGTACTCGGTGAGCCCCTGCGCGTCCGAGCTGCCGTACCAGCTCTCCCAGTTCGCGATCGACCGCGCCGACGCCGCGGCGGCAAACCGATCCGTCGTGGCGGCGAGCCAGTTGGTCATGAAGCCGCCATAGCTGCCGCCCGACACCCCGATGCGCTTCGGATCGATGTCCGGATACTTCGCGAGCGCGGTGTCGACCCCCTTCAGATAATCCTCGCCGTCGAGCACGCCCCACTTGCCGCGCGTGGCGTACGTGAATTTGTGGCCGTAGCCGGACGACCCGCGCGGGTTCGTGTAGAGCACGAAGAAGCCGGCGTTCGAGAGCATCTGGAACTGGTCGAACCAGACGTTACCGTACGCCGAGTGGGGGCCGCCGTGGATCTTCAGGATCATCGGGTAGCGGCGTCCTGGCGTGTAGCCGATCGGCTTGACGAGCCACCCCTCGATCGTCGTCCCGTCGGCCACCTTCCACGTGAGCCGCTCGGGCGCCGTGAGCGTGACGTCCGACAGCCACGCGTCGTTGAAGTGCGACGCGCGCTGCTCCGGCGTCCCGCTGTCGCCGCTGATGGCGAGTTCCGACGGATGGAGGGGATCGCTGACCGCGTAGGCCAGTGCTCCGCCGTCGCTCGGCCACGTGACGCTGGCAAGCGTGCGATCGCCGGTCGTGATCTGCCGGACGGTGCCGGTCAGCGCGGCGGCAAAGAGATGCCGGTTGCCGTGGATGCCTGCTTCGAAGCGGACGCTCTGCCCGTCGGGCGCCCAGCGCGGCGCGCCGGGATCGAGGTCCCACGTCGACGTCAGGTTCTTCGGCTGGCCCGCGAAGCTGCCGTCGGCCCCGAGCGCGACGATCATCAGGTCCGACTCGCCGCCGCGGGTGAGCGACTGCTCGAACGCGAGCGTCCGGCCGTCGGGTGAGACGGCGGGCGACCGTTCGGCGCCGGGATCGGAGGTCAGCTTCCGCGGCGATCCGCCGTCGCGCGCGATCACGAAGATGTCACCGGAGGGCTCGCTGTTGTACTCGTCGTGCTGCCGTTCGTTCGCGGTGAAGTAGATGCGCGAACTGTCGCGCGACCATTCGATGCCGCTCACGTCCACGGGCAGCTTCGTGAGCTGCGTCGGTTTCCCCCCTTCCGCCGGAACGACGAACAGCTGCGACACATCTCGCGCGGAGGGATGCGCGACAAAGTCGGGGGAGCCGTCGCGCTTGAAGCGCATCGACGTGATGACATGCCCGTCGAACCGCTTCGGATCCAGCGTCTTGCTGATCGCGTCCGGCGCGATCCAGCCCTCGCGCTTCTTGTCCGCCGTGTCCGCCTCGTCTTCGTCGTCCGGCGCCTTGGTGAAGGCGATCCACTTGCCGTCGGGCGACCATTCGGGTGCGCCGGTGACGCCGTCGATGTGGTACGGCGCGCCGCCCGGCGCCGTCACGCGCGCGAACCAGATCCGGTTGGGATCCTTGCCGCGCTTCGACGTGAAGGCGAGCACCTGGCCGTCCGGCGACCACCGCGGCGACGATGATTCCGTTGTCGCATCGGTGAACCGGATCGGGTCGCCGTCGGGACGTCCGTCGCGGACCCGCTGCAGCCAGATTTCCCGATGACGCGTGTTCTCCTTCTCGACGACGGTGGTGACGGTGAAGGCGACGAACTCGCCGGTCGGGCTGAACGTCGACTCGCCGACGGTGATTTCCTTGTAGTAGTCCGCGGGCACGAGCCCGCGCGTCTGCGCGAAGCCCGGCACGTTGATGAGGAGCACGGTGGCGGCCGCCACGATCGCGGATCGCATGTGGAATCCCTCCATGGTGGGCGCATTCTATACCCGCCTTCGCCGCAGAGTCAGGGCTGAAGCCCTGACCCACGAACGATGATGTGGGTCAGCCCTTTAGCTCTAAGGGTGACGCGGCCGACGCGGCGGTGATGATCACCCCCTGATGTATGCTGCCGGGAGTGAGATGGCTGTGGGACATCTTTCGCCGGGGCGCGCGCGAGCCGAAGCCCGGCGTTCCCGTCTGCTTCCTGCGCGAGAACGGTCCGATTGCGTACCAGCTGACGCTCTTTCCTCCGGGCGCGCGCGACCGCGCTGACGCCATTCTCGGATCCGATCTGTCGTGGTACTGGCGCAGCAGCGCGCGTGAATGGACGGCGCTGTCGCGCTGGTCGCTCGGCGCGCTGCTCGAGGACGTCGCGTCGCCGGAGGCGGACGTCCTGATCGCCGGGATTGCGTCGGCCGACGCCCCCGCTCACACCGAAGATGCCACCGTCGCGTCCTGGATGAAGGCGTTTGCCGCCGACGCGTCCGGTCCGCTCCACGTCGTCATTCATCACCGGTCTGGTGTGCCGGCGCTCGTGTTCGTGGCGCAGCACCCGCTCGAAACCGTCCGCGCACTGCTGCATGCGTGGGGCATCGATCGCGATCGCGCGGAGCGGCGCGCGTATGCGCGTCTGGGAGACGCCTCGCTCGAGGCGGTGGCGCGGCGGCTCGCCGCTCAACGATGACCTCGCGCGTCACACCGGCGGCGCGGTGGACGATCGCACTCGCGGGCGCCATCGCGATTGGCGCCGCGGCGGCGCCGGCCCTCTTCGAAGCCACGCGGCGGCGCGGCACGACGATCGACATCGCGTCGCTCGACGCGCGCCTCTGGCGTCTGTTCGTTCCGATCGGCCTTGCCGCGGGCGTCGCGCTCGTGCTGCTCGTCCGGTCCCGCACCCGCGGACTCGGCCCGACGATGCTCGCCCGCGTGTTGATGGCCGTCGCGCTCGCGATCGGGACGATGCTCGCCGCCGAACGGCTGACCGTCCGGTTCGCCTACGACCGATACCAGCGATTCTTCAACGAGAGCACGTTCTGGGCGCCGCGGTTTCCGGACGAGGCGTTCCGGCAGGTCGAGCCGGGATGGACGCGCGATCAGGTGGTCCGCGCCGTCGGGGCGCCGCTGAAGATCGACAGCACGCGCGATCGCGTCACGTTTCTCTACACGACGCCTGGCATCGATGACGCGGACGCGCGCGCCTGGCACGAACGCGCGATCGTGTTCGATCGCGCGGACCGCGTCGTCGCCGTCGTCCGGCAGCTCTCGTGGTAGGGGGTCACGGCAGCACCCAGCACGAATGGTGCGGGCGCATGCCGATGTGCGGGTAATACGCCTCCGCCTGCGGCGCCGCGAGCAGGATCAACATCGTCCCCGTCCCCGCGGCCGCGTGCGTCTGCCGGATCAATTCGCGCCCGATGCCCCGCCGCTGGTACGCCACGTCGACCGCCAGATCCGACAGATACGTGCAGTAGCTGAAGTCCGTGATGGCACGCGAGACGCCGACGAGACGGCGGTCCGGCGTTCTCGCCGTGACGATGACGCCGGCGTGGGCGAGCATGCCGGCGATCACGGCGGGATCATCCACCGGCCGCCGTGCGGCGAGCGTGGATCGGCGCAGGATATCGATGAAGTCGTCCGCACCGAGGTGGGGTTCGACGGCATACACGATGTCGGCCATGCGCCGTATTTGACCACGTGTGCCGGTATTGACGTGCGGCCATCGAGTCCCGTAAGGTAGTGAAAGTAACTAATTCATCTGGACAGACGATGAGCCTGAATATCTCCGCCGCCGACGCGAACCGGCAGTTCTCCGCCGTGCTGCGGCAGGTGCGTGAAGGACGGACGTTCACCGTCACGTCGCACGACCGGCCCGTCGCGCGGATCGTTCCCGTGCGTGCCGAGGCGAACGTGACGGCGGCGGCGCGCGCCGCGCTGTTCCGCCGGCTGCGCGGCGCGAAGGTGCAGCCCGTCGGCCGCTGGAGGCGCGAGGACCTGTACGAGGACGGGCGTGAACGTCGCGATTGACACGAACGTGCTCGCGTACGCCGAGGGGCTCAACGACGCGTCGAAGAAGGACGCGGCGCTCGCCCTGCTCGAGGCGCTGTCTCCGGAATCGACATTCCTGCCCGTTCAAACGCTGGGCGAGCTGTTCAACGTGCTGGTGAAGAAGGCGGGCCGCACGCGGATGCAGGCGGGCGCGGCGATTCTCAGCTGGGGGGATGCGTTTCCGCTGATTGAATCATCGGGAGACGTGCTGCTGGGAGCCGCGGATCTGACGCAGGTCCGCGGCCTCGGCATCTGGGACGCCGTGATCCTCTCGGCCGCGGCGGACGCGCGCTGCCGTCTGCTCCTGTCGGAGGATCTGCAGGACGGCTTCACCTGGCGGGGCGTCACCGTCGCCGACCCGTTCAAGGCGGAACGCCATCCGCTGCTCGCCGCGCTGGTGCCGGCCGACGACCGTCCGTCGCGCGCGCGGAAGCCGCGCGCGCACACGTCAGCCCGCCGCCGCCGATAGCACCCGTCGCCCCTCGCTCCTCGCCCCTCGCTCACAGCGCCACGCGATGCCGCCCGCTGTGCAGGTAGTTCATCGTCTGCACCGTAATCATCACGAGGAAGTCGAGCTTCGTGCGATCTTCCGGCGCCGCGAGGCGCAGGTCCAACTCGTTGGCGCGTTTGGTCATCGCCTCGATCACCTGATCGATCGTGTACTGATACTCGCCCGTCCAGCCGGCAACCATCCGCCGCACGTCGCGGCGCACGCGCGCGATGAAGCGCGCCGCCTTCATGTTGCCGGCATGCTCCGGCGCGTCCGAGAACAGCCGGCGCAGATCGCGATCGTAGAAGTCCGGATAGAGCAGGCCGTAGTGCCGGCGCTTCCGCGCGTAGTGCGACCGAAGCGTCTTGCGAATCGACGCGATCGGTTCCACCCGCCGGCGCGTGGCCACGATCACCGGCTTGGACGCGATCTCGTGCATCAGCGCGTCCATGTATTCGAGCTTCTTGAGGGCGGGCCAGTCCGCGTAGCGCGTGCGCCAGTCGGACTGCGGGTTGAGCCACACCGCAAACGTTTCGGCGAAGTCTTCGTCGGGATGGCTCTGCGCGTACCAGCTGTCCAGATGGAGGACGAAGCTTTTGCTGTACGGCTTGGGCGTGTAGTACTCGGGATACTGCAGGTACGACGGACCGAAGATCTGTTGTCGCCGCCGGCGCTGGCGCAGTTTGTAGGCGTTGTCGATCGCATGCCCGGCTTCGTGCCGCAGGATGCGCATGCACCATTCGGGCGTGCCCCCTTCCACTTCCAGCATTTGCGCGCGTTCGAGCTTTTCGAGCCGCGGGTGTGCCAGGAAGAACGGGATCGCGACGCCCGGGACGCCGTCCGGTGTGAACCACTCCTCCGATAACCAGAAGTGGGGGCGGAACACGAGGCCGCGCGCCTCGAGTTCGGCGTTCAGTTCCGCGAGACGAGGCTCGAGAGCGCTCCCTTCGATGGTGACGCCGAGCTGGCAGATGCGGAGATCCAGCAGCCGGTCGTCGGGCCAGCCGGCCCATTCGTCCGGCGGAATCACCGGGAGCCGGTGCCGGCCTGACGTGGGGGCCTCCACGGTCGACATGAGCTATTCAGTCTATGCGACCTGCCCGTCAGCCCATAAAGGGCTGACCCACACAGCCGCGCCGTGTGGGTCAGGGTTTCCGCCCTGAGCGTCGGCGTACTGCGCCGGCGCATTGTGGAAAGGCGGCGCGTATGGTATATCCGCATGCGGACAACATCCATCGTTCCAAACACTTCCGGGACCCGTGTGGGCCAAGGAGCCTGTGTCATGAGAGCCGTGTGCCGATTCGCATTGGCCGTCGCGCTGGTGTGTGCCGCCGCGCCCGCGCGTGCGCAGCAGCCGCCAGCCAAGCCGCAGGAGCAGCCGCCCAAGCCGGCAGAGCAGCAGCCTCAGCAGCAGCCCGAGGAGCCGCAGAAATACGAAGAGACCGTCGTCGTCTCCGCCTCGAAAACCGAGGAGAAGCTGATTAACGCGCCGGCCACCATGTCGGTGATCGGGCCGCAGACGATCGAGAGCGCGCCCAGCCAGAACTTCGCGGAACTGCTTCGCACGGTGCCCGGACTCAACATCACGCAGGTGTCCGCGCGCGACATCAACGTCACGTCGCGCGGCGCGACGGGCACGCTCGCGACGGGGCAGCTCGCCGTGCTCGACGGGCGCAGCCTGTATCAGGACTTCTTCGGCTTCGTGATGTGGGACTTCCTTCCGGTGAACTTCAACGAGATCAAACAGATTGAAGTCATCCGCGGTCCGGCGTCCGCCGTGTGGGGCGCCAACGCGCTCTACGGCGTCGTGAACGTCATCACGAAGACGCCGCGCGAGATGGAAGGGACGACGTTCACGCTGGGCGTGGGCGGATTCGGCCGGTCGACGGATGCCGTGGATCAGAGCGCGGGCACCCTGTTCTACGTGAGCGGCACGCACGCGCAGGCGGTGAACGATCGCTGGTCGTACAAACTGTCGGCCGGCGCGTTCACGCAGGACGCGCTGCCGCGTCCGACGGGCCCGATTCCCGGCAGCCCCACGCACTCCAACTATCCGCCCTACGTGAACTCGGGGACGACGCAGCCGAAGTTCGACGGCCGCGTGGACTACGACTACCCGGACGGGCGGCGGCTCTCGTTCACCGGCGGGGTGGCGGGGACGCAAGGGATCATGCACTCAGGCATCGGCCCGTTCGACATCAACAACGGATCGGTGATGGGCTACGGCCGCGCCACCTACTCGCAGGGTGGATTCCGCGCCGGCTTTTTCACGAACATCCTCAACGGCGATGCCGACAACCTCCTGACGCGCGATCCGCTCGGCAACGTGATCACGTTCGCCTTCAAGTCGAACACCTACGACTTCGAGGCGTCGAACGTCCAGACGTTCCAGTCGAAGCATGTCGTCAGCTACGGCGGCAATCTGCGCTTCAACACCTTCGATCTGTCGCTCGCGCCGCTGGCCGAGAACCGGACGGAGGGAGGCGCCTACGTGCAGGACGAGATGTTCCTGTCGGACCGGTTCCGCTGGGTGGTGGGCGCGCGGGTCGATCGCTTCGACTATCTCGACAGCTTCGTGTTCTCGCCGCGGACGACGTTCATGATCAAGCCGCGCGAGAATCACACGCTGCGCCTGTCCTACAACCGCGCGTATCGATCGCCGTCCGTCGTGAACAACTTCCTCGACGTCACGCTTGCCGAGCCGATCGATCTGACGCCGTTCGCGGTGCTCGATCCGCGCTTGAACGGCCAGATCTATCCGCTGCCGGTGCAGTCGGTCGGCAACCCCGATCTGACGGAGACGACGCTCGATGCGTACGAGATCGGCTACTCCGGCGTCTTCGGCGGGCGGACAGTCGTCTCGGCGGCGTTCTATGTGAACCGCACGAAAAACGACATCCTCTTCACCGAGCTGACGGATCAGCGGTATACGCCGCTCAACCCGCCGCCAGGCTGGCCGCTGCCGCCGCAGGCGATTGCGCTCTTCCCGGGCGGCAGCCTGCCCGCGCGCTTCACGTACTTGAACTTCGGCGAGACGACGCAGAAGGGGCTCGAGCTCGGCGTGAACACGTCGCCGTACCCGTTCGTGAACGTGTTCGCCAATTACTCCTATCAGGCCGAGCCGGATCCGGACGGCTTCGACATCAGCGAGCTGAACCTGCCGCCGACGAACCGGTTCAACATCGGGATGAACTTCGCCCGCGGCCGCTACCTCGGCGACGTCTCGATCTCGTATACCGGCAGCGCGTTCTGGCAGGACGTGCTCGACGACCGGTTCCACGGCACGACGGACGACTACACGCTGGTCAACGGCGGCTTCGGTGTGAAGTGGGCCGATCGCCGGCTGACGACGTCCGTCAAGGTCGTCAACCTGCTCAACCAGGACGTGCAGCAGCACGTCTTTGGCGACATCCTCAAGCGGCAGGTCGTCGGCGAAGTGCGCGTCGAGTTCTGAGGAGAAGTGTGGGCCAGCCCTTTATGGGCTGACACTACGCGATACACTGGAAGGGCCGGGTCGGTAACCCGGCCTTTTCTTTGTCGTCATGATGCCGATGCGCGGGGGTGGACTGGGGGGCGGCGGCCGGGCGGAGCGAACCGGGCGTGCGGGACGGAGTGGCCCCGGCCGCGATCTGCCGAAGCGCCCGATCGACCGCGCGGCGGCGTGGAAGGACGCGAGGGCACTGATCTGGGCGCGGCGCGGACGCCTCTCGCTCGGCCTCGCGCTGATGGTCGTCAACCGCCTCGCCGGGCTCGTCCTGCCCGCAACGTCCAAGTACCTCATCGACGACGTCATCGGACGCCACCGCGCGGAGCTGCTCGTGCCGCTCGCCGCGGCGGCCGGGGTCGCGACCGTCGTGCAGGCGGTGACGTCGTTTTCGCTGTCGCAGGTGCTTGGCGTGGCGGCGCAGCGCGCGATCACCGACATGCGGCGGCGCGTCGAGGCGCACGTCGCGCGGCTGCCGATCGGCTACTTCGACTCCACGCAGTCCGGCGTGCTCATCTCGCGCATCATGACCGACGCCGAGGGGATCCGGAATCTCGTCGGCACGGGACTCGTTCAGCTCACCGGCTCCATCGTCACGGCGATGGCCGCGCTGGCCATCCTGTTCTACCTGAACTGGTGGCTGACCTCGGTCACGCTCACGATTCTGATCGTCTTCGGCGGAGGAATGGCGCTGGCGTTCAAACGCCTGCGTCCGCTGTTCCGCGAGCGCGGCCGGATCAACGCGGAGGTGACCGGACGTCTGAATGAAACGCTCGGCGGGATCCGCATCGTGAAGACCTACACCGCCGAAAAGCGCGAGGAGCTGGTGTTCACGCGGGGCGTCCACCGCCTCTTCCGGAACATCGCGCAGTCGATCACCGGCGTGTCGGCGATCACGGCGTTCTCCACCGTCATCGTCGGGGGCATCGGCGTCGTGATGATCCTCGTCGGCGGCCGCGCAATCCTCGCCGGGACGATGACCCTCGGCGACTTCGTGATGTACATCTTCTTCACCGGCCTGATGGCGGCGCCGGTGGTGCAGATCGCGTCGATCGGCACGCAGATCAGCGAAGCGTTCGCCGGCCTCGATCGGATTCACGAACTGATGCAGATGACGACGGAGGACGAGACCGATTCCGCGAAGCCCTCGCTCGGGCCGATTCGCGGCGAGGTCGTTTTCGAGCACGTCACCTTCGAGTACAACCCCGGCGTCGAGGTCCTGCGCGACGTCAGCTTCCGCGCGCCGGAAGGGACGACGACCGCGCTCGTCGGATCGAGCGGTTCTGGCAAGAGCACGCTCATCAGCCTGGTGATGGCGTTCAACCGCCCGAAGAGCGGGCGGATTCTCGTCGACGGCCGCGATCTCGCGACCGTGCGGCTCCGCGACTACCGCGTGCAGCTCGGCGTCGTCCTGCAGGACAACTTCCTGTTCGACGGCACCATTGCCGACAACATCCGCTACGGCCGTCCGGATGCGACGATCGAGGAAATCCGCGAGGTGAGCCGGATCGCGCACGCGGACGAATTCATCGAGGGGTTCAAGGACGGGTACGACACGATCGTGGGAGAGCGCGGCGTGAAGCTCTCGGGGGGCCAGCGCCAGCGCGTGGCGATCGCGCGCGCGATTCTGGCCGATCCGCGCCTGCTGGTGCTCGACGAAGCGACGTCCAGTCTCGACAGCGAGAGCGAGGCGCTCATCCAGGACGGCCTGCGTTCGCTGCGCCGCGGCCGCACGACGTTCGTCATCGCGCACCGCCTCTCGACGATCAGAAGCGCCGACCAGATCCTCGTGCTCGAGCAGGGGAACATCGTCGAGCGCGGCACGCACACGGAGCTGCTCGCGCTCGGCGGACGCTATCGCACGCTTTACGACAAGCAGTACAAACTCGAGGCGGATCGGTTCGTGAATCCGGGGGAGGACTTCACGCCGGAGCCCGCATCGGCCGCGTTCAGTGCGCCAAAGCCGCCGAGCGACAAGCTGTGAGCCGGACAACGATGCCTCAATTCATCTACACCATGAAAGGTCTGGGGAAAATCCATCCCCCGGACCATACCGTCCTGAAAGACATCTGGCTCTCGTTTCTGCCGGGCGCGAAGATCGGCGTGCTCGGCATGAACGGCGCGGGCAAGAGCACGCTCCTGCGGATCATGGCGGGCGAGGACCGCGATTTCGTGGGCGAGGCGTTTCCCGCCGAAGGCATCTCGATCGGCTACCTGCCGCAGGAGCCGCGGCTCGACGCCTCGAAGACTGTTCTGGGCAACGTCGAGGAGGGCGTTGCGGAGATCCGCGCGCTGCTCACGCGGTACGACGAGATCAACGCGCGCTTCGGCGAGGATCTGTCGCCCGACGAGATGGACAAGGTTCTCGCGGAGCAGGCGAGCGTGCAGGATCGCATCGAGGCGGCCAACGCCTGGGACCTCGACTCGCGCCTCGAGCTCGCGATGGACGCGCTGCGGCTGCCGCCGGGAGACGCTGACGTCTCGACGCTGTCGGGCGGCGAACGCCGGCGCGTCGCGCTCTGCCGGCTGCTGCTGCGCTCACCCGATCTCCTGCTGCTCGACGAGCCGACCAACCATCTCGACGCCGAATCGGTCGCCTGGCTCGAGCGCTTCCTCAAGGATTATCCCGGCACCGTCGTCGCGGTGACACACGATCGGTACTTCCTCGATAACGTCGCCGGCTGGATCCTCGAGCTGGATCGCGGTTCCGGGATTCCCTGGCAGGGGAACTACTCGTCGTGGCTCGAGCAGAAGCAGAAGCGCCTCGAGATCGAAGAGAAGCAGGAGACGCGGCGTCAGCGGACGCTCGAGCGGGAGCTGGAATGGATCCGTATGTCGCCCCGCGCGCGGCAGGCGAAAGGGAAGGCGCGCCTCAACGCCTACGAAGACCTCCTGCGGCAGGAGACGACGCAGAAGATCGAACAGGTCGAGATTTACATTCCGCCGGGTCCGCGGCTCGGCGACATCGTCGTCGAAGCGCGCGGAGTGCGGAAGGGCTACGGCGATCTGCTGCTGATGGACGACGTCGAGTTCACGCTGCCGCGCGGCGGGATCGTCGGCGTCATCGGCCCGAACGGCGCCGGCAAGACGACGCTCTTCAGGATGATCACCGGCAAGGAGCAGCCGGACGCGGGCACGCTGCGGGTCGGCGACACCGTCCAGATCGGCTACGTCGATCAGAGCCGCGACGCGCTCGGCGCTGACCGGACCGTCTGGGAAGAGATCTCGGGCGGCCACGACGAGGTCACGCTCGGCAAGCGCACCGTCGCGTCGCGCGCGTACGTCTCGTGGTTCAACTTCAAGGGACGCGATCAGCAGCGGCTCGTCGGATCGCTCTCCGGCGGCGAACGCAACCGCGTGCACCTCGCAAAGCTGCTCAAGGGGGGCGCGAACCTGCTCCTGCTCGACGAGCCGACGAACGATCTCGACGTCGACACACTGCGCGCGCTCGAGGAGGCGCTCCTCGACTTCGCCGGCTGCGCCGTCGTCATCAGCCACGATCGGTGGTTCCTCGACCGCATCGCGACGCACATGCTGGCGTTCGAAGGGGACAGCCGCGTCGTCTGGTTCGCCGGGAACTACCAGGATTACGAGGCGGACCGCCATCGCCGCCTGGGCGCCGCCGCCGACCAGCCTCACCGGATCAAGTACCGGAAGCTCACCCGATAAAAAGCGTCCAGCCTCCAGCCTCCAGCTTCCAGCTTTATAAGGAAGCCCTTCCTCCTTTTAAGCTGGCAGCTGGCAGCTGGCAGCTGGCAGCTGGCGGCTGGTGGCTGCTGCTGGCCTTGCGCTTGCAGCTCAGCTCGGCGTCGCGGGCCAATCGTGGCCCGTAACTAATTGACAACGAGTAAGTTCCTGGCGAAGGCAGCTTGCAATCGCCCGGTGGGCAGGCCGAGATCGACACTTTGGGACTGTCGAAAAGTGGCAAGACTGCCAAAAAGTGTCCGGAGTGATCCATGGCGATACATAAACCGGCGGCGACGAACGAGTCGGGTTTCACGCTGGTCGATCTGCTGTTCTGTTGTTCGCTGATCGGCCTGCTGTCGACGCTCGCGATCCCGGGCCTGATGCGGGCGCGCGGCGTCGCGCAGTCCGCGTCGGCAGTGGGCACGCTGCGGGTGGTCAACAGCGCGCAGCTCAGTTTCGCGGTGACGTGCGGCTCGGGCTTCTACGCGCCCGACCTGCCGGCGCTCGGGATGAAGCCGCCGTCAGCGGTGACGGCGTTCCTGCCGCCGGAGCTCTCGAGCGGCGCGACGTTCATCAAGAGCGGCTATACCTTCAGCCTCAGCGCGACGCCGCTCGCCGGCGCGCCGGCATCGTGCAACGGCCTGTCGGTCGGAGAGGCTGCGCCCGGCTACGTCGCGATCGCCGATCCCCTTGACGCGGCCGACACGCCGCACTTCTTCGGCACGAACGCCGACGGGACCATCTATCAACACGGCTCATCGCTGGCCTCGACGATGCCGGAGTCGGGACCGGCGTCGACGGGAACGCCTATCAAGTAACGGCGGCCGTCACGTGTAATTGGTGAGTTGGTGGATTGGTGAATTCGTGAATTGAATTAAATTCACCAATTCACCAATTCACCAATTCACCAATTCACCAATTCACCTCACCAATTCACCAACTCACCAATCCACCAATTGTAGTAATGTCTGGGCCCATGAGACCCAGGCCTCGATTCCTTCTTCTCCCGGCTCTGCTCGCGATTGCGGTCACGGCTGCGGCGCAGACGCGCGTTACCAGCCCGAAACAGTTCTTCGGCTTCAACATCGGCGACGATTACCAGCTCGCCACCTACACGCAGCTCACCGAGTACTGGAAGAAGCTCGACGCCGAATCCGACCGGCTGCGCGTCGTCGAAATCGGCCGCACTGCCGAGGACCGGCCGCAGCTCATGGCGATCATCAGCGCGCCGGCGAACTTCCGGAAGCTCGATCGCTATCAGGAGATCTCGCGCCGGCTCGCGAAGGCCGAGGGGCTGACCGACGAACAGGCGCATGCGCTCGCGCACGAGGGCAAGGCGGTCGTGTGGATCGACGGCGGTCTGCACTCGACCGAGGTGCTCGGACCGCATCAGCTCATCGAAACGGTGTATCAGCTCGTGAGCCGCACCGATCCCGAAACGATGCGGATTCTGGACGACTGCATCGTGCTGGCGGCGATCGCGAATCCGGACGGGATGGAGCTGGTCTCGAGCTGGTACATGCGCAATCCGGATCCGAAACAGCGATCGACCGGCAATCTGCCGCGGCTGTACCACAAGTACGTCGGCCACGACGACAACCGCGACTTCTACATGTCGACGCAGCCGGAGACGACGAACATCAACCGGATTCTGTATCGCGAGTGGTTTCCGCAGATCGTGTACGACCATCACCAGACCGGTCCGGCCGGCACGGTGATGTTCGCTCCGCCGTTCCGCGATCCGTTCAACTACGTGTTCGATCCGATCGTGCCCGCGGAGCTGGATCTGATCGGCGCGGCGATGGCGACGCGCTTCAACCTGGAAGGGAAGCCCGGCGTGACGAGCCGGCAGGGCTCGTCGTATTCGACGTGGTGGAACGGCGGTCTCCGGACGACCCCGTACTTCCACAACATGATCGGGCTGCTGACGGAGACGATTGGCAACCCCACGCCGATACAGATTCCCTTCGTGCCCGACAAGCAGCTGCCCGATGGCAGCCTCGAGTTCCCCATCGCGCCGCAGACGACGTGGCATTTCCGCCAGTCGATCGACTACTCGATCACGGCGAACTGGGCCGTCCTCGACACCGCGTCGCGGCACCGCGAGCAGTTCCTGTTCAACATCTACCAGATGGGGAAGAACGCCATCGAGCGCGGCAGCCGCGATCATTGGACCATGTACCCGGGCCGCATCGAGGCGCTGAAGGCGCGCATTCGCAAGGAGCGCAGCACCGACGAAGTCGAGGCGCAGGGACGCCGCGGCGGGCGCGGCGTGGAGCAGGCCCCGGCGCGGTACTTCGAGGAGTTGCGCAAGCCGGAATGGCGCGATCCGCGCGGCTACATCATCCCGTCCGATCAGGCGGATTTCCTGACCGCGACGAAGTTCGTCAACGCGCTGATCAAGCTGGGCATCACGGTCGATCGCGCGACGCAGCCGTTCACGGTGAACGGCAAGTCGTACCCGGCGGGATCGTACGTCGTGAAATGCGCGCAGGCCTTCCGCCCGCACATTCTCGACATGTTCGAGCCGCAGGATTATCCCGACGACATCCCGTATCCGGGCGGACCGCCCACCCCGCCGTACGACAGCACCGGCTGGACGCTCGCCTATCAGATGGGCGTGCAGTTCGATCGCATCCTCGACGGCTTCGACGGTCCGTTCGAGGCAGTGAACGATCTGCAGAAGCCGTCGGCCGGCACCGTTGCCGAAGCGGGCGCGGCCGGCTACACGTTCAGCCACGCGACGAACGACGCGTTCGAGGCGGTGAACCGGCTGATCGCCGGCGGTGAAGAGGTCTTCTGGGATCAGGCGGGATCGGGAGCGTTCTACGTCGCCGCGAAGGGGACGACCGCCGCGACCCTGCGGAAGATCGCGGCGGATACGGGCGTCAGCTTCGCGGCTGCGGCGAGCCGTCCCGGCACCGCGGTTCGGCTGCGCACGCCGCGGATCGCGCTCGTCGATCGCTATGGCGGATCGATGCCGTCTGGCTGGACGCGCTGGACTCTCGAGCAGTTCGACTTCCCCTTCGACGTCGTCTTTCCGCGGACGCTCGACGCGGGGAACCTGCGCGCGAAGTACGACGCGATCATCTTCGTCGACGATACCGGGCCGCGCAGCGGCCGCGGCTTCGGCGGGGGACAGCCGGACGCGGCGAGCATCCCGGCGGAGTACCGCGACCGGCTCGGCGCGGTGACCGTCGAGAAGACCGTCCCGCAGATTCGCACGTTCCTGGAGCAGGGAGGGACGGTGCTGAGCATCGGCGGGTCGACGAGCCTCGCGTACGAGCTGGGGCTGCCGATTTCGGATCACTTGGTCGAGAAGTCACCGACGGGGGAGTCGACGCCGCTGCCGCGGTCGAAGTACTACGTGCCCGGATCGGTGCTGCGCGCATCGGTGGACACATCGAATCCGCTCGCCCAGGGGATCACGAACCCGGTGGACGTGTTCTTCGACAACAGCCCGGTGTTCCAGCTGGGGCCGGATGCGGCCCAGCGCGGCGTGACCGCCGTCGCGTGGTTCGACTCGCCGACGCCGCTGCGCAGCGGCTGGGCGTGGGGCGAAGGGTATCTGGATGGCGGCGCGGCGATCGTGGAGGCGCGGGTCGGCAAGGGGCGGCTGTTCCTCTTCGGCCCGGAGATTCTCTTCCGCGCGCAGCCGCACGGCACGTTCGGCTTCCTGTTCAACGGCCTGTATCTCGCCGGGCAGACGGGGGATCTCACGCCAAGCAGCCAGGGGATCTCACGCCAAGGAGCTAAGCAGCCCAGGGATCTCACGCCAAGGAGCTAAGCAGCCAAGGGATCTCACGCCAAGGAGCCAAGCAGCCAAGGGATCTCACGCCAAGGAACCAGGCAGCCAAGGGGATCTCACGCCAAGGAGCTAAGCAGCCAAGGGGATCTCACGCCAACGGCCCGCCACTAGCGGCGCTTGCGGGCGGTCTTGCGGGATCCCGTCTTGCGGGCGCGCTTGCGCGGGCTTCGGCGCGCGGCGCTCTTTTTCGCGGCGCGGCGAGCGGGGCGGGCGCTCTTGCGTGCGGTTTTGCGTCCGCGCGTCTTGCGGGCCGCCTTGCGCGCCACCTTCTTGCGGCGCGGCTTCGCGGTCTTGCGGCGGGCGGCCGTTTTCTTCGCCGCGCGGCGCGCGGGGGCGCGGCGTCTGGCCGGCTTCGACGCCATCGACGAGGCCGTCGTCCCCGCCGTCTCGGCGGCCTGGCTGCCGAACCGCGCGGCGGGCGCTGCGCCCTGCTGCGCCGCTTCGACCGCGCTGCCGAATAGATCACCGGCGGCGTCCGCCGGGCTGTCCATCCCTTCGTCCATCGGATCGTCTCGCTCGTCTGACATCAGTGACCTCTCTCGGGTGGGCTCGTGGTGTGCGGCATACTAGCAGAGATTTGCCGCCGCGCTATCACCCCGAAATCCTCGCCGCGCTCGCGGGACACGGGATCGTCCCGCGGGAGGAAACTGGGCCCCAGTTCCTCCGCGATGCCGTCCGCGACTTGTACAAGTACGAAATCCGCCGGCTGCGCGGCGAGCTGCTCGCGGGGCGCGTGCGCAAGGCGGACTACGCCGGCTGCGTGATCCAGCTGCGGAAGCGCTATTGGATCCTGAGCGTGCCGGTGGACCTGTGGCTAATAACTCCCTCCCAGGATCCTGATCGCTCCTGAACAGGTACCGTGTGGTAGTATCCGCCGCATCCTGCCGCCGGTCCTGTGCTGCCGGCGATTCAACCCTGCAGGCCGGTCGTTCACCCCAGGGGTGTGCTTCAGAGGAGGAGGGACCAAATGAAAGGCCGATTGGCGGTCATCGCGCTCGCGACCCTGCTGGTCGCGTGGCCGGCGGCCGCCCAGGAAACCCGGGGATCCATCGAAGGCGTCGTAAAGGACGCGTCGGGCGCGGTGCTGCCCGGCGTGACCGTCGAGGCGCGCAGTCCCAGGCTCGTGGGCACGGCCACAACCGTGACCGACGGGACGGGCACCTATCGGTTTCCGGCGCTCGCGCCGGGTATCTATGAAGTCACGGCGACGCTCTCTGGCTTCCAGACGAGCACGACCCAGAACATCCAGCTTCAACTCGGCCAGATTCTGAAAATCGACTTCGCCCTCAAGCTGGCGAGCGTCAGCGAGACCGTGCAGGTCACGGGCGAATCGCCGATCATCGACGTGAAGCAGAACGCGGCGGCCGTCAGCATCCAGTCCGACATCATCGAGCGAATCCCGAAAGGCCGCGACTTCACGAGCGTGATCACCGCGGCACCTGGAACCAACGATGAGAACAAGGCGGGCGGGCTGCAGATCGACGGCGCGAGCGGATCGGAAAACCGCTTCGTCATCGACGGCCTCGACACCACCTCGCTGCGGACGGGCGAATCGGTCAAGGATCTGCCGGTGGACTTCGTGGCCGAAGTGCAGGTGAAGTCGAGTGGCTACAACGCGGAATACCGCGCCACCACCGGCGGCGTGATCAGCGCGATCACCAAGTCGGGCAGCAACCAGATCCGCGGGAGCTTCGGCACCTATTATTCCAACGACAGCTGGTCGGGCAAGCAGCGTCCGTCCCTTCGGCTCGTGCCCTCGAACACGAAGCAGTCGGAGTACATCACCACGCCGCGCGATCCGGACTACACCGTCGAGCCGGTCATGGATCTCGGCGGTCCCATCCTGCGCGATCGCGTGTGGTTCTACGCGGGCTACAATCCGCGGTTCCGTCGCCACGAGCGCGACGTCGTGTTCAGCGACACGGGCGAGGCGGTGACGTTCGACGATCCGCGCGACACGCAATCGGTCAACTACAACGTGACGGGGCAGCTCTCGTCCAAGATCCGGGCGCGCGCCGCGATGAGCAACCAGCGGGCGACCAACAGCGGCGGGCGCGACCTGCCGTCGCTCGAGCCGGACGGCACGAGCAACGAGAACGCGGACCTCTTCCCCAATCCGCTGACCCACAATTCCACGGCCGACTCCTATGCCGGCAACATCGCCTGGGTCGTCTCGCCGAAGTTCTTCGTGAACGCCGACGTCGGATTCCTCACCTACAACACCTACGGGGTCACCGATACCGAGTTTTCGAGCGCGCTGCGGCATACCTTCGACGGCTCGAACTTCGCGTTTCCGTCGATTCCGGGGAACCTCCAGCAGCTCGACGGCTACGCGGACCTGCCGGCAAGCACGCGCGACGTGCGCGACAAGTACGGCCGCATCAACCTCAATCTCGACGGCACGTACTACGGCAACTTCGCGGGGCGGCACACCCTGAAGGCCGGCGTCCAGTTCGAGCGGCTCTCGAACGACGTGCTCACCGGTGCGCAGGCGCCGACGGTCTCGCTGCACTGGGACGACGCGCGCACGACGCTGGACGATCCACCGCGGCAGGTCCGCGGCACGTACGGCTACTACACCGTCGCGCGCCGGTTCACGGAAGGCAAGATTCACACGAACAACGTGGGCCTGTTCCTCCAGGACGCGTGGACGCTGAACAATCGCCTCACGCTGAACCTCGGCATCCGCGCCGACAGTGAGACGATGCCGTCCTACCGTCCGGAGAACCCGAGCCTGCATTTCAACCTCGGGGACAAGATCGCCCCGCGGCTCGGCTTCGCCTACGACGTCCGCGGCGACGGCCAGTGGAAGGCGTACGGCAGTTGGGGCA
>DASSOM010000317.1:0-7897 GCA_035700625.1 Vicinamibacterales bacterium
ACTGAAAGATGGTCTCGCGGGTGACGGGCACCTCATGCTCGACGTTGGCGTACCCGTATCCGCGCGCCTTCATCACGGCGCCGCCGCGCACGATGGCGACGGCAACGCCCGGGATCTGCTGATCCGCCATCTCGGCGGCAACGAAGCGGTCGATCGCGTCGGCATCGGTTCGTGTCTGTGCGGACGCCGGGACGATGCCGAGCGCGAGCAGACAGGTCAGAAGGGTTGCCGTCGGCGCCGTGGAAAGGGCACTCATTTTGCTCCGTTTCGAGCATGGCCAAAACAACCGGCAGACAGACGTCGGGCAAGATGGGCGTGCGCTCGCTCGCGCAGAAGCGCGACGAGGCTCGGTACGGGTTCCGATCGCAGCCCGCGTCGCACAAGGTCATGGGCGCGAGCGGCCAGGAGCCGGATGCGCGCGCCGGGCGTCCACCAAAATCCGCCAAAACGTCCCATGCGGGCAAGCACGCGGCGCTCGGCTCGATGAAAAGCCGCTGGCGCCGCTGAGGTGTTCATCGCGGCGTCCGCGACGGCAGCAGCTCCGGCGGAATCGGCTTACCCGGGCGCTCGTCGTCCCACGTCGCGCTCGCGATCCACCAGCGCTCGCCGTCCCAGGTGAGCTGCAGGCTGTTGACGCCGCGCTCGACGACGGGGCCGTCTGCTTTCCGGCGCGTCTCGTACGTGCTGAACACCTGCGCGATGTTGCCGAAGCGCGAGACGACCCGATGGATCTCGCGTTCGAAGAAGCCGTCGCGTACGAACGCGGCGTTGCTCCCGTCGACGTACTCCTGGTGCGTCATCACGTCCATCACCGGACGCCCGTTCCGCTCGCTCATCGCGACGAACTGAATGCCCGGGACGTACAGCGTGCGGTCGCGTCCCCACTGGCGCGGCTGGCCGGCGGGACCGGAAATGACGTCGTAGAACGCGCGGATGATGCCGTCGATCGTCGCGACGTCCTCCTTCCGCGGCTGCAGCACCGGCACGGACACGGACTGCGCGGCAGCCGCCGGCGCTCCCGGCAGCGAGAGGCCGCGGATCACCTGCCACGTGCCGTCGGGGGATTCCTTCCAGACGTTCAGATAGCGGCCCGTCGCGCGGCGCGTGCGTCCCGGCGCCGGCGACAATTCCAGGTTGGCGTGGCCCCATTCGTAGAGCAGATCGCCGGCGGCCGTCAGGCCGTCCTGGACGAGGCCGCCGCCGACCACCTTGCCGGTGCGCACGAATCCCTGACGGATGGAGGTCGTGATCGCCGGACGGCCGAGAATCGCCGCGCCGTTCGGCAGCACGAAGACGGCGCGCTCGGCGTACGGCGCCGCAATCGGATCGGCGTCCTCGCGCTTCATCGCGGGCAGCCACGCTGCGTTGGCTTTCGAGATCGCGGTACGCGCATCCGCCGGCACGCGCGCGTGCGCGGGCGGCTGCGGCGGCGCCGCGAGCGCGCAGGTAAGTAGAAGAAGGTTGAGAGGCACGCCCGCATTCTAAACCCCGGTGTAGAATTCGCGCAGCCTGCAGGAGGCCCCCATGCCTGTGTGCCGCGCCGTGTTCGTCGCCGCCTTGCTTCTGGCTGTCCCCGTGATCGCCGCCGCGCAGTCGCCGGCGCTGCTCGTGTTGAACAAAGAGGATGCGACGCTCGCAATCGTCGATCCCGCGTCCGGGAAAGTGGTCGGCACGGTCCCGACGGGCGAGGGTCCGCACGAGATCGCGACGGACGGGACGCTCGCGTTCGTCGGCAACTACGGCGGCCGGACGCCCGGCAGCACGCTGTCGGTGATCGACATCGCCGCGCGCAAGGAGCGGCACCGCGTCGACCTCGGGCCCCTGCGGCGCCCGCACGGCATCGCCGTTGCCGGCGGCAAGGTCTATTTCACGGCGGAGACGAACCGCGTCGTTGCCCGCTACGATCCCGCGTCGAACCAGGTGGACTGGATCATCGGGACCGGCCAGGCGACGACGCACATGGTGCAGCCGTCGGCGGACGGGCGGACGCTATTCACCGCGAACATCGGATCCGACAGCATCAGCATTCTCGAGCAGGGGCAGAATCCGCTGGCGTGGAACGTCACGAGCGTGCCGGTCGGCCGCGGACCGGAAGGGTTCGATGTGTCTCCGGACGGCCGCGAGCTGTGGGCGGCGCACTCACGCGACGGCGGCGTGTCGATCGTCGACGTCGCGGCGAAGAAGGTGACGCAGACGATCGATCTCGGCACGAAGCGATCGAATCGCCTGAAGTTCACGCCGGACGGCAAGCATGTGCTGATCAGCGATATCGATACGGGCGAAGTGCTCGTCGTCGACACCGCGTCGCATCGCGTGGTGAAGCGGCTCGCCGTTGGGCGCAGTCCGGAAGGGATTCTGGTCGTGCCGGACGGCTCGCGCGCGTACCTGGCGGTGACGGGCGAGAACAGGATCGATGTGCTCGATCTCTCGTCGATGACGATTACGGGGCACATCGAGACGGGAAACGGACCTGATGGGATGGCGTGGGTGAGGTGACGGATGTCGGATGTCGGATGTTGGATGTGACGGGCACTGGCGCGAGGTCGAGGGCGAGGAGCGAGGTTCGAGGTTCAAGGAGCGAGGATCGAGGAGGGGTGATGAGGGTGCGGATGCGGGCGGGATTGACGGTAACGGGTGGATTGATCGCGCTGCTGACCGTGGCGCTCGCAGGCCAGCAGGCCAGCCCTGCGGCCGATGCGAACAAGCCGTGGTTTGGATCGCTCCAGTGGCGATCGATCGGCATCGTCCGCGGCGGACGCTCGATCGCGACGACCGGCGTCAAGGGACGGCCGCTCGAAGCGTACTTCGGCGCGGTCGGCGGCGGACTGTGGAAGACGATCGACGGCGGCCAGACGTGGAATCCCGTCACGGACGGGCAGATCGGCAGTTCGTCCGTCGGCGCCGTCGCGGTCTCGGAATCCAATCCCAACATCGTCTACATCGGCATGGGCGAGACGTGCATTCGCGGCAACATCATGCAGGGGGACGGCCTTTACAAGTCCACGGATGCGGGGAAGACGTGGACGCATCTCGCCGCCCTGCGCGATTCGCAGGCGATCTCGAAAATCCGCATCCACCCGACCAATCCGGACATTGTCTTCGCGGCCGTGTTCGGGCATCCCTCCGCGCCCAGTGACGAGCGCGGCGTCTACCGGACGAAAGATGGCGGCAAGACGTGGCAGCGCGTGCTGTTCCGCGACCCGAAGACGGCAGCCATCGACGTGTCGATCGATCATCAGCATCCGAACGTCGTCTATTCGGCGATGTGGGAGGCGTACCGCACGTCGTGGCAGATGTCGAGCGGCGGCCCGGGAAGCGGCCTCTTCAAGTCGACGGACGGCGGCGACACCTGGACGGAGATCACGCGCAACCCCGGTATGCCGGCCGGCGTCATCGGCCGCATCGGCGTCGTCGTGTCCCCTGTCGACTCGAACCGCGTCTTCGCGATCGTCGAGAACGAAAACGGCGGCGTGTTCCGATCGGACGACGCGGGCGGGACCTGGACGAAGGTGAACGACGAACGCAACCTCCGGCAGCGCGCGTTCTACTACACGCACATCACCGCGGATACGAAGGACAAGGACACCGTGTACGTGCTCAACACGGGCCTGTATCGGTCGACCGACGGCGGCAAGACCTACGCGAGCCTTCGCGGGCCCCACGGCGATCATCACGATCTCTGGGTGGATCCCGACAACGCCGCGCATCTGGTGAACGGGAACGACGGCGGCGGGACGGTGTCGTTCACGACCGGCGCGACGTGGTCGGACGAGGACTTTCCGACGGCGCAGTTCTATCACGTCGCCACGACGAAGGACGTGCCGTATCACGTGTGCGGGGCGCAGCAGGACAACAGCACGGCGTGCATCTCGAGCGCGCCCAGAGGCCGGGGGGACGCGCCGTTCTACAGCGTGGGCGGCGGTGAAAGCGGATACATTGCGCCCTCTCCGTCGGACCCCAACGTGTTCTACGCCGGAAGCCAGGGCGCGCTCATCACGGTCTTCAACCGCGAAACCGGCTACCTGCGCGACGTGCAGGTCTACCCGCGGTTCTTCTCGGGCGAACCCTCGAGCGCGCTGAAGGAGCGCTGGCAGTGGACGTTCCCGATCGTGTTCTCGCCGACCGATCCGAACGTCCTCTACACGTGCTCGCAGCACGTGTGGCGGACGACGAACGGCGGATTGAGCTGGGAGCGGATCAGCCCAGACCTCACCCGCGCGGATCCGAAGACGCTCGGCGATTCCGGCGGGCCGATCACGCACGACATGAACGGTCCCGAGATTTACGCGACGGTGTTCGCGCTCGCGCCCTCGCGGCTGGAGAAGGACACGATCTGGGCCGGCTCCGACGACGGCCTCGTGCACGTGACGAGGGACGGCGGGAAGAACTGGACGAACGTCACGCCGAAGGATCTGCCGGCGTTCGCGCGGATCAGCATCATCGACGCGTCGCCGCACAAGCCGGGGACCGCGTACTTCGCCGCGAAGCGCTACCTGCAGGACGATCGCGCGCCGTACATCTATCGCACGGACGACTACGGGCAGACGTGGACGAAGATCGTCGACGGGATCCGTCCCGGCGACTACGTCCACGCCGTCCGCGAGGACACGGTTCGCGCGGGGCTGCTGTACGCCGGAACGGAGCACGGTCCGTACGTGTCGTTCGACAACGGCGCGCACTGGCAGTCGCTCGCGCTGAACCTGCCTGACACGCAGATTTCCGACATGGTCGTCGAGAAGAACGATCTCGTCATCGCCACGCACGGGCGATCGTTCTACATCCTCGACGACATCGGCCCGCTGCGGCAGGCGCCGGCGGACCTCACGACGTCCGGGTTCACGCTCTTCAGCCCGCACGAGGTCACGCGCTCCGTCGACCAGGCAGTCGTCTATTACTGGTTGAAGCAGCCGGCGCAGAACGTCGCGATCGACATCCTCGATGCGAAGGGACAGGTCGTTCGCAGCTACAAGGCCTCGCGCACTGATGAGCAGAAGAAGAAGAGTGGCGCGGCGGACGACGAGGACGGCGGGTTCCGGCGCGGACCGCGGCAGCCGCCGCTGACGAACGCGGGTCTGACGAAGTTCACGTGGGACCTGCGCTACACGGGCGCGACGACGTTCGACGGGATGATCCTGTGGAGCGGGACGACGAATGGTCCGACGGCGGTGCCCGGCACGTACCAGGTGCGGGTGACGGCGGACGGGCAGACGGCAACCAAGAGCTTCGACATCCGCAGGAATCCGCTCTACACGAACGTCACGGACGCCGATCTGCAGGAGCAGTTCGACCTCGCCGTGAAGATTCGCGACAAGGTGAGCGCGGCGAACGACGCGGTGATCCGGATCCGGGACGTGAAGACGCAGATGGCGGATCGGCTGAAGAAGGCGGGCGCATCGAATACGGCGCTGACGCGCGCGGCAGACACGGCGCGCGAGCACCTGTCGGCGATCGAAGAGGAGATCTATCAGGTCCGCAATCGCAGCGGACAGGATCCGCTCAACTTCCCGATCAAGTTGAACAACCGCCTCGCCTCGCTGCTTCGATCGGTGATGACCGGCGACGGTAAGCCGACGGCGGCGTCCTATACCGTGTTCGACGAGCTGTCGAAGGAGCTGGACGTCCAGCTCGCGCGACTGCAGACGGCGATGACCGAGGATGTCGGCGCGCTGAACAAAGCGCTGACGCAGGCGAAGCTGCAGCCGATCGAGGTGTCAGGGCTAAAGCCCTGACCCACCCGCCTTCGCGGCTGCGCCGCTACGGCGGGCAGGCATGTGGGTCAGCCCTTTATGGGCTGACCACCCATCCGCTCGATCGCATCAGCCGCCGCAGCGGCACCATTCTCCTTCCGCACGGCCCGGCCGACCTCCTCGGCGCGGGCAGCATACGAGGCGTCCGCGAGCAGCCGGTCGAGCTCGCGGGCGGCCATTCGAGCCGTGTAGCGCCCACGCCGGATCGTGCGCGCGATGCCGAGCCGCGATACCCTGAACGCGTTGTCCGGCTGGTCGTGCGCGTACGGCACGATCAGCATCGGCCGACCCGCGCGCATCGCCTGACCGGTCGTGCCCGATCCTCCTTGATGGACGATGGCGGCGACGCGAGGGAACAGGGCGGCAAACGGCGCACCTTCGAAAACCGCCAGATCAGGTCCGGTGCGCAGCCCCGGCGTCCGGGCGACGCCGCCCGGACCGACGAGGAGCATGGCGCGCCGGCCCAGGACGTGCGCCGCCGCAGCGCTCTCGACGTAGAACTTGCCGGGATCGAAGACCGCCGCGGACCCGAGTGTGAACACGATCGGCGGATCGCCAGCCTCGATGAAGCGCTCCACGTCCGGCGGCAGCGACGACTCTCCTTCGAGCGCGTCGTGGAACGCGAACCCGGTGACGACTGCCTGCCGCGGCCAGTCCGGCTGCGCGCGTCCGAGGAGCGGCGAGAACATCGCGAGGACGAGCGAGGGCGACAGCTTGTCCTCGAAGAACGGATCGCGCACCGGCGGCAGCCCGCGGGCGCGCCGCAGATCGTTGACCGGCTGCGCGAGGCGGCGTGCGAGGTGCCTGAGTCCGCGCAGCACGACGCCGTACACGCCCGGGCCAAGTACCCGCAGCGACGACAGCCAGGGCAGGGCCGGCAGGACGCACGGATCGTACGCGGACAGGAACGAGATGGGGGACAGGACGATCGACGCGAACGGGATCTTCGCTTCAGCCGCCAGGATCTGTGCGGCAAACGCGAGGTCGCTGGTGATCAGCAGGTCGGCGCCGCCGGCGCGAACCGCGCGAGCCGTGTCGTCGTACGTGCCCGCGAGGTCCGCGAGCATGTACTTGACGACCTGTTCCGGCCCGCGCCGCTCGTCCATCGTCGCGCGGATGAGCGCGGCGTCGTCGGGGCGCAGATCGGGACGAACGGCATGAAACCCGAGCCCTGCCTGTTCAACTCGACGCCGATGGTATTCGGACGTGGCGACGGCGACCGTGTGGCCGCGGCGCTGCAGCTCGAGGCCGAGCGCCATGACGGGATGGAGATCGCCGAGCGATCCAAAGGTGGCGATGACGATGCGCACGATCAGGGGACGTCAGCCCATAAAGGGCTGACCCACAAGGCTCGGTGTGAGGGTGGCTTGTGGGTCAGGGCTTTAGCCCTGACGGCACCGAGTCTGCCTTTGTCACCGCCACGAGCGCGGGCCGCAGCACGTCCTCGCCGATGCGATACCCCTGACGGACGACGCCGACAATCTGTCCGTCCTGCGCGGGATCGGCGACGGGGACGACGGAGACGGCCTCGTGCCGCTGCGGATCGAACGCGCCCGCCGCGTCAATCGGGAACACGTCGAGCGATTCGAGCTTCGCGAGGAACTGCTGCCGCACCATGGCGACCCCCTCGAGGAGCACGTCGGCCGTCGCCGCGCTCCTGGCCGCGTCGATGGCGCGATCGAGATTGTCGATGACGTCGAGGAACGTGACGATCACCTCGCGGCGTCCGCGTTCGGCGTCCCGAGCGATCTCCTTGCGCATCCGCGCGCGCGCGTTGTCGAACTCCTGCGAGGCCTCACGGTACTTCGTCAGGTATTCCTGGATCTGCCGATCCTTCTCCGCGATCTGCCGCTCGAGCTCTTCGACGTACGTCGGTTTGGACGACGAGGGCTTCTCGTCGGGCGGTGCGTCTTCGGATCGCGCCCACCAGCGGCGATCGACGACCTTTACCGGTATCTCGTGCCGTTCCTCCGCCATGTCACTCCGCCTCGGCCTTCTCGGCGACGCGCTCGCGGAACCGGAACGTCAGCGCGTCCTTCGCCACGCCGATCGTGACGGTCCCGCCGTGTTCCAGCGCACCGAACAGGATTTCGTCCGTCAATCGATCCCGGACTTCCGCCTGGATGACGCGTGCGAGCGGCCGCGCCCCG
>DASSOM010000318.1:0-6706 GCA_035700625.1 Vicinamibacterales bacterium
AGAAGCGCGCGACGCCGGACGCAAGGGTGGCATCGCGAGTCATCGCCGTCGCCGGGAGCAGGCGGGCGGCGAGCCGGGCGAGGAATCCACGGACGTCGCCGAGAACGATCAGTCGACTGCCGGCGGCGAATAGCAGACCGATACGGGGCCAACCCGGCCCCATTTTTTTCACGGCCTCTTCGTCTCTTCCCCTCTTGTAACCCCCTCTTAGCCCTCTTTGCCTCTTCATCTCTTGTAAGCCGTTTTTTCGCGTACACTCGGGGTTCAAACACTGTATGACCCACGAAGAGTACGCGCGCGCCCGCCGCATCCTCATGCGCCGCGATCCAATCCTTGCGCCGGTCATCCGGCGCTATCACGATCGATCGATCCTCGAGAACCCGCCCGCGGAACCGTTCCCCGCGCTCGTGCGCGTGAT
This sequence comes from Vicinamibacterales bacterium, assembly GCA_035700625.1. Taxonomy (GTDB): domain Bacteria; phylum Acidobacteriota; class Vicinamibacteria; order Vicinamibacterales; family 2-12-FULL-66-21; genus DASSOM01. The sequence continues at coordinate 419 of DASSOM010000318.1, forward strand.
TGCGGGCCAGCAGCTCTCGACGAAGGCGGCCGCGACGATTCACCGCCGGCTCCTGGAGAAGCTGCCCGGCGGGATCGCGACCCCGGAGTCGCTCGCCGCGATCACGGACGAGCATCTGCGGCAGGCGGGCATGAGCCGTCAGAAGAGTGCGTACCTCCGCGATCTCAGCGCGAAGGTGATGAGCGGCGAGCTGCCGATCGATCGCCTGCACGAGATGTCCGACGACGAGGTGATTGCGGCGATCACGAAGGTGAAGGGGCTCGGACGCTGGTCGGCGGAGATGTTCCTGATGTTCCGGCTGCGCCGCCCCGACGTTTTGCCCGTCGACGATCTCGGCATCGTCAACGCCATCAAGCGGCTCTATCGCCTGCGCAAGAAGCCGACGCCGGATCGCATCCGCAAGATCGGCGAACCGTGGCGCCCCTATCGCACCGTGGCGTGCTATTACCTCTGGCGCAGCCTCGAGAACGTTCCGATCGACGGCAAGAAGCGCCCGTAATCGCGACCAATCTGCTAAGCTCCCTTCGACCGGCCATGGTGGGCTCCACGCTCGCGCACTATCGCATCGAAGCGGTGCTCGGCAGCGGCGGTATGGGGACGGTGTATCGCGCCCGCGACACCGAGCTCGACCGCACGGTCGCCATCAAGGTTCTCTCCGCCGGCGCCGGCGATGCGCGCCAGCAGCTGCTCCGCGAGGCGCGCGCCGCCTCCGCCCTCGCGCACTCAGGCATCGTCACCATTCATTCCATCGAACACCGCGACGGCGTGGACTTCATCGTCATGGAGCACGTCGCGGGCCAATCGCTGATCGATGCGATTCCGGAGAACGGACTGCCGATCGAGACGGCCATCGACTACGCGACGCAGATCGCGCAGGCGCTGGCCGCTGCGCACGCCTCCGGGATCGTGCACCGCGACATCAAGCCGCAGAACGTGATGATCGGGGCGGACGGACGCGTCAAGGTGCTCGACTTCGGCGTGGCGCGGCGTCTGGCGCTGGATCCCGCTGACGCCACGCGCATGGCGACGCTGCACGGCACGGTTGCGCCGACCGGCGCGATCGTCGGCACCGTCGGCTATCTCGCGCCGGAACAGATCGCCGGAGACCGCGCACAGCCCTCGTCTGACGTGTTCTCGTTCGGCGCCGTACTCTATCAGATGCTCATCGGACGTCGTCCGTTCGACGGCGACAACATGTGGGCGGTGATGGACGCGACGGTGCGCCTGGATCCGCCGTCCATCCTGGAGCGGCGTCCCGATGTGCCGGCCGCGCTCGTCCGCATCGTGGAGCGATGCCTGGCCAAGCGTCCCGAGGATCGCTATCCGGCCGGTGCGGAGCTTGCCGCGGCGCTGCAGACGCTGCGGGCAGCGCGGCAGCCGGCGGGCGCGAGGCGCTGGCCCGTGGCGATCACGATCGCAGCGCTGCTCGTCGCGGCCGCGGGCGTGGCGGCGATCGTCTGGGCGCGGGCGCGCGAGGCGCGTCGCGCGTCGGTGCACGCCGCCGTGGAGGACGTGTCGCGCCGCCTCGACGCCGGCGATACCCTGGGCGCATTCCTGGTCGCTCGCGCCGCGCTTGCGAAGGCGCCTGACGATCCCGACGTCGGGGGCGCGATGCGCGCAGCGGGCGGACGCGTTCCGGTGATCACGCACCCGGAGGGGGCCGACGTCGCGTTCAGGGCCTACGGCGATCCGGATGCGGAGTGGATCCAGTTGGGACGCACGCCGCTTCCGCCCGATGCCTTGCGTCCCCTGTGTCAGCTTACCTGGCAGATCACGAAGCCTGGCTACGATCCGTTGATCGTGGCGCCAACCGCGCCCCCGTACGTGTTCGATCTCGTACGCGCGGGAACGACGCCGGACGGCATGGTCCACGTTGCAGGCGGGGCCTCGGAGATCGAGACCAGCAGCGAGGTAACGCTTCCCGCGTACTGGATCGACAAGTACGAGGTGACGAATCGCGCGTTCAAGGCATTCGTCGATGCCGGCGGGTATCGCACGCGCAAGTACTGGACCGTGCCCATCATCGCGGACGGCCGGGAGATCTCGTGGGAGAACGCGATGGGTCGCTTCCGCGATCGCACGGGCCGTCCGGGCCCGTCCACGTGGGAGCTGGGGACGTATCCCGAAGGACAGGCCGATTATCCCGTCAGCGGCGTGAGCTGGTACGAAGCCGCCGCGTTTGCCGCGTTCGCGGGCAAGTCGCTGCCGACGGTCCATCACTGGTACCATGCCTCCGGCGCGTTTGGCCTCTTCTCCGACATTCTCAATTTCAGCAACTTCGGCGCAAAGGGCACCGCGCCGGTCGGCCAGTACCACGGGCTCGGACCGTACGGCACGTACGACATGGCGGGCAATGTGAAGGAGTGGTGCTGGAACGAGGCGTCCGGCGGGAAGCGCTACGTGCTCGGCGGCGCGTACAACGACGCGAATTACCAGTTTCACGATCAGGACGCGCGGACGCCGATCGAGCGGACGGACGGCTTCGGCTTCCGCTGCATCCGCGAGGAGGGGCGCGGCGATGCGTCGCTGCGCGCGCCGATCGCGTCGACCGAGCGCGATCCCTCTACGTTGAAGCCCGTGGACGATGCGCTGTTCGCGGCGTATCGGCATCGGTACGACTACGATCCAACGCCGCTCGACGTACGCCAGGAAGTGGAGGAATCGCAGGCCGACACCAGGTACTTCACGCGTTCGCGCGTGTCTTTCCGCGCCGCGTACGGCGACGCGCGCGTCCCCGCCGAGGTGTTCCTCCCGAAGAACGGCCATCCGCCGTATCAGGCCGTCATCTACTTTCCGGGGTCGGACGCGATCGCGATGCGGTCGAGCCGCTCCATGTGGCTGCAATACGTCGAGTTCGTCGTCCGCAGCGGCCGCATGGTCGTGTGGCCGGTGTATCAGCACACGTACGAACGGCACATGGACCCGCGGCCGAGCGGCCCGAACGCGCTGCGCGAGATGCTGATTCAACGCGCGCTGGACTTCCGCCGCGCCGTCGATTACCTGCAGTCGCGTTCTGACGTCGACGCGAAGAAGGTCGCCGGCTACGGCCTCAGTCTCGGTGCGCAGCAGATGCCGCTGTTCCTCGCCGTCGAGCCGCGCATCAAGACCGGCGTGCTGCTGTCGGGCGGATTCGAGAACTACGACATTCCACCCGAAGCGGATCCGGTGAACTTCGCGCCGCGCGTCACGCAGCCGGTGCTGATGGTGAACGGCCGCGAGGACTTCGATCTGCCGTACGAGACCGCGCAGGTGCCGCTCTTCCAGATGCTCGGCACGCCTCCGGACCAGAAGCGCCACGTCGTCCTCGACGGCGGCCACCTGCCGCCGAAGCCGCTGCTCGTCTACAAGGAGATTCTCGACTGGCTGGACGAGTATCTGGGTCCGGCTGGTACGTAGCGCAGGGCTTTAGCCCTGCATTTACGGGCTTCAGCCCTGCCCGCGCTTTGTCTTACGCGTGCGCCGGCGTGCGCGCCGGTACCTGATAGCTGCCCGGCACCGATCGGAACGGAATCGCCAGCCGGTTCCACCCGTTGATCGTGACAATCGCCATCGACAGGTTCACGAGTTCCTCCTCGGTGAAGTGCTCGCGGACGCGCGCGTAGAGATCGTCGGGGACGTCGTTCTCCGAAATGAGCGTCAGGGCTTCCGTCCACTCGAGCGCGGCGCGCTCACGCGGCGTGTAGAACGGCGTCTCGCGCCACGCGGAGAGTCCGTAGAGCCGCTGCTCGGTTTCACCCGCGGCGCGCGCGTCCTTCGTGTGCATGTCGATGCAGTACGCGCAGCCGTTGATCTGTGACGCGCGCGTCTTCACGAGCTCGAGCAGCGGATGTTCCAGTCCGGAGTTACGGACGTAGCGTTCCAGGCCGAGCATGACCTCGTACGCGCCTGATGCCTTGTGGTAGTCGATCCGTGGGGTCACGATGGTCCTCCTTCTCTTTCCAGTTGTACCCCACGCGCCGCGCGCATGCGAGCGGGACGGCGCACACGCCAGCCCCGCCGACTTGTCCACCGTAGCGGCAAAGCCGCGAAGGTGGAAGCGGCGCAGCCGCGAAGGCGGATGGGTCAGGGCCTTAGCCCTGACTTCTGCGACGTGTGGGTCAGGGCTTTAGCCCTGACGAATCAGTGATTCAGCCGAGCCGCACCAAACCATTGATCATCAGCGCCACCGCGATATACCCGACGAGCAGGGCAGACTGCCGCCACACGCGCGCGGCGCCGGTCTCGGCGGATCGGTGGTTCGTGAAGGCAAGGCGGAGAAGGAGGATGACGAGGCCGGCAATCAGCGCCTGCGTGAGCGCGTTCACGGAAGGATGCGCGAAGGCCATCGCCGCGTAGACGGGCCAGTCGGGCGCGGCGATCAGGTCGATCACCCACCACTCCACGCGTCCGATCAGCGGCACCACGAACGTCATGGCCAGCAGCAGCACGAGCGAGAGGGCCAGAGCGCGGACACCGCTCGTCGAGAGTGACGAGGCGTAGAGACCGGCGCTCGTCCAGAGCACGAGCCCGACGCCGAGCAGAAGCAGCGCGCGCGCCGACGGACCGTCGCCGGGCGGCAACGTAAGCCGCGCGAAGACGATTGCCGTCGCGAAGAACGCGAGCGCCAGGAAGAAGGCGACGCCGATTTTGACGAACCACTGTCGCGACGACGCGACCGGCACGAGGGCCTGCCACTCGGCCGTGCCGAACTGCCGCTCCTGCGCGCTTGCCAGCGACCCGATCAGCACTGCGACGAGGCTGAAGTACAACGGCGCACCCATGCCGAGCGGCGGTACGTCCAGGTCCGGAGGCCACTGGCCTCGGTTGCTTCCAGTCGCAGGAATGCACGCACGGTGAGCACGACGCCGGCGGCGCACAGGAGGATGGTGCCGTTTCGGAGGAACGAATACGTGAACCAATCGATCTCGGCGGCCGCTGCCGAACCGTAGATCGCGCTTCCAGCGATCTGACCCGCATCGAACAACACCGGTGCAAGCGCCGCTGTGAACACGATGCCAGGCAGCGTGCCGCGACAGACCATCGTCAGGAAGGGCGCGACGCACAATCCATACACCGGCCCGAGTCTGAGGATCGTGTTGATCTCGGGCTCACGCGGCCGCCACGGCGCGGGCGCGAGGAGGACGAGGCCCGCCAGCAGGCAGGCGAGTGTGACGACCTTCCCGAGCAGGATCTGCCATCTCGATGCAGGCAGCGTCAGCAGCGACGGGAGCGTGCGCCAGCCGTATTCGCCGCCGACGATCTGAGCGCCGAGCGCGATCGAACCCAGCCCGTACGCGAGGATGGCAAGTCCTTCGACCCCGTTCCTCGTCGCGCCCGGCGGTCGTCCCAGCCACGGCGGCGATGGGTGCGCTCATGCGGTGCCTCTCGTCGTGGCGCGTGTGCGTTTGTCTTCGAGGATGTCGAACCGTTCGCGCGCGATGCGGAGGAATTCGTCGCGGTCGATTTGCAGGTGATGCGCCTGCACGGCCGCTTCGTCCAGCACGTCGGCGAGCAGGCGCCGCCGCGCGTCGCGCCTGAGCGGCGACATCCGGCCGCTGACGAAGCAGCCTTTGCCCGGCGCGGTTTCGATGATGCCCTGCCGCTCGAGTTCGGTGTACGCCTTCGCGACCGTGTTGCGGTTCACGCGCAGCTCCTCCGCGAGCGGCCGGATCGAGGGGAGGGGGTCGCCCGTCCGCAGCGCGCCGGAGCCGATCGCGGCCTTCACCTGGTCGACAAGCTGCAGGTAGACGGCCTTGCCGGCCTTGAAGCTGACCTGGAAGAGCGGCATGACTGTCCTATGACAATAGGACAGTCGCCTGGTGCCTGTCAATCCCGCGCCGGATCTGCCTGTGCTGGCGTCACTTGCCTGGTTGCGGGTGGGGCGGAAAGGTTCGTATAATCAGGGTTTGCACGCCTCACTGGGAGGTCGTTCAACGGTAGGACACGTGGCTCTGGACCACGTTATCGGGGTTCGAATCCCTGCCTCCCAGCCAACTTCGTCGCTGTCGCTCCTCGCTGGCTGCTCGTCACGTCTTCGGTGATCAGTTCGCCTCCGGTTTCACCCCGGCAAACAGACCCAATCCCTGCCTCCCAGCCAACTTCGCTCGCAACTCGCGGAGAAATCCTAGCGCGACGTCAACCCCCTGCGCGTGTGCAATCATGACGCGTTCGCGTCATTTTGCGGCGCTCCTGTCCCATCGACGAAAACGTCCAGTCGCCGCTATCATTCGCCTCGATGCACCAATCGACTTTCGTGAGGATGCTGTGTGCCGCGCTGCTGTTGCTCACCGGGATGGCCCCTGCCGCTGC
>DASSOM010000319.1:0-8901 GCA_035700625.1 Vicinamibacterales bacterium
GTACGTGCCGGGATCGACCTGCGGTCCCTGCGCGAAGCCGCGGCCGCGCCCGCCGCCTCCGCCGCCCGCCTGCTGTCCTTCTGGCCGCGGCGGGGGGTTGCCCCGGAGATTCCACTGGACGCGATTCAGGCCGGCGTTCTTGGTGCCGTTGATCGTGCGGACTTCCTTGTCCGCCATGTCGTAGATCGTGACCTTCACGTCGCCTGACGGCGCGCTGCGCAGCCAGTAGCTGATCGCCGTGCCTTCGGCCGGATTGCGTCCGGCGAAGAACTTGGCGCCGCCGACCTGGATCCGCTTCTGGATGTCGTTGATCCGCTGAATGGCGGGACGCACTTCGAACACGTAGGCGTCGGCTTCCGGCGGCACGTCGTCGAGCTGCTCGAGCGGGGTGATGTCGTCGATGATCCAGATGCTGCGGCCGTGCGTGCCGACGATGAGATCGTGCTCGCGCGGATGAATGATGATGTCGTCGATGCGGACCGTCGGCAGGCCGTTCATGAACCGCTTCCACTGCTTGCCGCCGTCGGTCGAGACGTACAGCGCGTACTCGGTGCCGAGGAACAGCAGGTTGCGGTTGACGGGATCCTCCGTGATCACGTTGACGTTCCCTTCGGGAAGGTTCGACGCAATCGAGGTCCACGTCTCGCCGTAATCGCGCGTCACGAACACGTACGGCTTCATGTCGTCGGTGCGGTGGCCGTCGAACGTGACGTAGCACGTGCCGGCGTCGTAGTACGACGGGGTGACGCGCGAGACGTGCGTCTCCTTCGGCACGCCCGGCACCTTGTCCACGACGTTCTTCCAGGTCTTGCCGCCGTCGCGGCTGACCTGGACGTTGCCGTCGTTCGTGCCGACCCACAGCACGCCCGCCTTCGCGGGAGACTCGCCGAGCGTCACGATGTTGCTGAACGAGGCGGCGCCGTCGTGCTTCGATGCCATCGGTGCGCCACCCTCGACGCTCATGATCGGGCGGTCATTGCGGCCGATGTTCTTCGTCAGGTCCGCCGTCGCCATCCAGCTGCTGCCGCGATCGTTCGACTTGAACAACCGATCGCCGCCGAGATAGACGACCGATGGATTGTGCGGCGACAACATGAACGGCGTGTTCCAGTAGAACCGGAAGTCCGTCCCCTCCGGCGGCCGCGGAACGACGTTGCCGTTCGGGCTGCCGGGGCCGAAGCCGAACTGCGCCGCCAGCTCCGGATCGACGTTGCCGCGTCCACGTCCGCCGCCCTGCTGCTGCGTCTGCGGACGCGGACCGCGCGGGCGGATGCTCTGCGTGTCGCCCGTCTTGAGATCCAGCCGGTTCGTATTGCCGTCCTGCGATTCGGAATACATCACCGACCAGTCGGTGGGATCGTTGGCCGTGTAGAAGCCGTCGCCGCCGCCCACGCGATACCAGTCGGAATTGAGGATCCCGATGGGTGTGCGCGTCGCGCTTGGCCCGCACCAGCTCCCGTTGTCCTGAAGACCGCCGCACACGTAGTACGGCGACCGCATGTCGACGCTGACCTTGTAGAACTGGCCGACCGCGATCGTGTTCACGTACTCCCACGTTGCCGTCTGGTCGTACGTCACGTCGATCCCGCCGTCGTTGCCGATGATCAGGTGATCGCTGTTGTTCGGATCGATCCAGATCGCGTGGTGGTCGCTGTGCGCGATGCCGGCCACCTGCTTCCAGGTCTTGCCGCCGTCAACCGTCTTGTAGAACGGCGCGCCACCCTGATACGCGATGTCCGGGTTGTTCGGATCGACGCGGATCTGGCTGTAGTACATCGGGCGGTTTACCGTATTCGACATCAGCTTCCACGTGTGCCCGCCGTCGTCCGACCGCCAGATGCCGGTCTTGCCGGGATCCGGGGGTGGGGGCGGCGCGTTGGGATTCTGCTGTCCGCGTCCACCGCCGCCGCCGCCGCGTCCCTCACCCGGCTTCTGCAGCGTGCCGTCGTCGTTGACCCCCGCGCCGGTGCCGCCGCTCGGGCCGACCTCGATCGAGGCGTAGATCGTGTTCGGCTTCGAGCGCGCGAGGTCGAGGCCGATCCGCCCGATGATCGGGTTGGTCGGCAGGCCGTTGCCCGTCAGCTTCGTCCACGACTTCCCGCCGTTCGTCGTCTTCCACAGCGCGCTGCCCGGGCCGCCGCCGTTGAAACCCCACGGCGTGCGCCGGCGCTGATACGACGCCGCGTAGAGGACGTTCGGATTCGACGGATCCATGACGACGTCCGTGAAGCCCGTGTTCTCGTCGATGAACTTCGTGTTCGCCCACGTCTTGCCGCCGTCGGTCGTCTTGTAGAGGCCGCGCTCCTTGTTCGGTCCGAACAGGTGGCCGACCACCGCGACGTAGGCGATGTCGGGATCCTTCGGGTGGACGACGATCCGCGCGATGCTTTGTGTTTCCTTCAGGCCGACGTAGGTGAACGTCTTGCCGCCGTCGGTCGATTTGTAGACGCCCGCGCCGAACGACGAGCTCTGCCGATTGTTCGGCTCGCCGGTCCCCACGTAGATGACATTCGGGTTCGAGGGGGCCAGCGCGATGTCGCCGATCGACGACACCGGGTACGTGTCGAACAGCGGCGTCCACGTCGTCCCGTTGTTGATCGATTTCCAGAGGCCGCCGGTGGCAAAGCCGATGTAGATCGTGGAGGGATTCTTCTCGTCGACCGCGATGTCGTCCACCCGGCCGCCGATGCTGGCGGGCCCGATCGAGCGCCAGACGAACGGCTTCAGCAGGGGATCATCGGATTCGTTGATGGGAGGGCCCGGCGGCGGTACCTGCTGCGGGAACCCCTGCGCCTGCATCCCGCGGATGCCGAAAGCGCCGAGCCCCAGGGCCAGCAGACCCGCGCCGAAGCGCAGGCGCACGAATCGTCGCATCTTCTCGGACTCCTTTGAAGAAAGGACCTGAGTACTGCGACGGAGTTTACGACGAACCGTGCGTCGGCGTTTACTTCGTGAAGCTGACTTTCGGCGGCGTCTGCGCCGAGGCGGGCGCCTCGAAGTACGGGTACTCCTTGAAGCCGAACATCTTCGCCGTGATGTTGGAGGGGAAGCGCCGGCGGAGCGTGTTGTACTCCTGGACGCGCTCGTTGTAGCGCATGCGCTCGACCGCGATCCGGTTTTCGGTGCCCGCCAGCTCGTCCATGAGCCGGTTGAACTGCTCGTTCGCCTTCAGGTTCGGGTAGTTCTCGACGACTGCGAGCAGTCGTCCGAGCGCCGTCGTCTGCTGATTGGCGGCCGCGATCGTTTCTTCCGGGGACTTCGCCGCCAGCAACTTGGAGCGCGAATCGGCGATCTCCTTGAAGATCCCCTCTTCATGCTGGGCGTAGCCCTTCACCGTCTCCACGAGATTCGGGATGAGGTCGTTGCGGCGCTGCAGCTGGTTCTGCACCTGCCCCCACTGGGCCTTGATCGCCTCTTCGGAGGTGGTGAAGCGGTTGTACGAACAACCCGGCAGCGCCACTGTTGCCGCCAGAACGGCCGCCAGGAAGATCACCGAGCGAATAGGGGAGCGCATAGGTCGATTGTAAGCCACCAGCCACCAGCCGCCAGCTGCCAGCTAAAAAGGAGGACCGTCTTCCTTATCAAGCTGGAAGCTGGAAGCTGGAAGCTGGAAGCTGGTAGCTCTTTCACCATCCGCCCGCCGCGCCGCCGCCGCCGGAGCGTCCGCCGCCGAATCCACCGAAGCCGCCGCCGCCGAAACCGCCACCCCCGCGTCTGCCGCCGAAGCCGCCGAACCCGCCGCCGAATCCGCCGCCGAAGGGGCCCACGCCGCTGTTCCATCCGCTCCACGGACCGCCGCCCCAGAACCGGCGCCGCCGGCGCCGGCGCCCGGTGCTCGCGACGACGAGAAAGATGATGAAGAGGATCAGTCCGAACGGGATGTGAAACGCAGGGGCGTCGCGGCGCTCCGGCTCCTGCGGGACGTCGGGCACCGTGACGCCGCGGCCCTGCGCGATCCGGCCGATGAGCCGCGTCGCGCCCGCCAGCACGCCGGGGCCGTACCGCCCCTGGCGGAACTCGGGCAGGATCACCGTGCGGATCGTCTCTCCGGCGTAGCCGTCGGTCACGAACTGCTCGAGGTCGTAGCCGACCTCGATGTCGACCTTGCGATCGTTCACCGCGACGACGATCAGCAGGCCGTTGTCCTTGCCTTTCTGTCCGATGCCGCGGCCGCCGTTCTCGAACATTTTCACGGCGTACTCGCGGATGTCGGCGTAGGGCTGAAACGTCGGGACAGTCGCGACGACGAGGACGTCGCCGGTCGTCTGCTGCAGCGCGCGAATGCGCTTGTCGAGCTCCGCCTCGCTCGCGGCGTCCAGCACGCGCGCGAAGTCGTTGACGGGCTGGGTGAGCGTCGGCGGCGCGGCCTGCGCCGACGCGTTGTCGGCGCTGGCTGAATACTGGATGCCGAGTGCAAGCGACAGCGCGAGCCCGAGTGTGCAGAGCGCGCGCCGTTTGCGATTCCGGATCACGCCCCCGCCTTCCACCGGTCCACGTATTCCCAGACGCACCCGGCGGCTGCGACGTAGCGCGCCAGGAGCGCGTTCGGATCGGCCATCGCGGAGTGGCCGACCGTCCCGGACGCCAGCACGTCGCGGACGACGTCGCTCGACACGCCGAGGCGATCTCCCGCGAAGGCTGCGAGCGCCCCGTCGTTTTCGGCGGCGGCGTTCTCCAGACGGGCGATGTTGGCGAGCAGCGATCGGAACGGCTGCGCGGAAGCGGCGATGAGATCGGCCACGGCGGCCGCGTCGCCGCGGGTCTCGAGGAAGCCTTCGCGCAGATGAATCACGTGGCTCTTGGCCTGCAGCTCGCACGCGCGGCGGACGTCCGCCGGCGCGATCGCGAGGCCGTCGAAGGGGTTGCGTCCGCGGACGAGGACGTGGCGCGCCATCAGTCCCCCGTACTCGAGCGGGAAGACGTCGATCGTGCGCCGGAACTCGTCGTCCGCGAGCAGCAGCGGCACCGCCAGGCCGTGCCGGTGCCACGCGTCCGTCAGCGGCACGCACGCGACGAGGTCGTCGAACGACAGCCGCTCGACGAGCACGAGCGCGTGTCGCATCGCGTCCGGCGCGGCCGGCTGATACGCGACAACCGAGACGAGCCGCGGACCGAACACGCGCTCCACGTCGCGCGCGAGCAGATCGTACGAGCGTCGTTCCGCGTCGGTGAGGTCGGCCATCGATCGATTATATCGAGCAGAAAGAGCCACCAGCTTCCAGCCGCCAGCTTCCAGCTTCAAAAGGAAGACGGTCCTCCTTCTAAAGCTGGAGGCTGGAAGCTGGTGGCTGGCAGCTACAGGTACAATGAGAGGTTCATGCGCTTGCGCAAACTGCGCGTTGGGTGTTTCGGAGGCGGCACGGGTCTGCCCAGTCTGCTGGGCGGGCTGAAGGGGAACCCGTGGCTCGACGTCAACGCGATCGTCACGATGTTCGACAGCGGCGGCAGTTCCGGCGTGCTGCGCGACGAGCTGGGCGTGCTGCCGCCGGGAGACGTGCTGAAGTGCGCGCTCGCGCTGGCGCGCAACGAGCGCGAGGCGCGGCGCGTGCTGCTCGCGCGGCTGCCCGCGCTCGAGCACACGCGTCTTGGCGGGCACACCGGCGGCAACCTGCTGCTCTCCATGATGGAGCAGTACGGCGGCGACTTCCTCGCGGCCGTCGACGGCCTGCGCGGGCTGCTCGGGTGCGCGGGGCGCGTGTGGCCGGTGAGCGTCGAGCAGGCGAGCCTGTGCGCAGAGTACGCCGACGGCACGCGCACGCGCGGCGAAGTGGAAGTGGATGCGGGACAGACGGACGGGCGCGGCATCGCGCGGCTCTGGCTCGAACCGCCGGTCCGGCTGCATCCGGCCGCCGCCGAGGCGATCCCGGCGTTCGATGCCGCCATCGTCGGCCCCGGCAGCTTCTACACGAGCCTGATGCCGATCTTCCTGGTGCAGGGCGCACCCGAGGCCGTACGTCAGGTTCGCGGTCCGATCGTGCTCGTGACGAACCTCCTGACCGAAGGGCGCGGCATGGAGGGCTTCACAGCCGCCACCGCCGTGCGCCTGCTCGGTGACACCATCGGCCGCCCGGTCGATGTGGTGATCGTCAACACCGCGCGTCCGCCGGAAGAGACACTCGACCGCTACCGCCAGGAGCACAAGGTGCTGCTCGAGCCCGGCGACATTCCGTCGACGTGTGAAGTGGTCTCGGGTGAATTCTGGTGCGGCGGGATCGCCCGCCACGACCGCCGCCGGCTCGCGCAGGCGGTTTGGGCGGTGCTGGCGCGAAGACTGCTGTGAGATTCGACATTCAGCAGTGCCTGTAATCACCCTCACGAACCTGTCGCTCGCCTTCGGCCACCTTCCGCTGCTCGACAAGGTGGACCTGCGCGTGGACGCGGGGGAGCGCGTCGCGTTGATCGGACGGAACGGCAGCGGCAAGTCGTCGCTGCTGCGCCTCATCTCGGGCGAGCTTGCGCCGGACGAAGGGACGATCTGGCGCGAGCCGGGGCTGCGGATCGCGCGGCTCGAGCAGGACGTGCCGGGCACGCGCGAGGACCGCACCGTCTTCGACGAAGTGGCGTCGGGACTCGGGGCGCTCGGCGATCTCGCGGCGCGTTACCACCACGCGGCCACGGCGGTCGCGGAGCGGCCAGACGACCCCGCGCGGATGGAGCGGCTCGCGGCGCTGCAGCAGCAGCTCGAACGCGAAGACGGATGGGCCCTCGAACAGAAAGTTGAACTCGTGATCTCGCGGTTATCGCTGCCCGGCGATCGCCGTATGGGGGAGCTGTCCGGCGGCTGGCGTCGGCGGGCGCTGCTGGCCAAGGCTCTTGTCACGTCGCCCGATCTGCTCCTGCTCGACGAGCCGACGAACCACCTCGATATCGACGCGATCCGCTGGCTCGAAGCGTTCCTGCTGGAGTTTCGCGGCGCGGTGCTCTTCGTCACGCACGACCGCGCGTTCCTCTCGCGTCTCGCAACACGGATCGTGGAGCTCGATCGCGGCCGCCTCACGTCGTGGCCGGGGTCGTATGCGACGTATCTCGAGAAGAAGGAGGCAGCACTCGAGACCGAAGCGCGCGATCTGGAGCGGCTCGATCGCAAGCTGGCGGAAGAGGAAGCCTGGCTCCGGCGCGGCGTGAAGGCGAGGCGCACGCGCAACGAGGGTCGCGTGCGCGCGCTGATGGCACTGCGCGAGGAGCGCGCATCGCGCCGGGCACACGTGGGCACCGCGCGCATGGCGATCGATGCCGGTGAGGCCTCGGGCAAACTCGTCTTCGAAGCCGAGCACGTCAGCAAGTCTTACGGCGATCTCGTCGTCATTCGCGACTACTCGCAGCGCATCCTGCGCGGCGATCGCGTCGGCCTCATCGGTCCGAATGGATCGGGGAAGTCCACGCTGCTGCGGCTGCTCGTCGGCGAGCTGGAACCGGACGCCGGCACGATCCGCCGCGGCACGCGTCTGCAGATCGCGTACTACGATCAACAGAGGGAGCAGCTCGATCCGGAGAAGACTGTTGCCGACACCGTGAACGAGGGGAACACGACGGTCGTCGTCAACGGCGAGCCGCGGCACGTCATCGGCTACCTCGCCGACTTTCTCTTCCCGCGCGAGCGCGCGCAGTCACCCGTGAAGTCGCTCTCCGGCGGCGAGCGCAACCGGCTGTTGCTCGCGCGCCTGTTCGCGAAACCGGCCAACGTCCTGGTGCTGGACGAGCCGACGAACGATCTCGACATCGAGACGCTGGAGCTGCTCGAGGAGCTCGTGGGCGATTTTCCGGGAACCGTGCTCCTCGTCAGCCACGACCGTGTGTTCCTCGACCGCGTCGTGACGAGCACGCTGGCGTTCGAGGGAGAGGGGCGCGTCGTGGAGTACGTCGGCGGGTACGAGGACTACGTGCGGCAGCGCGAGGTTCGAGGAGCGAGGGTCGAGGAGCGAGGTTCGAGAGGCGAGGGGCGGGGTTCGAGGAGCGAGGCGCGGCGGGCTCGCGAGGGCGGGAAGCTTTCGTACAACGAGCGGCGCGAGCTCGACGCGCTGCCCGAGCGGATCGCGGCGCTCGAGGAGGAGCAGCAGCGACTGCAGGCAGAATCGGCGTCCCCCGAGTTCTACAAATCGCCCGCCGATCACATCCACGGCGTGCTCGCACGCATCGATGTGGTGCGCGAGGACCTCGACGCACTGTTGGCGCGATGGGTGGAGCTGGAAGAGCGGGGTGAGGCACAATAGCCTCGTGCCACAGGTCACCATCGAGAACCCTATCCTCAATTCCGCGTTCGAGGCGCCCCGGCGCCACTTCCGGTTCGACAACGACGGCATCACCACGGACATCGAGGAGAAGCGGCGTCCCAGCGCGTTCTTCATGCCGATCGCCCGTGCCCGCAAGAAAGGGCAGCAGGCGCACTTCGACACGGAATGGACGGCGGATCGCATCAAGCCGAACACCGAGATCAACCGGATTCGCGAGCGGGTCGATCGGTGGCGGCAGGGCGGGTACGTCGATGTGACGCCGGTCACGCGGCGGCTGCTGACGTATTGGAGCGATCCCGCGCGCGAGAAGAAGCTGTTTTTCTGCCAGCGCGAGGCAGTGGAGACGGCCATCTACATCGCCGAAGTTGCCGCGCGCTATGGCGACGCGTGGATCGCGAACTACCTGCGTGATCGGAGCGCCGAGTACAACGCCGGCCTCCCGCGCACGGCCTTCAAGATGGCCACGGGCAGCGGCAAGACGGTCGTCATGGCGATGCTGATTGCCTGGCAGGCGCTGAACAAGCTCGAAAACCGCCAGGACGCCCGCTTTACCGACGCGTTTCTGATCGTCACGCCTGGCATCACGATTCGCGATCGCCTCCGGGTGCTGCTGCCGTCGGATCCGGACAACTACTATCGCCAGCGCGACATCCTTCCGGCCGATCTGCTC
>DASSOM010000320.1:0-13038 GCA_035700625.1 Vicinamibacterales bacterium
CCGATCGTCCATGTCGCCGCGCTGACCGTGACGGTGCCGGCCGCCAGCGCGAGCGTGGCGAGGCATAGAACCCTGGGCATCGTGCCCAGCCCTCTGACTTTCGAATGGTCGAGCATCGAACTCTCCTCAGGCCTGACGGCGAGACAGCGTGTCAGCCGTGGCGGATATCGCCACTCCCCTGGCGTTCCCTTCGCTCGCCGGCCTTCGCTCGCGAAAGAACACGCCGATGACTACACGCCCGCAGCAGCCCCGCATCCGGCATCGAACCGGCTACCCGGAAATACACGGTACCCTCTGGGAAGTTGGTGCCCTACAGTTGAGCGGCTATTCTGCCGCTATTGAGCAGTTTCGGTACCCCAAAGTGAGAGCTTCTCTGAATGTATTTCTGCTATGCCGGCGGGAATGGTTCGGGAGGGAGACGTTAGTCGGCGTGGGAGGTGTTTTCAGGACCGGTTGAGCGCCTCAGCCCTTCAGGCTGACCATGACTTATAGCCTCCGCAACCGCTCGGCCGCGCGCTCGAGCGTCTCGTCCTGTTTCGCAAAGCAGAACCGGAGCACGGGCGGCGCCGTCTGCCGGTACAAAAACGCAGAGGTGGGGATGGCCGCGACGCCGTGCTCGCGCGTCAGACGCATCGCAAACGCCATGTCGTCTTCGTTCGTGATCGCCGAGTAGTCCAGCAGCTGGAAGTAGCTCCCGTGGCACGGCAGCGGACGGAACCGCGAGCCCTCGATCAGCCGCAGGAACAGATCGCGTTTGCGCTGATAGAACGCGGGCAGCTCCGGATAACCGCGGCGCCCGGCGACGAATTCCGCGAGCGCGTGCTGCACCGGCGTGAACGTCGAGAACGTGACGAACTGGTGCACCTTCCGGAACTCCGTCGTGAGCGGCGCCGGCGCGACGGTGTACCCGGTCTTCCATCCCGTCGTGTGATACGTCTTGCCGAACGATCCGACGATGAAGCTGCGCTCGGCGAGCGCCGGATGGCGCGCCATGCTCTCGTGCCGCAGACCATCGAAGATGACGTGCTCGTACACCTCGTCGCTGAGGATCAGCACGTCGGTGCCGCCGACGATGGACGTCAGCGCGCGGATGTCCTCCTCGTCGAACACCGCCCCGGTCGGATTGTGCGGCGTGTTGACGATCATCAGCCGCGTCCGCGGTGTGATCGCCGACCGCACCTCGTCCCAGGGCACGCTGTATTCGGGAAAGCGGAGCGAGATGACGATCGGGACGCCGCCGTTCAGCTCGATGGCCGGCACGTAGCAGTCGTAGCACGGCTCGAACACGATCACTTCGTCGCCGGGGTGGACGACGGCCGTGACGGCGTCGAAGATGGCCTCGGTTCCACCCGAGGTCACCGTCACCTCCGTTTCGGGATCGTAGGTCGCGCCGTACAGTTCGCCGTACTTCTTCGCGATGGCCGATCGGAGCGCCGGCACGCCCGGCATCGGCGCGTACTGATTCCGTCCCTCGCGCATGTGCCGCGCGACGGCATCCACGAGCGCCGGGTCGCACGCGAAGTCGGGAAACCCCTGCGAAAGATTGATCGCCCCGACATCGGTCGCCAGCCGCGACATCACGGTGAAGATGGTCGTGCCGACAGACGGGAGCTTGGTGGTGGTCAGATTCATGTCAGCTTCCAGCTTCCAGCTTCCAGCTTCCAGTTTCCAGCTGCGAGCCTCCAGGCTGGAGCTTCCAGCTGGCGGCTGGAGGCTGACGGCTCAGCATGTTTCAAAGACGCCCGTTTCGCGATTCTTGCGGCACGCGTCCCACGGGAAGTGGCGGCCGTTCATCGCGACGTACACACCTTCCGGGAGGACCTGGGCGAACGACAGCGCGCTGCCCAGATTGAACAGTCCATCGGACGAGCCGAAGGCGTACGGCACCATCGCCCCGGTGAGGACGATCGTCTTGCCGAGCGCGGCGCGGCCGAGCGCGGCGGCGGTCTCCACCATCGTATCCGTCCCGTGCGTCACCACGATCGCGCGTTCCGCGCAGGCGCGGCAGCGTTCGACGATGCCCGCGCGGCCGGCGGCGTCCATGTCGAGGCTGTCGATCATCATCACGGTTTCGACGGCCAGATCCAGGCGCGCACGGCCAAGGCGCAGCATCTCCGGGACGTGCGTCTCGCGGAAGAACAGGCGCCCCGTCAGCTCGTCGTACTCCTTGTCGAACGTGCCGCCGGTCACCAGAATTCGGATGTCCATCGTGCTGCTCCGGTCACAATCCTGCAAGCCGCTGACGGAATTGGCGCCCGCGCGGCGATGTCGCCGAGCCGGCCCGCGGGCGACGCCTCCCTGTAAGTCGCTGATCCACAGAGGCTTCGCGCCAGATGGGACGTTGCGGCACCCCCCTTGCCAGCATCCTCCGCCCGGGAGGTCCTGATGTTTTACGTGCTCGCTTTCGTCATCGCCGGACTCGGGTTCGTGTACCTGCGCAAGCGCCGCGCGCGGAAATCGTCGGCGCGCGCGTAGCGGCAGCCGGTCTTCCGCGCGGCCGACGTGCTCACGGCATGCGGCTCGCGCGGAACAGATCGTCTGCCGACGACAGAATGATCCGGCGCAGACGGTCGGGATAACCAGCGGGCAGCTTCCCGAGGAACGCGCGGACGATCTCCGCCGCCTCGCGCGAACGGTGGCCGCCAAGCGTCGCGTCCATCCAGCGCTTCGGAAAGAAGATGTCCCCGGTGCGCTGGATCTCCTGCAGCAGTTCGAGGCTGGGCTGGATGTACGGCACGGCCCGCGCCGCGCGCAGCGGATGATGCAGGAACCGGAGTCCGTCGAGCACCCACGCCTCATGGCGGCGATTCGCCGGATCGCGCAGCGACGCGAACCACGCGTCGCGCGCCGCCGCATCCGCCGACAGCGCCGGCCGCACGAACGCGAACCGCGCCTTGCGGTCCGGATTCTTCGTCCGCGCGAGCTGCTCCTCGACGATGCGTTCCCAGCCCGGCACTTCGCGCACGGCCAGCTGTTCGGCGAGCTGGATGTCGTCGGTTTCCGACAATGTCAGTCCCGGCACCGTCTCCTTGCGGCTCCACACCGACGACAACCACGCCAGCGTCGCCGGCGTCAGCGCGACGTCGCGCAGCGTGGAGAAGTACGCCGACTTCAAGCCGGTCGTCGAGGCCTCCGCGAGTCCGCGCCGCAGCACGCGCTCGACGTCCGGCGCGAGCGCGCTCCTGGCAGACGCCGGCATGAACGTCCAGTAGGCGTGCGCCAGGTACTCGAGGATCTGCTGCGTGTTCAGCTCGTCGCGTTCCCGCGGAAGCGCTGTAAGCGCGAGCGACAGGACGTCTGCGGGTTGCACCTCGCCGTCGAGCATCGCGTCCCACAGCGTCACCCATGCGCTGCCGCGCGTCAGCGCGTCGGGAATCTCCGGCAGATGGTGCGCGATCCACTCGCGGCTCGCCGGATCGAGGTGGAACTCGCCGTACCCGATGCCGCCGCCGTTCGGCAGGATATAGCGCGGCACCGGCAGCCCGCGCGCCGCCGTGACGTCGACGGTGGCGGATTCCAGATGGACGGGCAGCCGCTTGATGCCATCGGCGTAGCCGAGCGCGACCTCGAGCTGCTCGTTCCACACGAGGCCGCGGTCCGCGTCGGCGTCGTGCTGCACGAACGCGAGGCGCGTGATCGTGCCGTTGGCCGTCTCCAGCTCCGTCCGGACGACGGGACGCCCCGCCTCTTCGACCCAGGCGCGGCTCCAGGCGGCCAGATCGTCGGGCGTCTCGGCGTCGAGCAGCGCGATCAGATCCGACCATGACGCGTTGCCGAACGAGTAGCGGCGGAGATACTCGCGCAGTCCGTCGCGAAACGGCTCCTCGCCCACGAGCATCTCGAGCTGCCGCATCACGATGGGCGCCTTCTGATAGATGATGGCGCCGTAGAGCGTGCCCGCCTCGTTCAGATTCGCGAGCGGCTGCCTGATCGCATTCGTGCCCGCGGTCCGGTCCACGTCGTACGCGGACGGATAGTACGCGAGCAGGAAGCGGAGCGCATGGTTGATCCGCGGAAACGACGGATTGACGATCTTCGCCGCCATGAAGTTGGCGAAGACCTCCTTCATCCAGACGTCCGTGAACCACCGCATCGTCACCAGGTCGCCGAACCAGATGTGCGACGTCTCGTGCGAGATGACGCTGGCGCGGGCGAGCTCCTGGTTCTGCGTGGCGGACTCGTCCAGGAGCAGGCCCGAGGCGTTGTAGAAGATCGCGCCGGGATGTTCCATACCGCCGAACTGGAACGACGGCACGAGCAGGAAATCGAACTTGCCGAACGGGTACGGGATGCCCGTGTAGCGTTCGAGCCACGCGATCGCTGCGGCGTGCAGGTCGAAAATGGCGTCGCGATTGCGCGCGACTTTCTGCGCGTCGGTTTCACGGTGGAACATCCGGAACGTCCGGCCGTTGCGCTCGGCGCGCTCGACGGAGAACCGGCCCGCGGCGAACGCGAACAGGTAGGTCGAGATCGGCTTCGTCCGCGCGAAGGCGATGCGCTCGCGCGCGCCGTGCCGTTCGCGCGACGCTTCCGCGCCGTTGGCGAGCGTCTCCCAGTGCTCCGGCACGTCCAGCGTCAGCGTCCATTCCGCCTTCAGGTCCGGCTGATCGAAGCAGGGGAACGCCTCGTGCGCCCGCGCCGGGACGAAGATCGTATAGAGGTACTCGTCGTTCCGGTTGAGCGGTGCGTCGCCGGCGTCGAACGCGATCGAGATGCGATTCGCGCCTTCTCGCAGGGCGGATGCGGGAATGAGCAGATGTCCGTCGACGTGCCTCGCGTCGACGCGACCCGCCTCCGTCTCCACGCTGTGGATGGCGTTGTCGCGCCCGGGCGCAAAGTCGATCGCGAGGGGCTTCGACGCGTCGCTCAACGTGAAGGCGATGGTTTCGCGTCCGGTGATGACAGCCGCGCGTTCCGCGGGGATGTCGAATGACAGCTCGTACCGCAGGTCGCTGAGACGCGCGGCGCGCTCACGGGCGAGCGTCTCGCTCACACCGGGTCCGGGGGACGGCGGTTCCTGAGCCGCTCGATCAGCGGGAGCCATCGCCAGCATCGTCAGTATCGCCAGAAGCGTCGCGGGCATGGCCGTCATCATCCCGCGACAGGACGCGAAGGTGCAACCGTCCGAGGGCTATGCGAGCCGGCGGAGGCGCAGCGTCAGCAGCCCGGCGAGCTGGCCGAGCGCGCAGATGGTGATCGCCGACAAGGCCATGAAGCGCGCGTAGCCCTCGCGTCCCATCAGGTCGTACACGCTCAGGGCGGGAATCGCCACCGCGGCGACGACGACGAGCCGCCAGGTGGGAGGCAGCGCGCGGACGCGATCGATGAGGAGCATCACCGCCGGCGTCGCGATGAGCAGGACGTAGTCCCAGCCCTGCGGCGACAGCAGCGGGATGAGCAGCAGCAGCAGCGACGCTTCCAGATAGTCGGGCGCGCGCACCGCCGGCCGCGCGATCATCGCGACGGTCGTCGCGCCGAGCACGGCGAGCGACACGGCCACCGTGAAGATCTGCGCGGGCGGCGCGGTTCCCAGCCACTTCACCCCCATCGCGGCGATTGAAATGTTGTCCTGGTTCGTGAGGTTGGGCGCGGTCGAGTTCGAGACGGTCTGCCACCACGCCGAGAGCTGCGCGACATTCCCCGACCAGCCGTACACGAGCGACGGCGCGAGCAGCGCGACCGCGAGACCGGCGGTCATGCCGGCGATCGCGGGCACGGATCGGCGCGAGAGCAGCCAGGGCGCGAACAGCAGACCGTACGGCTTGACGATCACCGCCGCGCCAAACAGCAGGCCGGCGCCAATCTGCGATCCCGCGCGGCCGCGCAGCAGCAGGACCGCTGCCAGGACGATGGTCGCAAACAGCAGATTGACCTGACCGAGGACGAGCTCGTGCGCGTAGAACTTCGCCATCGCGAGGAACGTCAGGGCCGCCAGCAGGGGCGCTGCGGTGCGCCGGTTCGGGAGCGCCAGCAGACTCGTCCAGAGCAGCACGATCACGAGGACCGCGGAACCCGCAAACCACACGGCCTTGGCCGCGTTGAGCGGCATCGCCGCGAGCGGACGCGCGGCCAGCGCGAACGCGGGCAGATACTTGAACTGATAGTGGCCGTCCGTGGCGCGGTACAGGGGCGCAGCGGTGGCCGCGCGCGCGCCGGCCGTGCGGTAGACCTCGAAATCCGGCATCTTGCGCGAAACGCGCGTCGTGAAGACCGCGGCGAACGCGATGGCGGCCAGGACGACCAGCAGGATGCGCCGGCGCAGACCGCCGCGAAGGGGCGATGGCATCCGCGAGCATCTTAATCCGGGAGAGACGCGCACGCGCTGTGGTAAAGTCGAACCACAGAGGCCGCCCGCGTTTGGATCCGTCGATTTTTCCCCCTTCTTACGAACAGTCGCTCGGCTTTGCGCGCCGCGTCGAGAAGGCGTCCGACCGGCGGATCCGCGAGCGCAACAAGATCAGTTACCGCGTCGCGCACTGGCCGATCTGGATCTGGGTGTTCTTCATCGCACCCGGGCCGCTGACGTTCGATCTCTTCGCGCACGGCGTCGACCGCCGCATGCTGCTGTGGCTCGCCGTCGTCCTTGTGGGTACGGGCATCGCGGGCCTGCGAGGGCGCCTGCCCGGCGTGGAGCCGCGGCCCTACATCATCCGTTTCACGGAAGATCGGCCCAACCCGTTGTATCGCCGCGTGTGCTACACGCTGGCCTGGGGAGAAGTCGTCGCGTTCGCCGTGCTCAACCTTGCCGGCCTCGTGTATGCGATCGCGACCGGGCACTGGGAGCTGCGCTGGATGTACGACGTCGCGTACTTCCCGATTGCGGGCACCGTCTGGCTGCTCGGCGCGTTCGGACGCCTTCCGCGTGTGAAGCCGTCGACGCAAGGGGAAGGACACGAACGCCGCTACTTCTACGGATCGGTCTGGGCGGTGTGCGTCGCGCAGCCGGTGCTCGGCGTCCTGTGGAAGGTGTTGCCGGCGACGCGCGCGGGCGACAGCGTGAAGCTCGTCGTCTTCGTGTCGATCCTCGCGTGGATCGGCCATCTCGCCACGCGCGGCGTCCTGCCGCGCACGCGTCCCATCGTTCCGGGTGAGCTCGCCGTCTCCGACTGATGAACCGCGCCGCCGGGCCGCGTGTCGCGTTCGTCAACGGCGGCATTCTCGGCCTGGCATCGTTTGCGGAGTTCGTCAGACGCGAACTCGTGCCCGACGCGCGTCTCCGCGCCACCTCGATTGTCCTCACGGAACAGCTCACCAGCAGTGAACGCGCGCTCCGGCGGCTGATGTGCCTGCCGCTCGCGCCGCGCCACGGCGCGCTGGCAAACGCCGATCTCCTGCGATTCCGCGCGGAACTCCACGCGGGCGTCCAGGCGCGCCGGCGCCTCGCGCGCCGCGGCCCGTTCGACGTGCTTCATTTCCACCGGCAGGCGACGGCGTACGCCTCTCTCGGTCTCATGCGCCGCGTACCCGCCATCGTGTCGATCGATTGCACGCAATCCTGTGCGCTGGACGAAGCAGCGTCGCGTGTCGAACGCCGCACGATCGCGCTGAACGCTGCCCGCGACGGCGCCGTGTTCCGCCATGCCGCCGCCATCATCTCAACCTCCCGCTGGGCCGCTGACGATCTTCAGCGGCGATACCCGGACTGCCGCACGGCGGTGCACGTCATGCCGCCGCCTGTGCTCTCGGACGGCTTCGACGAGTCCTGGATCGCCGGGCGTCAGGCACGCGCCGCCGCCGGCGCACGGCCGCGCGTCCTCTTCGTCGGCGCCGATTTCGAGCGCAAGGGCGGACGCGATTTGCTCGACGCGTGGCAGATGGGCGGCTGCGCCTCGCGCGCCGACCTCGTACTCGTCACCGATTGGCCCATCGCGGACCCACTTCCTCAGGGCGTTCGGGTGTGCCGCGGCGTGCGCGCATTCACCCGGGAGTGGTACGAGCGCTGGCGCGAGGCCGACCTCTTCGTGATGCCCACGCGGCACGAGGCGTTCGGCCTCGTGTTCCAGGAAGCGGCGGCGGCCGGGCTGCC
This sequence comes from Vicinamibacterales bacterium, assembly GCA_035700625.1. Classification (GTDB taxonomy): domain Bacteria; phylum Acidobacteriota; class Vicinamibacteria; order Vicinamibacterales; family 2-12-FULL-66-21; genus DASSOM01. The sequence continues at coordinate 8,027 of DASSOM010000320.1, forward strand.
GGCCATTGGGACGTTCCACAATGCGGTGCCGGAAATCGTCGCGGATGGGGAAACCGGACTGCTCGTGCCCGTCCGCCGCATCGACCGGCTGGCATCCGCCATGAATCGGCTGATCGACGACGGCGGGCTGCGCGTCCGCATGGGCGCGGCCGCGCGCGCGAAGATTCGCCGAGACGCCGATCCGGTGCGGTATCGTGAACAGCTGATCGCGCTGATCGAGCAGCTCTGCCACGCTCGGCGCGCCAGGGAGGGATCGTCATGAGTGCCACCATCGCGGATACCCGCGGCGTCGTCGTGCCGTGCGCGAACTGCGGCCAGCGCAACCGCGTGCCGTTCGATCGCCTGGCGAACGGAGAGACGCGGTGTGGCAAGTGTCAGACGGCGCTGAGTGCACCCGCACAGCCGATCGAAGTGCCGGATGCGTCGTCGTTCGACGCGCTCGTCCGCGCCGCGACACTGCCCGTCATCGTCGACTTCTGGGCACCGTGGTGCGGTCCCTGCCGGATGGTGGCACCGGAGCTGGAGCGCGTCGCCGCCGGACACGCCGGCGAGTGGCTCATCGTGAAAGTGAACACCGACGCGATTCCCGAGCTGGGTGACCGCTTCGGCATCCGCTCGATCCCGACGATGTCGGTATTCGTGGGCGGACGGGAAGTGACGCGGACCGCGGGAGCGCGCCCGGCAGCGCAGATCGAAGCATTCGTGCGCCAGGCGATCTGAGCTGCGAGCTGCGCTGTCAGCCTCCAGCTTCCGGCCGCCAGCTTCCAGCACGCCGGGCCGATTTGCGGCGAGTGGTGTCGAACGGGCTGTGCGCGGGAAGTGGATTGCGATCATGCTGCTGGCGGCGACGGCGTGCGGGACGCCTCGCCCGCAGGGACCGGCGCCCGAGCTGGTCAGGCGGCTCGACGCTGCTGACGCGCTGGTCCGCGCCGGTTGCCTCGACTGTCTGCTGTCGGCTTTCCGCGAGTACGACACGCTTGAAGCGACACCGGGACTCGAGGCGCGCGCGTCGGCGGGCACGTTCCGGGCGGCGGTCCTGATCGGCGTCCGCGAACGCGAGCTGGGTCTCCCTGATGACGGATATCTGCCACGGGCCGGCAGCCTGATCCCACCGGAGTCGGCCACCGATACGGCGACGCTCCAGACCGCGCTCGACGCGGCCGACACGATCCCCACCCGCGCCGCGAGCAGCAGCGGCGCGCAGGACGATGAGCAGCTCGCGCGTGCGCAGCGAGGCCGTCAGAAATTCAAGGTGTGGCTCGCAGCGCTGCACCCGCAGATCTCGACCGATCCGGTCGTCGCGTACATCTGGCTGAGCCTCAACTGCGCGTACAACACTCCCACGCGCGAACGAGCGGCGCAGTGGAAGGGCGAGCTGACGATGTGGGACGGCGTGCCGCTGCTCGATTTCAGGACGGCGACGTGCGGCGGCATCGATGCCGCGACGCTCGACGCGCTGTTCGCCGCGGACGCTCGGTTTGCAGAGCTTCACTACTACTTCTCATTGGATCGCACGCTGCACGGACAGCTGCGCGCGGCGGGAGAAGAACTCCGGCACGCGTACGCCTGGCGCTCCCGTTGGCCGGCCGTGACCATTGCGCTCGCGAACCAGGCGCTGGCGGGCGAGGACTACGACGTGGCGGCGCGGTACTTCGATGAGACGCTTGCGATGCGGCCGTCCGATCCGCAGGCGCTGCTCGGCAAGCTGCGCGCCCTCACGTACATCGGCCGCTACGCGGACGCCATCGCCGCGGCGGATCGCTTGATCTCGCTCGAACGATGGAACCTCGCGGACGCACGCTACTGGCGCGCGTACGATCTCATGCAGCTCAATCGGCTGGACGAGGCGTGGGACGAGGTGCGGCGGGCCGAAACGCTCCTCGTCAGTGCCGACGTGTCGAAGCTCGCGGGCATGATCGCCTACCGTCAACGCCAGCTCGGGATCGCGCGCGCGAAGTTCGCCGAAGCGCACGAGCGCGACGACGCCGACTGTGAGGCTTCGTTCTATCTGGGCGCGACGCTCGCGGAATTGTCGCAGTGGGCGCCCGCGCACGATGTCCTCGTGCAGACGGGCAGCTGTCTCGACGCTGCGGAGGCGCGGTTGAACGCCGAGATCGAGACCATCCGCGGATCGAGCGATCCGCCCGAGCGCAGGCAGTCGCTGATCCAACGGCGCACGCGCCAGATCGAGCCTGACACCTCCCACCTTCGCGCCTTCGGCGCTTCGGTGGGCAAGCCGCTCCTCGCCCCTCGAACCTCGCTCCTCGCCCCTCGAACCTCGCCCCTCGGTATACCATTCACCCATGCCAGACCGGAACACGGTCGCCAGTCGTGCGACGCTGGGCGCGCGGTTAGGCGCATTCGTGCTCGAGCGCTTCCCGTTCGCGCATCGGGCGGCGATCGAGGTGATCGCAGGCGTGACGCGATCGGAGCCGGCGGACGCGGCTGCGATCGACGCTCTGCGGCCGTTGTTCGCGCGCGCGCTGCGTGACCGCTTGAGAGCGCCGGCGGACGTGCCGGATCCGGTCCCGGGCGCACCGGCCGCCAATCGATGGCGCGCCGCCGTCGACGCGCTCGTGGACGCGTGCGACGGCTTTCTGCGCCGCGCGGCGATCCGCGCGTCGCTGACCGCCGCGGAACGCCGCGAGATCCTGCGCGGGATGGCGCTCACGCGCGCGACCGACAATCGGCTCAAGCTGTTCTTCACGGGCGGCGAGGTCCGCTGGGGGGACGCCGCGTTTCAGGGCAAGGGATTCCGGTCGCTGGGACAGGAAGCGATCTACGCCGCCGGCATCCGGCTGCGGCGCGGCGACGCGTATGCGTCGGATGACGGCTGGCGCGGCGACGTCGTCGCACCGGTGATCCGCGATCTCGGCGTGGCGCTGGCGATGCGTCCGGAGCCGGCCACGATCCGGATGGTGCTCTCGGCGCAGATGGGGAAAGCGGGCGCGCCGATGGACGGCCGCGATCTGCACATCGGCGACTTCGCGCACGGCATTCTTCCGGCGAGCGCGCCGCTGGCGATTGGCACCCTCACCGTGGCCGGCCTCGCCATGGCGTTCGCGCGCGAGGGAAGCGGCCGCGTCGCGTTGTCGTTCATCGGCGAAGGGGGATCGTCGCTCGGCGAATGGCACGAGGCCATCAACCTGTGCGCGGCCCGTCGGCTTCCGGCCGTGTTCTGCCTCCAGAACAACCAGACGGCGCTGTCGACGCCGGTCGCCGATCAGTCGGCCGTCCGCACGTTCGCCGACAAGGCGGACGGCTACGGCATTCCCGGCATCACGATCGACGGCACGGATCCCGACGAGATTGCCGCCGCGTTCGCCTGGGCCGTCGAGCGGGCGCGCGACGGCCGCGGTCCGTCGCTCCTCGAACTCGTGTGCATGCGGATGTGCGGCCACGCGCACCACGACGACATGTTGTATCTCGGCAAGGATCCGCAGCCGTCGTGGGACTATCCGTCGGTGGCCGACCAGGGCTACGCGAATCGGGAGCTGTATGCGTTCTGGTCCGCGCGCGATCCGCTGACCGGCTACGCGGCCGTCCTCGAGTCCGAAGGGGTCATCGAGTCCGGTGAGCTTGACCGTGTGAAGCGGGAAGCCGAGGCCATCGTCGAAGCGGAGGCCCAGGCCGTGATTGCCGCGCCCTGGCCGGAGTCGTCTGGCGTCGGCATCGGTGTGTTCGCGGACGAGCCCGCGCGAACGCGCGTCGAATCGCTGGAGCCGGCGGCGCGCGCCGCGATCGAGTACGACCCGCCGCTGCCTGCCCTCGAGCCGTTCCGCGGCTTCGATCGCAAAGGGGGGACCTTCCTCGAGGGGGTGATGCACGGCGTGGCGGATGCGCTGCGCGCCGATCCGCGCGTGTTCGTGTACGGCGAAGACGTCGGCGGCCAGTACGGCAATGCGTTTCTGCTATTGCGTCCGCTGCTGCAGGAGTTCGGCGATCGCATTCTCAACTCGCCGCTGGCGGAGGGGGCGGTGATCGGCGTCTGTGTGGGCGCCGCGCTGGCCGGGCAGCGGCCGATCGGCGAGATGCAGTTCAACGACTTCGTCGCGACGGGCTTCAATCAGCTCGTGAACAACGCCGCGAAGATCCGCTATCGCTGGGGCGGCTCCGTGCCGATGGTGCTCCGCATGCCGTGGGGAGGGCTGCGGCACGCGGGCCCGTATCACAGCCAGAACACCGAGCCCTGGTTCTATCGCACGCCCGGCCTGAAGATCGTCGTGCCGTCGAGCCCTGCGGATGCGCGCGCGCTCATGGCGGCTGCCGTGGCCGATCCGGACCCGGTGCTCTATTACGAACACATCGCGCTGTACCGCGATCCCCGGATCAAGCAGCGGCTGGACGATCCCGTGGCGCCGATGCCGATTGGCCGCGCGGCGCTCAGGCGCGCCGGATCCGATCTCGCCATCATTTCGTACGGGGCGTACGTGCACACGGCGCTATCCGTGGCGGATCGCCTCGCGGCAGACGGCATCGAGGCCTGCGTCCTCGATCTGCGCTCGCTCGCGCCGCTCGACAAGCCGGCGCTTCTCGCGGTCGCGAGGCACTGCAGCCGCGTGCTCATCGTTCACGAGGATTCGCGCACGGGCGGCATCGGCGAAAGCCTCGCCGCCATCATCCAGGAGGAGGCGTTCGAGTCGCTCGACGCCCCGGTGCGCGTCATCGGCGCGCTCGACACTCCCGTTCCCTACTCGCCGCCGCTCGAGGAGGTCTTCCTGCCGTCGGAAGACACGATCGAGCACGCCGCGCGCCTGCTGGCGCGGTACTGACGCAGACAGCTGCCAGCTTCCAGCCGCCAGCCGCCAGCTTCCCAAGTTCCAGCCGCCACCTTCGAGCTGCCCCCCGTCATATCCGACCTCCACCATCCCACCTCCGCCGCTGCGCGGCTACGGTGGGCAAGCCGCCCTCTCCTGCTACTATGAGGCGGCCACTCCCTTGAGATCCTGGTTCAGGCACCTGCGCGACCTCGGCCTCGTGCTGCGGTACTTCCGGCCGCATCTCGGCGCCGA
>DASSOM010000321.1:0-23370 GCA_035700625.1 Vicinamibacterales bacterium
CCAGCCGCCGCCGAGCGCGCGATACAGCTCGACGAGGTTGGACAGCTCCTGCGCGCGCAGCTGCGCGAGATCGAGCTCTCCCTCGAACAGGTTGCGCTGCGCGTCGAGCACCTGGAGGTAGCTGTCGACGCCGCCGCGGTAGCGCTCGGTCGACAGCCGCGTAGACTCGCTCAGCGCCTTGACGAGCTGTTCCTGCGCCGTCCGCTGCTCGCGCGTCTTCTGATAGCCGGCGAGCGCGTCCGACACTTCACGCAGCGCGTTGTAAATCGTCCGCTGGTAGTTCACGACCAGCTCGCGCTTCACCGACTCGGCGATCCGGACGTTCGCGCCGGTCCGCCCCGCGTTGAAGATCGGCGCCGCCGCGCCGGCGCTCGCCGTCCACATCCGCGCGGGGGCCGTCAGCAGATCCCCGAGCGCGCGGCTCTGCACGCCGAGGAATCCGGTGAGGCTGATGCGCGGGAAGTACTCCGCCTTCGCCGCGCCGATGCGGGCGTTGGCCGCGATCAGCTGCTGCTCCGCCTCGCGGATGTCCGGGCGCCGCTCGAGCAGCGCCGACGGCAGTCCCGCCGGCACGGTCGGCGGCTCGCGCAGCGCCTCGAGCTCCACTCCGCGCGGGATGTCCCCCGGCACGCGCCCGAGCAGCAGGCTCAGCGCGTTCTCCGTCTGCGCGCGGTCGCGCTCGATCCCGGCGATCTGCGCCCCGGCGATGTGCAGGAGCTGCTCCGCCTGCCGGACGTCGAGCGCGGTGGCGATGCCACGCGTGCGGCGCGTGTCCGTGAGCCGGAGGCTGTCGGCCGCCGCCTCGCGCGTCCGCTGCGCGATCGCCAGCTCGCGATCGAGCGCGCGCAGCGTGAGGTACGTCTCGGTCACGTCGGCGACCAGCGTCGTCACGATGCCGCGGCGCGCTTCTTCGGTCGCGAAGTACTCCGCGCGCGCCGCCTCGTTCAGCCGGCGCACGCGGCCCCAGACGTCCAGTTCCCAGCCGAGGCTGAAGCCCGCCTGGCCGTACGAGACGCTCGGATCGACGCCGCGCGGAATCGCCGTGTTCGCGCCGGCCTGCGAGAAGCGCGTGGACGCCAACTCGGCGGAGGCGTCCACCGTCGGGAAGCGATCGGCCCGCGCGATCCGCGCGGCTTCGCGCGCCTGCAGCACGCGTTCGGCCGCGATGTGCAGATCGAAGTTGTCGTGCAGCGCGGCCGTCACGAGCGTTTTCAGCGTCGGATCGCCGAAGAGATCGAACCAGGGCAGATCCGCCAGCGACGCGGCGTCCGCGGACGTCGTCGCGCCGCGGAACGTCGACGGCGTCGTCACGATCGGCCGCTTGTAGTCGGGCCCGAGGGTGCACGACGCGGTCAGCGCCGCGAGCGCCAGAACCATCGCGCGCGACAGGTAGTGGTTGGACGAGGTACGGTGTGTCATCGCGATTCCGATCCCTGAATTTCATGAACCAGCTCGCGCATCGCGCAGCCGCGCGTCACGAAGCGGACGCCGGCGTGATGCATGCGCGCGAGCAGCGCCTCCCCGGCGGCGTCCACGCGGCACACGTCGGTGAGGTCGATCCAGATCGATGCGCCGTGCCCGCTCGCTTTCGCGCCGCGCCAGCTCCAGTCCACCTGCCGGACCCACTCGCCCGACAGGCGGCCTTCGAGCCTCAGAACGATCCGGTCGGGCGCGCGCTGTTCGGTAATGCGGAGCATCGATCCACCATCGACGCCGACAGGGAGAGCGACGATCGTGCCGGTCGCAAGCCGGATCGTCAGATCCTGCTAAATGATTGAGATTGTGTGGTTTGTCTTTCGGCTGGCAGATGGGAATGACGGCAGGTGCCAACGTCTGGCGCGCCAGCGGGTTGGCACCTGCCAACGGGCGGGCATCGTGTAGACTGCGCACCACGATGGCCGTGATCGCCACACCTCGACGCGACGAGCGGACCGCCGTCAACGACGGTCTCGCGCGACGCCTGTTCGATCGCCGGTTGTTCCTCGCGATCTCGATCGCGTTTGCCGGGATCGTCCTGGTGGGATTCGGCCGCACGTTCTATTTGAGAGATCTCTTCGACGTCCCGCCGCTGCCGTCGCGGCTCGTCTCCGTGCACGGGTTCCTGATGACGGCGTGGGTGGCGCTGTTCCTCACGCAGGTCCGGCTCATCGCCAGGCAGCGGGTCCGCGTGCACCGGCGGCTTGGGTACAGCGCGATTGCGCTCGCCGGATTGATCATCGCCACGGGCGTGCCGGTCGCGGTGCGCGCGGCGAAATACGGCTCCGCCTCGAAGCCCCCCGGGATCCCGCCGCTCGCCTTCCTCGCGGTGCCGTTGTTCGATCTCTTGATGTTCGTGCTGCTCTTCGGCGGGGCGATCTACTTCCGGACGCGTCCGCGCGCGCACAAGACGCTGATGCTGTTGACGGTCGTCAACTTTCTGCCGCCTGCGCTCGGGCGCATGGCGTTCGCCGCGCCGCTCGGCCCGCTTTGGTTCCTCGGGCTGCCCGCCGCGATCGCGGTGGGATGTCTCGTGCTCGAAGCGCGGCGATACGGTTCACTGAATCGCGTGTTCCTCGCCGGCACGATCCTGCTCGTGCTCTCGTATCCCGCGCGGCTGATGCTGATGGGCACGGACGCGTGGATCGCGTTCGCGACGTTCGCGACCAGCTTCGTGTAGCGCCGAGCTGACGGCGCTTGTCATCTTTCATCAGACGAAACGACGTTTCGACGCGAGTAAGCGCGCTCGGCGTGCCGCGCGCCAATTGCCGCGCATCGCCGCGCTTTACGTGTCGGCATAGTCGTTGCCATCTTCTCTCCCGCGTCCGGCGCAGGTATGCGCACATGAGGAGGGAATCGAACAATGGCGCCGAACACTCAGCGGTATGTCTCGATCAGCGGAGCGGTCGTGCTCGCCGCGCTTGCGATCGCCTGCGGCTCCAACGGAAACTCGCCGACGTCCCCGAGCGGCGGCGTGGCCACGATCACGTTGACCGCCAACGGCGCGTCTCCGTCGGTCACGCATATCAGCGTGGGCCAGCAGGTCCGGTTCGTCAACAACGACAACCAGGATCATCAGATCAACTCGGACCCGTTCCCGAGCCATGCGGATTGTCCGGCGATCAACGACGTGGGGCGGATCATGCCCGGAGAGTCGAAGACGTCGGGAACGTTCAGCGCCTCCGTCTCGTGCGGTTTTCACGATCATCTGCACCACGACGCGAAGAACTTCCAGGGGCAGATTCTCGTGGACACGAATACGCCCGCGCCCGGTTACAGCACGGCACGCTGAGCGGCGCACGGCGGGGCGAACGCGACCGAGGCCGCGCTTAGTGCCAGTTCAGTACGAGATTGATGGGGCCGGACGTGGGTTCGCGCGTCAGGCGGTTCACGAGGAACCGCTGGCCGTCCGCCGACACGTCGTAAGCCGCGGCACCGCCGTAGAAGAACGGATTGTTGTTGGTCGCGAGCGTAGGCTCGGTGAAGAGCGCGACCGGTGGGCCGGCGGAGAAATCCGATCCGGCGGCGATGGGGACGGCCATCACGGCACCCGCCGCCGTCACGTAGAACAGTTCGCCGCCATCCCGCCGCCAGCGCGGCTGCGCGCCGCCGTCGGACGAAATCTGCCAGCGGGCGTCGCCGCCGCGCGCAGGCCGTACGTACACTTCCTCGCGGCCCGACTCGTTCGAGGCGTACGCAACCCATCGGCCGTCCGGCGAGAACTGTCCTTGCGACTGCGACCCGGGGCCCGCGATCAGCGGCTTCGGCTTCGCTCCGGCACCGGGTTCGAGCGTCCACAGATCGACGTCGTCCGCGCCGGCACCCGTCGCGTAGGCCTGCAGCAACAGCGTGCCGTCGACCGCCCAATCGATGGGATGGAAATTCAGCGGGCCGGACGCGACCACGTGCGCGGCGCCGACCCCGGACGCCCGCCGCACGATGACCGACGCCAACCCGTTGTTCTGATGATTGGCATAGGCGATCTGCGTGCCGTCTCGCGACCAGAGCGCATTCTCGTCGGTCGAAGACGTTTCGAGCGTCAGGCGGCTCGGAATCCGGCGGGTCAGGTCGAACAGCCAGACGTTGCTGGGCGCGCGATCGTCGCTCCCCGATTGCACGATCACCCGCGTCAGCGCGACGCGCCTGCCATCGGGTGCGAGAGACACGGTGATATCCGACGCCTCCGTGAGCGTCTCGGCCACGCGACCCTGCCGGTCGATCCACCGCAGCTCGCTCGCCAGGTCACGGTTGCGCGAGCGATACGCGAGGACGCCGCTCTGCGACAGCGTCAGTGTCGCGCTGCCCGGGATTCCTTCGAGCGCGATCCCGTCAGCGATCGGATGCGGCTCGCCGACCAGCGCCGCCGGTTCGACGGTGAAGCGCTGCCAGACGAGCGTTCGATCGCGCACGTACACCAGCCGATCGGGCGCGACGAACCCGGCGCGGAATCCGCTCTGGACCAGCCGCTCGCGTCGATCGCTGTCGAGCGACCCCACGTAGATCGCGCGCTCGGCCGGTTCGCGCGTCCAACTGAGGTACAGGAAGTGACGTCCATCAGGCAGGAGCACCGGATATCGCTGCGCCTGCTCGGCGGCCGGTACGGCGCCGCGGGGCACGGTCTCGATTTTCTCTCCCGCACGCACCAGGAACAGGCCCTTGTGAGTCAGTGAGTCAACGGCGGCGGCGTCGCTGGGGCCTTCGAACAGGATGCGATCGCCCGGCCCCCACGACGCATTCACATTGGCGACGTGATCGAGCGAGGCCACGAGGGCCGGCGCCCCGCCGTCGGCCGCGACGACGCTCAGACCGGCAGGGCTCACGTATCCGAGAGACCGGCCATCGGGAGACCAGAACGGCCGTGCGGCGCCGTCGGTCCCGGGGATCTGCCGCGGGATCACGGACGACAGCGGCCGGATCCACAACGACCTGTTTCCGGACTTGTCTTCGGTGACGAAGGCGATCCGTGAGCCGTCTGGAGACACGGCAAAATCGGGATCGATGTTCGCGACGTCGTTGGCGAACGCATAGCCGTCCGGCGGGACGACAGCGAGCCGTACTTCGGGAGCCGGCGCGGACGCCGCCGGCCTCCGGATCAGCGCGACGCCAGTGATGGCGGCCAGCAGCACACCGGCCGCGGCCACGATCCAGGGCAGGCGCGCGGCGAAGCGGCCCGGTGCGGCCGATGCCGCCGCTGGCTGCGTCGTCGATCGGAGCTCGAACGCGAGATCCGCCGCGGATTGCCACCGGTCCTCCGGATTCGTCTGCAGGCAGCGGTCGATCACGCGGGCGAGGCCGGGCGGCGACGACGGACTCACGGTCGCGATGGGCGTTCGCCGGCCGGTCATGATCGCGGCGATCAACGTCGCGGACGAATCCCCCTCGAACGCGCGGCGACCCGTGGTCATCTCGTACAGCACGGCGCCGAGCGCGAAGATGTCGGTGCGCGCGTCCACGTCGCGCCCCTCGAGCTGCTCGGGCGCCATGTAATGCAGCGTCCCGACGATCGTGCGCTCCGCCGTCAGGGGCGTGCTGACGCGTGTCATCGAGTTGTCGCCGGAGTCCGGGGATGCGGCCGCGTATCCCTTCGCCAGGCCGAAGTCGAGCAGCCGCACCCCGTCGCGCGTCAGCATGACGTTGCCGGGCTTCAAATCGCGATGGACGAGGCCGCGGCGGTGCGCCGCCGCGAGGGCGTCGGCGATCTGCGCGCCGATGTGGCACGTCTCGGCGACGGCGAGCGGTCCGCGCGCGAGACGCTGGGCGAGCGTCTCGCCGCTCAGGTACTGCATCACCAGGTAGTCGATGCCCTCCGCCGACCCGACGTCGTAGAGCGCACAGATGTTCGGATGGTCGAGCGACGAGATCGCGCGCGCTTCCCGGTCCAGCCGCTCGCGCCGGAGCGGATCGGTCGAGAACGACTCGGGCAGCACCTTGATCGCGACATCCCGCCCGAGCCGCGTGTCGCGGCCCCGGTAGACCTCGCCCATGCCGCCTTCCCCGAGTTTGTCGAGGATCTCGTAGGGCCCGAGGACGCGTCCGGTAAGCATCGGGGCGTCAGTATAGCCCTCGCCGTCACCCGCCGATAACCCGTCTGCACGACTTGTCCCTCTTCAGGAGACTGACATGAGACTGTTTCGGAGCACGCTCGTCCTCGTCCTTTCCGTCCTGATCGCGGCACCCGCGCTCGCGCAGCAGCGCCACGTGGCCAGCCCGGCGGCGCTCGATCGCGCGATCGCCGACCATCTGCGGCAGGCGGATGCCGACCGTCAGGCTATCCGCGACGTCCTGCAGCGCCCCGAAGTCCGCGAGATTGCGTCGCACGCGGGCCTGGACGTCTCGCGCGCGGAGCGCGCCGTCGCGACGCTCGACGGCCCCGAGCTGCAGCAGATCGCCGCGCAGGCGCGCGCGGTCGACAATTCGCTCGCCGGTGGACAGAACATCACGCTCTCGGCGACGACCATCATCATCATCCTCCTGGTCGTCATCCTGATCATCGTCGCGGTCAACTAGCCGCGTGCCGCTCGCGCTCCTGATCCTCCTCACGGCGGCCGCCCCCGCGGCCGCCGGATCCCCGGCCGCCGCACCGCCGCTGCTGGACGTGCCGTACGTCGCGCAGCGCGAGGCGCTGTGCGGCGGCGCGGCGGCAGCGATGGTGCTGCGCTACTGGGGGGCGCGCGATGTGTACGCGGAAGACTTCGCGCCATTGCTCAACGCGGAGGGCACGGGCATTCGCGGGGATGTGCTCATCCGGGCCCTGCAGGATCGCGGCTGGACGGCAAAGTCGATGCGGGGCACCGCTCAGACCGCGACCGATCTGGTCGCCAGCGGCCGGCCGCTGATCGCGCTGCTCGAAGAACAGCCAGGCCGTTATCACTACCTCGTCATCGTCGGCTGGCACGACGGCCGCGTGTTCGTGCACGACCCCGCACGCGGCCCGTTCCTGTCGATCGACGAGGCGGCGTTCACGCGGCAGTGGCGCGCGGCGGGATCGTGGACGCTGCTGGTCACGCCCGGCACGCCGTCGGACCGCGCCGACGTCCGCGCGCATGCCGCAGACGAGCCCTCCGCCGTCTGCGTTTTTCCGTGTTCTTCTGCGGCTGTTTTTCCGTGTTCTTCTGCGGCTGACGTTCCGTCTCGTGTCTGTGTTCTTCCGTGTTCTTCTGTGGCTGACGTTCCGTCCCCTGTCTGTGTTCTTCCGTGTTTTTCTGTGGCTGTCGTTCCGTCCCGTGTCTGTGTTCTTCCGTGTTCTTCTGTGGCTGATCTTCCGCGTTCTTCCGCGGCCTGCGACGCCATGGTGGACGAAGGCGTGCAGCGCGCGGCGAACGGACAGCAGAACGCCGCGGAAGAGATCCTGTCGGCGGCGCTCGACCGATGTCCGGCGTCGGCGCGCGCGGCACGCGAACTCGCGGGGCTGCGGTTCCTGCAGTCCCGATGGGAAGATGCGGCGCAGCTGGCGGCGCGGGCAGCAACGGAAGATCCCGCCGACGCGCACGCGTGGCGGCTGCTCGGTTCGGCGCAATTCCTCAGAGATCGGGACGAGGCCGCGCTCGACGCGTGGAACCGCGTCGGCGAGCCGCGCGTGGATCTCGTCCGCGTGGACGGGCTCGAGCACACGCACTACGCAATCGCGGAGGCGCTGCTCGGCGTCGAGCCGCGCGCGGCGCTGACGTCGAACGATCTCCGGCTCGCGCGGCGTCGGATGGCGCTGCTGCCGTCCGCCTCGCACACGAGCGTGCGCTACCGGCCCGCGGCAGGCGGGATCGCGGACGTCCAGGCGGCCGTAGTCGAACGTCCGCTGCTGCCGGGACGCATCGAGCTTGCCGGGGCCGCCGTTCATGCACTGACCGAGCGCGAAGTGCGAATCGATGGCGGCGTGCCAGGCGGCGTCGGCGCGCGCTGGACGACGTCGTGGCGCTGGTGGACGGCGCGGCCGCGCGTCGCGATGACGATCGAGGCACCGATCGCGTTCGGCGTCCCCGGCTTGTGGCGGCTCGAAGGATCGTGGGAAGCACAGTCATACGCCGCCGGCAATGCAGCCACGGCGACGGTCACGCGAGACGAGCGGCGCCACGTGGCGCTCGGCTACGCGAACTGGCTCACCGCCGATCTACGCGCAGAGGCCGGCGTCGCGCTCGATCGATGGGAGTCGGCAGGAACGTACGCCGGAGTCTTTGGCGCCGTGGACCGCCGCTTCGCCGGCGATCGATTCGGCGCGCGCGTTGAGGGCGCGCTGTGGCCCGGCGCCGGCAAGGCGCCGTTCCGAACGGGAGGCGTCAGCCTGTTCTGGAAATCGAGCGCCGCGGACTGGCCGCTCCTTTCGGCGCGTGCCGGCGCAGAAACCGCGAGCCGCCAGGCGCCGCTCGATGTCTGGCCCGGCGCCGGCGTCGGGCACGCGCGTGCCACCCTCGCGCGGGCCCATCCGCTGCTGGATCACGGCGTCATCCGCGGAGCGTTGTTCGGCCGCACGCTCGCCCACGGCGGCCTCGAACTGCAGATGCCGATCGTGCAGCGCAGCCTCGCGCGGTTCGGCGTCGCCGCATTCGGCGACGTGGCCCGCGCGTGGCACACGCTCGATCCGTCAGCGGAAGGCACGCAGGTGGATGTGGGCGTCGGCCTGCGCGTCCGCGTCGCCGGCTACGCGCCGACGCTGCGCCTCGACATCGCGCACGGCCTGCGCGATGGCCGCACGGCAGTTTCTGCTGGATGGGAGTTCTGATGCTCGGTCAGGGCTGAAGCCCTGACCCACACAATGTGTGAATGGGTGGGTCAGCCCTTTATGGGCTGACGACTACTGCTTGGACAGATCCACACTCCCGAAGACGAACACGGGCCCCGAACACGACAGAGGAGTCAAGGTAGCCGTCAGCCGCTGGGACGTCACGACGACATTAATGAAGGTGTAGACCAAAAGGGCGGATTGGCCGGCCGCGCAGGTGGGCGTCGGGTCGGCATACAGGGTGATGCCGTAGCCGCCCTGCACGAGGGTTGCGACCGATCGACCGGAGGCCTTCCCGCCGCTCTTGTACGTCGCCGACCACGCCCCAACCAACATACCCGACTGCTCCGCGAGCGACATTTGGAGGGTGCCGTCGCCGAAGACAGGATCCTTCATGGTGCCGGACCAGTTGCCGGCAGGCGACGTGACGGCCGTCGGCTGCATGGGCGTCGGCACCGACGGCCCGGACCCGCCGCAGCCGGCCACGATCGACACCAGAACTGCGAGCGACGCGAGCCGGACGTTCACCGCGCGTCGTGCCAGGCACACCTGTCGTGTGCCTGCGCAACACCTCGCCGCCGTCGGCGAACGATCTGACCGCATGGGGACGGCCGGAATCCTAGCACAGCCGTTCACTGGGTAAACGTTCGGCGAATCGGTCGTGAGCCGATTGGATCCTGGTCTGCGCATTCCACCCAGAGTCACCGCTCCGACTTCCACACGCGGAGGTCGTCACGATCGACGTCGCCACAGCGGCGGGCATCGACGTGCTGCTCGGACGCCACGTCGTCGCCCGCGTTGCCGCGGGCGTGGATATTCCTGTTCCTTACTTGATCGGATTGAAACGAGTGCTCGTGGGGGTGGGTTACCGCTTCTGACTGGTCAGGGCTAAAGCCCTGACCCACAGGATCTCCGAGGTGTTGTGGACCGCCCGAGGTCAGGGCATGAAGCCCTGACCCACAGTCCCTCATTTAGATAAGCCGCTCTTACTGGTTCACGGCGGTCCGCGTCATCCGCGGACGTGCGATCCCGAGCTTCTGCATGCGGAACTGGAGCGTCGATCGCTTGAGCCCGAGGCGCGCGGCGGCGCCGTTCGGTCCGCCGATCACCCAGTTGCTGCTCTCGAGCGCCGCGATGATATGCCGACGGTCGTTGGCCTCGAGCGTCTCGATGCCGGGCGTCGGAGCCGGCGCGGCGGGCGCCGGCGCGTGCGCCGCCAGCGGCGTCACCGGGACCTCCAGCGTCGATCCGCTCGACAGGATCACCGCGCGCTCGATCAGGTTCTGCAGCTCGCGGATGTTGCCCGGCCACTCGTACCGCACGAGCACGTCCATCGTCTCGGACGGGATCGTCTCGATGTTCTTCTTCATCCGACGCGCGAACTGCTGCGCGAAGTGCCGCACGAGCATCGGGATGTCGGCGCGCCGCTCGCGCAGCGGCGGCACGGCAATCGGGAACACGTTCAGGCGATAGAACAGATCCTGCCGGAACTTCTGCTCGCCGACGAGCGCCGCGAGGTCGCGGTTCGTCGCCGCGATCAGCCGCGCGTCGGTGCGAATCGTCCGCGCGCTGCCCAGCCGCTCGAACTCGCGCTCCTGCAGCACGCGCAGCAGCTTCGGCTGCACGTCGAGCGGAATCTCGCCCACCTCGTCGAGGAACACCGTGCCGCGGCTCGCCAGCTCGAACCGGCCGATGCGCTGCGTGATCGCGCCGGTGAACGCCCCCTTCTCGTGGCCGAAGAGTTCGCTCTCGAGCAGCCCCGCGGGAATCGCGGCGCAGTTCAGCTTCACGAACGCCTGCTCGCGCCGGCGGCTCAACTGGTGAATCGCGCGCGCGACCAGCTCCTTACCGGATCCGGTCTCGCCCGAGATGAGTACCGACGAATCGGTCGCCGCGACGGTTTCGATCTCGTGCAGCACGCGCCGCAGCGCCTCGCTCCGGCCGATGATGTCCTCGAACAGATGCTCCGATCGGATCTCGTCCTCGAGATACAGCTTCTCGCGGGCGAGCTGCGCATTGAGCTGTTCGATCCGCTCGTACGACATCGCATTGCTCACGGCGATCGCGATCTGGCCGGCCACGCGCATCAGCAGCCCGAATTGGTCCGGGGAGAACGCGTCCGGCGTGTGCGCCGCCAGATCGAGCGTGCCGATAATGCCCTGTGCGGTGGCCAGAGGCACGGCGCACCCGGACTGAATGCCGGTCGCCTCGACGAGCGGGCGCGTCTCCGGGTACGCCATCAGCTCCTCGCGCGTGAAAATCCGCGGCCGTCCCTCCTTGAACACGAGTCCCGACGCGGATCCGTCGACCGTTCGCTCCGTGGTCGGCGGCGGCGGATCGTCCGGACCGCAGCCGCCGCCGTCGCACGCGTGCTTCCGCAGCATGCGCGTCTCGGGATCGTAGAGCGTGAGCGCCGCCATCGACGCGCTGCAGCAGCGCCGCAGCGCGGGCGCGACGGCACGGAACAGCGCGCGCGTATCGAGCTGCGTGACGACGGCGTTGGTGACGTCGAGGAGGACGTCGAGCTGATCGCGCTCGCGGCGCAGCGCCGCCTGCTGCTCGCGGACCGTCTCCAGGTTGAGCGCGTTCTCGACCGCGACCGCGACAAGCCGCGCCACCCGCCGCATCAGTTCGACGTCGTCGGGCGTATACGCGTCGGCGTCCATCGATCCGAAGTTCAGCGAGCCGAGAATCCGCCGCGGCGTCTTGAGCGGCACCGCGCAGTAGCTCTGGACGCCGTACTCCGCGAGCAGGGCGCTCGGATAGGGTCCGTCGGGTTCGACGCGCGGAATGTAGACCGGCCGTCCGCTGCGCGCGGCCTCCCCGGGGTACGTGCCGTCGATCGGATAGCGGCTGCCGACGAGCCCGCTGGCCGGATGGTCCTGCGGATCGAAAAACCGCAGCACGAGCGCATCGGTCTCGTGATCCCGCAGCGACACCGCGAGAAACGTGAACGCGACGATCGAATCGAGATGGCGGCGGAGGCTGAGCAGCAGATCGTCGAGCTGCGACGCGGAGGTGAGCGCTCCGGCGACGTCGATCAGAGCGCGATAGCGTTCATCGACGTCGATCACCGGGGTAACGAAACTCATCGCAATCCTTTCACCAGTTCTGGATCTCTTCTGGTTCGACGAACGGATCGGGCATTCGGGTTCCCGGGCCGGGATTGCGGGCATCGCCCATAAAAATCAGGTCCGGTTGACAATATGTGTTTGAACACGTATACTGAGTCCGTTGTGGCAAACCTGCAGGCGGAACTGAAACAGTCACGTCCTTTCAAGAATCTGGCCGAGGAGGCCTATCTCAGCCTCCAGCGGACCGCGGCGATGCTCGAGCACCAGCTCGAAACCGCGCTCAAGCCGTCGGGCGTGACCGCCACGCAGTACAACGTGCTGCGCATCCTGCGAGGAGCCGGCGACCAGGGGCTCTGCCGCCATGAAATCGGCGAACGGCTGATCCGGAACGTGTCGGACGTCACTCGCCTGCTGGATCGGCTGGAAGACTCGCATCTTATCACCCGCGCCCGCGGCGGCGAGGATCGCCGCTACGTGACGACGCGGATTACGGCAGCCGGCCTGCGGCTGCTGACGCACCTGGACAGCCAGATTGACGCGATCCACCGCACCCAGTTCGAGCACATGGACGCGGAACGCCTCCGCGCGCTCGTCGACCTGCTCGCGCTCGTCCGGAACGTCCGCTGAAATTTTTTTCGGGATATGGGTGTTATCACACTTAACGTCATCACACGTAACACACAAGGAGACCGATCATGACCACCACCGCTACCGCAACCGCCGTTCGCACCTTCAGCATCGACAAGTCCCACTCGGAGGCCAGCTTCCAGGTGCGCCACCTGCTCGCGAAGGTTCGCGGCCGGTTCGCTGACTTCGACGGGGTGATCGCACTCGACGAGGCCGATCCCGCCCGCTCGAGCGTGAGCGTCACGATCCAGGCGGCGAGCATCGATACCGGCGAGCCCGCGCGCGACAAACATCTGCGCTCGGCCGACTTCTTCGATGTGGACAAATTCCCGACACTGACGTTCAGGAGTACACAGGTCGTCCGGAAGAGCCCGGAGTCGTTCGACGTCACCGGGGACCTCACGATTCACGGCGTCACGAAGCGGATCACGCTGCCGGTGACGTTCCTCGGCACGGCGAAGGATCCCTGGGGCACCGAACGCGCGAGCTTCGAAGCCGAGTACACGCTCAACCGGAAGGACTTCGGCCTCAACTGGAACGCGGCCCTCGAGACCGGCGGCTTCCTCGTCGGCGACGAAGTCCGCGTGAGCTTGTCCATCGAGGCCACAGAAAGCCACTGACGGACAGCCGCGGAAAAACACAGAAAAACAAGCCACAGAAGAACAAGCCACAGAAGAACACTGACAAACACGGAAAAAACATTCTGTGTTCTTCTGTGTTTTTCTGTGGCTGTCCTGTCTGTGTTTTTCGGTGGCCGTCAAGCTGTGGCTCTAAACGTCAGATTGATCCGGCACCGACCCGTCAGTGGATGCGCGCCGTGGGCCACCGGCAGAATGCCGTGGTAGCGCAGCCGCGACGGGCCGCCCCAGAGGACGACATCTCCGTGATGCAGCGGGATGCGGCGCGGCGTTTCGCTGCGGGTCAGGCCGCCGAACAGAAATACGGCGGGCAGACCGAGCGACACCGACACGATCGGCGCCGTGTAGTCCCGCTCGTCACGATCCTGGTGCAGCGTCAACCGCGCGCCCGGTTCGTAGCGGTTGATGAGACACGCGTCCGGGGCGAACCCGTCGAAGCCGGCGCGAGCCGCCGCCGTAGCCGCGAGATCGCGAAAGACGTCTGGCATCGCCGGCCACGGACGTCCGGTCTGAGGATCGCACGAATCGTAGCGATAGCCGCTCGGATCCGACACCCACCCCACGCTTCCGCAATTGCTCATCGCGACCGACATCCGGTGCGCGCCGGGCGTCAGCATGTGCCGGAACGGCGCCGCCGTGGTGACGGCTTCGATCGCCGCGATGACCGGCTGCTCGATCGGCAGCGCGAAGCCCGCGAGGAGCATCGCGCCGGGCGCGAGCGAGACGTCGCGCCGCTCCGCCTCGAACAGATCCGGGATCATCACGCACTCCGGCTCTCGCGCTGCAGCAGCGCCTGCTTCCGCTCAACGCCCCAGCGGTAGCCCGACACCGAGCCATCGGTGCGGACGACGCGATGACACGGGATCGCGACGGCAAGCGGATTCGCGCCGCAGGCCTGCGCGACGGCGCGAACAGACGAGGGCGCGCCGATGCGCCGCGCGATCTCCGCGTACGTGACCGTCCTGCCCGCGGGAATCGCGCGCAGCGCCTGCCAGACGCGCTGCTGGAACGCCGTGCCGCGCACGTCGAGCGGCAGATCGAGGCCGGCCGCCGGCGCTTCGACGAATCCGACCACGGCGGCCACCACGCGCTCGAACGCTTCGTCGCCGCCGATCAGCGTCGCCCGCGGAAAGCGATCCTGGAGATCACGCAGCAGCGCCTCCGGATCGTCGCCGAGCAGGATCGCGCAGACGCCTTTGACACTTTGCGCGACCAGAATGGATCCGAGCGAGCACTCGCCGAGCGCGAAGCGAATCTCCGCGTCCGTGCCGCCCGCGCGGAAACGCGATGGCGTCATCCCGAGCAGGCCGTCCGACGCTTCGTAGAACCGCCCACCCGAGTTGAAGCCCGCGTCGTAGATCGCCTGCGTCACGCTCTTGCCGCGCTTGACGAGCTCGTCGCGCACGCGGCGTGCTCGGTGCGCGGTGAAGTAGGCCCGCGGCGTCACGCCGGTCGTCTCGCGGAACACGCGGTGGAAGTAGTACGGGCTCAGGCCCGCGCCGCGGGCGAGACGCTCGAGCGAGGGCATCTCCTCAGCCGCTTCGATCGCGCGGCACGCCTCGGCTATCTCTGCCGCATGTCCGCGATCCGACGCCGGCTGATCCGGCCGGCAGCGGCGGCACGGGCGGAAGCCCGCGCGTTCCGCCTCCTCGCGCGTCGCGTGGAAGCGCACGTTGCGCGGATTGGCGCGGCGCGCGCCGCACGAGGGACGGCAGTACACACCGGTCGTGCGCACCGAGTAATAGAAGGTGCCGTCGGCGCGCGGATCGCGCGCGGCGAGGGCCGCCCAGCGGGGGTCGCTCACGTCGGGGTTCACGATGTCTGTCCTCATGCCCCTCACTATGATACTGACGCTGCCGGCTGGCACTCCGCTCCTTGCGATCGAATCGGGACGGCGTCCGCCTGTGGCACGGCTGCGACCGGAGCCGGACAGCGGCCGAGCTGCGGTGTGCGAGATTCGGCCCGAAATCGGGCCAGGTGTGCCTCCGCGCCAGGGCACGCCGTTCGCACCCGGCGCCCCGCATGATGAACCTGAAGGTCGCCGCGCGAGCGCTCGCGAAGACGCCGGGGTTCTCCGCGGTCGCGATTCTCACGATTGCCGTCGCTACCGGGGCGAACACGGCCCTGTTCTCCGCGTTCGACCGGCTGGTCCTGCATCCCGTCACGATTGCCGACCCGGCGTCGCTCGTGACGATTCTCAACGGCAACCCGCAGTTCGCCACGCCGATCGCGGCCGTCTCGTGGCCGCGCTACGAGGAGATCCGCGACCACGCGACGTCGTTCAAGTCGCTCGCGCTCACGGCCTTCGACAGCTTCACCCTGACGGGGAACGGTGAGCCGGAGCAGCTGAACGGCCTGCGCGTCACGGCGTCGTTCCTGCCCACGCTCGGCGTCCCACCGGCCCGCGGGCGCAACTTCACGCCTGCGGAAGATGCGCCGCACGGCGCGAACGTGTGCCTGCTCAGCCACGAGTTGTGGGAATCGCGGTTCGGCAGCCGTGACCAGATCGTCGGCGAGACGATCACGCTGAACGGCCAGTCCTGGGAAGTGATCGGCGTGCTGCCGCCGCGCCTGAGCGCCCCCTTCGGACAGGTGCAGGTGTTCACGCCGCGCGTGTTCGAAGTCGGCGGCCTCACCGCGATGCAGATCGAGCGCGGCGCTGGCTACGCGCAGGCGATCGCGCGGCTTCGGCCCGGCGTCTCGCTCGAGCAGGCCGCGAGCGAGCTGCAGGCGATCGGCCGCGGCTACAAGGCGCGCGACGCGACTCGGCTCGACGCCGATAACACGAATACGCCGCAGCCGTTCGTCGACTTTCTCGTGAGCGGCCTCGAGCCGACGTTCTACACGCTGCTCGGCGCGGTTCTCTTCGTGCTGCTCATCGCGTGCGCGAACGTCGCGTCCCTGTTCCTCGGCCGCCTCGCGGGACGCAACAAAGAGGTCGCCGTCCGGCAGTCGCTCGGCGCGACGCGCGGCCGCATCGTCTGGCAGTTCCTCGTCGAAAGCGCGGTGTTCTGCGCCATCGCGGGCTCGCTCGGTGTGCTGCTCGCGCAATGGGCGCTCTCCGGCATTCAGGCGCTGGTCGCGTCGCAGCTGCCGCCCGACACCGTCCTGAGGCTCGACTGGCGCGCGCTGGCGTTCACGGCGGGGATCACGCTGGCGTGCGCGCTGCTCGTGGGGATCGCACCAGCCTTTCACACGTCGCGGACGACGCTCGTGGAGGCCCTGAAGGACAGCACGCGCGGCTCGTCCAGCGCGCGCGGCGGACGCCTGCGCGCGGCACTCATCGTCGTCGAGGTCGCGCTCTCGGTCGTCCTGCTCGTGGGCTCCGCTCTGCTGCTCCTCACCTTCATCCAGCTGCAGCGGACGCCGCCCGGGTTCGATCCGACGGGTGTGGCCGCCGCGTTCGTGAGCGTGCCCGCGGAGCGGTACGGCACACCGACGCAGCAGGCGGCGTTCTTCGACGCCGTGAACGAACGGCTCCGCGCGCATCCGCAGGTCACCGCCGCGGCCACCGCAATCGGACTCCCGATATCGGGCTTCAATCCGCGAGCCCCGTACAGCGTGGAGGGACAACCGATCCTTCCGCTGCCCCAGCGTGCGATCGCCGGCGTCGCCATCGTGAGCGACGGCTATTTCGACATGCTGCGCATCCCGTTCGTCGCGGGGCGCCCGATCACGGCGGACGATCGCGAGGGGGCGCCGGGCGTCTGCGTCATCAACGAATCGCTCGCGAAGAAACTGTTTCCCGCGGGGGATGCGCTTGGCCACGTGCTGCGGCGCGGACGCGACGCGGAGTTCAGGGCCGAGATCGTCGGCGTCATCCGCGACGTGAAGACGCTCGGCCTCAACGTGCCCCCGCCCGACGAGATCTACTACTCCATGCGCCAGCTCCCCCGTCCGGGCATGGCGATCGCGGCGAAGACGACGGGAGATCCGGCGATGCTGCAGAGCATCCTGCGCAGCGCCGTCGCCGACGTCGATCGGAACGTCGCGATTTCGTTCTTCGCCACGATGGACACGACGATCGCGCAGAGCCTCGGCATCCAGCGCATCGTTGCCTGGCTGACGCTGGTGTTCGCGGCCATCGCGCTCGTCCTCGCCGTCGTGGGACTCTACGCCGTCGTCTCCTATGCCGTCGGACAGCGCACCGCCGAAATCGGGATCCGGATGGCGCTCGGCGCGCAGGCCGGGCAGGTGCGCGGGCTCGTCATGCGCAGCGGCCTGCGTTTGGTGGCCGTCGGCCTCGCGCTCGGCCTCGTCGCGGCCGGCGGCGCCGCGCGGCTGATCCAGACGCTGCTGTTCAACGTCCAGCCGCTCGATCCGCGCATCTACGCGGCCGTCGCGCTCCTGTTTTTCGTCGTCGCGGCGCTGGCCTGCTTCGTACCGTCGTTCCGCGCGTCGAAGATCGACCCGCTGGAGGCGCTGCGGGTGGCGTGAAGCGATAAGATCTAAAGAGGATGCTTCAGAGAGGCGAGCAGGTTCCGCACTTCACCGTAACCACGTTGGACGGCGCGCGCGTCGCGTACACGTCGATCTGGCAGCGGCGTAATCTCGTGCTGATCGCGCTGCGGCCGACGACGGGCGACGACGAGGCGGTCCATCAGCTTGTCCGGGAAGTCCGCGCCGCGCCCGGCCTCGACGCCGACGTCGTCGCGACGCGCGACGCGATCGATGGCGTCACCGCGCCCGCGGTTCTCGTCGCGGATCGGTGGGGAGAGATCAATCACGTCGACCGCAGCGCGTCACTGCCCTCTTCCGCCGACGTGATCGCGTGGGTCGAGTACGTGCAGCAGCGCTGCCCCGAATGCGAGGGTGAGACGCGTTAACTCGCACGCGCGCGCGCCGCGTCGCGCACGCAGTTGTCGCAGTGGCCGCAGCGCTCGATCTCCTCCGCCGCGCCAAAGTACTGCAGCAGTACCTTCCAGCGGCACATCGCCGTCTGCGCGTACATGATCATTCGATCGAGGCGCGCGCGATCCGCCTCCGCCCGCTCGCGATACGCGGCCGCGATCGGCTCGGCGTGACCCGCTGTGTCTGCTCTTGCGAGCTGGAATCGCGCACCGCGCCGCTCGCGCACCACTCCGCTCTCCTTCAGCGCCGAGAGGACGACGCGCAGCTTCGACTGCGGTACGTCGCTCGCGGACGTCCGCAGCCCGGCGATCGACAGTCCATCACCGGCCTCCGGCGCCCCCAGCGCGCGCACCACGCTCTTCACCATCTCTTCCGACGGATACCGCCCGCCCATGAAGAACGCCTGCACCTGCTTGTCGCGGCGCTGATACAACAGCACGCAGCGCGCCGGCTTGCCGTCCCGGCCCGCGCGCCCCGACTCCTGGTAGTAGGCCTCGAGCGATCCGGGCATCCCGTAGTGCACGACGAAGCGGATGTCCGTCTTGTCGATGCCCATCCCGAACGCGTTCGTCGCGACGATGATGTCGAGATCGCCGCGCATGAAGCGATCCTGGCAGTTGTGCCGATCGACCGTCCGCATGCGGCCGTGATATTTCCCGACGCGCCCGTCGCCAAATCGCGCGGCAAGGTCCGCGTGAAGCGCGTCCGCCTGACGGACCGTCGGCGTATAGACGATTCCCGGCCGCTCGCTCGACTCCAGCACGCGCGTCAGCTCGAGCGCGCGCACGTCGTCCCCGTCCGACATATGAACCTCGTAATACAGGTTCGGACGGTAGACGCCGGTGTTCACGACGTGGAACTCCATGCCAAGCTGCTCGCCGATGTCGCGGACGACCTCCGCGGTCGCGGTCGCGGTGAGCGCGAGCACGGGCGGGCGGCCCAGCGCGTCGAGCGCCGCGCGGATCTGCAGGTACGCCGGACGGAAGTCGTGCCCCCACTGGGAAATGCAGTGCGCTTCGTCGATGACCAGCAGGTCGATCGTGTTGCGCGCGAGCGTCCGGATGAAGTCCGGCCTGGCCAGGCGCTCGGGGGTGGTCAGGACGAACTCGCTCCGCTCCCCCGCGATGTCGCGTACGGCCTCGGTCGTCTCGCTCGCCGTCAGCGCGCTGTTCACCTCGCGCGCGGCGAGCCCCAGCTCGTCGAGCTTCTCCACCTGATCCTTCATCAGCGAGATCAACGGCGACACGACCACCGTCGTGCCGGGAATCAGCACGGCGGGAAGCTGATAACAGAGCGACTTGCCGGCGCCCGTCGGCATGATTGCGAGCGTGTTGCGCCGCGCGAGCACGGAGCGGACGACGTCCGCCTGTCCCGGACGGAATTCATCGAGGCCGAACACGCGCTTGAGCGTTTCGGTCACGCGCGGAGGCAGCTGCACCACGAAGGTCTGCCGTGCAAGAGCAGGACCGGACGCACGCGGACTGCGCGGGATCCTTGCATGGAGGCTGGCTCGACGACTGGCTCGACCGTACTCGTGAGAAGGGAGAGACCATGACGAGCATGACGCGAAGCTCGAGCGCGGCGGCCGCGCTCTGGGTGATCGCGGCCATTGCCGTCATCTTCCTGCTGCGTGCCGCACGCGACCTGCTGATTCCGATCGTGCTCGCGGTGCTGATCACGTACGCACTCGAGCCGATCGTGTGCTGGCTGCAGCGGAGACACATTCCGCGCGCGATCGGCGCGTTCCTGCTGCTCGCTTCCCTCCTCGGCCTGTTCGGTTGGGGGGCGTACAGTCTGCGGGACGAAGCACTGGAAGCCATCGACGCGCTGCCGCAGGCGGCGGAACGCGTGCGCACGTTCGTCTGGTCGCAGACGGAGGAACGTCAGCAGGTGCGGCAGGCCGTCGAAGACCTGCAACGTGCCCCGGCGACGGATGGGTGGGTGCAGCGCGCCGTCGGATCGCTCGCCGCGCTCGCGGGCTATCTGACCGTCGTCGTGTTCCTGATCTATTTCCTGCTGCTCTCCGGCAGCCATTTCCGGCGCAGGATCATCGAGATCGCGGGACCGCGGCTCGAGCGGCGCCGCATCACCGCGACGATCATCGACGACATCAACACGCAGATTCAGAGCTTCCTGCTCGTCCGGCTCGTCACGTCCGCGATCGTCGCGCTGGCAACCTGGGGCGTACTGGCATGGATGGCGGTGCCGCAATCGGCCGTGTGGGGCATCCTCGCAGGCGTGGTGAACTCGATTCCGTACTTCGGGCCGATCCTCGTATCTGGTGGACTGCTTCTGGTCGGCCTGACCCAGTCGGGAAATCTCCTGCGCGCGGTGGAGATGTCCGGCGCCGCGTTGGTGATCACTTCTCTGGAGGGCTGGCTGCTCACGCCCGCGCTGCTCGGCCGGACGGAGCACATGCACGCGGTGGTCGTGTTTCTCGGCCTGCTCGTGTGGACGTGGATCTGGGGCGCATGGGGCACGATCCTCGCCGTTCCCATGCTCGTGTTTCTGAAGGCGATCGCGGATCACGTCGAAGGACTGAAGCCGGTCAGCCGGCTGATGGCCCCGTGAGCCGCGTCACGCGTCTTGCATCAGGGGCGCCGCATGAAGCCGGACGCATCTGATGTCGTCGTCGGCGCCGCGGCGGGCGTCGTCGCCACCGTTCCGATGACGATCGTGATGGAAGAGCTGCATCGAGTGCTGCCGGGGGAGCACGAAGGGCCGCTGCCGCCTCGTGAAGTCACGGAGGGCGTCTTCGATCGGCTGAACGGCGGACGCACGGATGCGTCCGAAGAGACGCTGCAGCAATCGACGGTGCTGCTCCACTACGGCTACGGCGGCGCGGCCGGCGCGCTGTTTCCGCTGATGGCGCCCAAACGGATCGGTCCCGCCGTCGGCGCGGGCGTGCTGTATGGTCTCGCGATCTGGAGCGGCAGCTACCTTGGCGTGCTGCCGGCGCTTGGCGTGCGACATCACGCGCGGCATGACTCGAAAGGTCGCACGGCGCTGATGATCGCCGCGCACATCGTGTGGGGCGCCACGCTCGCGACGGTGCTCTGGAGCCGGCCGGGCCTGCGCGCCGCGTCCCGCCATCCGGATCGACACGACGGCTAGCGCGCACGGCCGAGATGCCCGCACGCCGAAGTCTGGCGTTCGTCGTCGCGCTGATTGCGGCGGCGCCGGCATCGGCGGACGCCGGGTGGCTCCTCGCCGCGTACGTGGGCCAGGCATGGACGGCCGGCAGCACGATGAGCGTGGAGCGCGCCGGTGCGTCAGAGGTCCGCGTCGACCAGACGTACGCGTCGCGTTCATGGCAACCGCCGCTGTACTGGGGCGCGCGCGTCGGACACACCATCTCACGTGACGGCCGCTGGAGCGTCGAACTGGAACTGATTCACCTGAAGGTGTACGCGCGGCCCACGGCCCTCGTCCAACGATTCCAGCTGTCGCACGGGCTCAACTTCATCCTCGTCAATCTCGGGTTCGAGCAACCGGTGCATCCGCGCGTCACGATCGCGTTGCGCGGCGGCGCCGGTCCGACGCGGCCGCACGTCGAAGCCACCGTCGCCGGCATGTCGCGCGACGAGTACGCCTGGGGACGCGTGGGTCTGCATGCAGCGTTCGGTGTGAACGTCTCGCTGACATCGCACGTGTTTCTCGTCGGTGAAGTGAAGGAGACGTATACGCGTCAGCGGCTGGCGGTCGGTTCGGCGCACGTTGCCGCGGCGTTCGCCACGACGCACGTCATCGCCGGTCTGGGGATCCGATTTCCGTCCTGAGCGCCACGTGCGCTCCAAGCCACGCCCCGGCGGCCTCGCTCAGAAACAGCAGCGCCGCCGTGATTTGAAACATGGTCCGCGCCGGACCCGTCACGTGATCGACGCGGTCCGCCGCGTCGATCACGAAGTGATTCACGAACCCGAACAGCAGTGCGCCCGTCATGGCGGCCGCGATCAGCCACGCACCGGCCGTCCGGTTCCAGCGCATCCACACCAGCCCGCCAATCGGGCCAATGATGATGACGATGAACACGAAGGCGAGTCCGATCGGTCCGAGCCGGACGTCCGCCGCCGTGTGCGCGGCGCCATGCGCCACGGTGATCGCGAAATGCGCGACGACGACGAGCGCGAGAGCGATGACGCGTGTGTTCATGTTCACGTTCGTCTGCTAGTCCGAGCCGGACCGGGCTCCGTGCGCGGCCAGGAGCGCGTCGACGTCCGCGTAGCCCGAGGGGAACACGACGCCGCGCACGGAGGCGCCCGCGTTCAGGAGCGCGGCGACCGATTCGGGCGAGCGCCGGCGCGTCCAGTACGAATCGACGCAGGCGCGGACGGCGAGCGCGAGCGCCGTGCGCCCCTTTCCATCCGGCCTGTTGATCGCCGCGCCGCGCTCGACGAGCTGCGCCACCGTGGCATGTCGCGCGAGCCACGCCGCCGCGTGCAGCGCCGTGCTGTCCGGGGCGATGCCGAGATAGCTGTTGCCCTGGACGTAGCGGGCATTCACGTCCACGCCAAGGTCGAGCAGATGTCGTACCCCCGCGGTGTTTCCGTTCCCCGCGAACTGCGCGAGCAGCGTGCCCCCCTCGACGACGATCTCGTCCACGAGATGCGGTTCGGCGTCTGCGATCGAGCGGACGCGCTCGTCATCGTCGCGCGCACAGGCGGCCATCAGCCGATCGACGCCCCGAAGGGCGAGCGGGATCCCGCGGCGCTCGAACAGATCCAGCACGTCACCGCGACCGCGGCGGACGGCGATCGACACCGCGGTCTGACCAGCGGCGCCGGTCCGAATCCGCTCGTCGCGTTCGAGGCCGAGCAACGGATCGGCGCCGTGGTCGAGGAGCGCCTCGATGATACGGAGTCCGTTGTCGCTCAGCAGGGCGTTGTGCAGCGCCGTCTTGCCGAAGCGGGTCATCCGGTTCGGGTCGATGCCGCGTTCGAGCAGCCACGTGACGCCGTCGTCGTCGTGCCAGTCAGTCTTGCGCAGCAGGATCATCGTGAGGCTGTCGTCGGTCAGTTTGCCGCTGCGCACCAGCACATCGAGCGCGCGGTTGTCATACGTTTCGGGCGCGTGATACGGCGTTTCCTCGTCGTTCGGATCGGCGCCGTACTCGAGCAGCAGCTGCGTGAGCTCCGGGTGATGCGCCACACCCGCGGCGCCATACATCACGCTCTCCCACTCCGGCTTCGGCTGATGATCCGGCTCCCAGAAGCCGGTGCGCACGCTCGCACCCGCGTCCAGCAGCGCCCGCGCCGCGCGCACGAAGGCGTCCGAGCGTGACGGATCGAGCCGCAGATATTTCGAGAAGCACAGATAGGTGAGCGCGTCCCATCCGCGCGGGCCGCCCCGCGACGTGGCGGCCGCCGCGTCGCGTGCGATGACACGGGATACCGCCGCGTCGTCGCCGAGGACCGCGGCGACGTGGATATCGTCCTCTGCAATCTCTGGATTGGCGGCAAGGATCGCCTCGCTGCGTTCGAGCGATCCGTGC
>DASSOM010000322.1:0-3327 GCA_035700625.1 Vicinamibacterales bacterium
GCCTGCGCGCGCTGCATCAGCCGGTGATACCAGTGGTCGCGCCCTTCCTGGATGTCGACGGGGAACGTCCCGCCACCGGTGCGCTGCACGACAACCACGTTGCGGATCGACGGCGTATCGCGGAGCGCTTCGTCGGCCATCTGCTTCAGCGGCACGATCTGTCCGCGGCGGTAGCCGCCGTCGGCGGTCACGAGGAGGACGGCCTTCGCGTCGTTGATCCGATCGCGCAGCGACTCCGCGCTGAAGCCGCCGAAGACGACGCTGTGGATGGCGCCGATGCGCGCGCACGCGAGCATCGCAATCGGCAGCTCGGGTACGAGCGGCAGATAGAGCGCGACCCGGTCGCCGCGCTTGACGCCGAGCGACTTCAGCACGTTCGCGAACGCGTTCACCTGGCGATACAGATCCCAATACGTGAGCGTCCGGCGATCGCCAGGCTCCCCTTCCCAGATCAGCGCTGCCTTGTTGCGCCGCGGGGTGCGCGCGTGCCGATCGACGCAGTTGACGCTCGCGTTCAACTGCCCCCCGACGAACCATTTCGCGTACGGCGAGGCCCACTCGAGCACACGGTCCCAGGGGCGCATCCAGTCGAGCTCATGCGCGAAACCGGCCCAGAACGCTTCGGGATCGGCAGCCGCGCGCGCGTACACGTCTTCGTCGCGCACGTGAGCCTGCGCCCGGAACGCGGCGTCCGGCGCGAACCGTCGGTTTTCGGACAGGAGGGCGTCGATTTCAGACATGGGGAGAAGGTATCAGGTTCCAGCCTCCAGCTTCCAGCTTCCAGCTGCCAGCTGCCAGCTGAGGGAACGGAGGAAAGGAAGGACCGGTGGTATGCGGCGCTACGACTCGCCGCGTTCGAGACGGGCGAGGCGGGCGCGGACGTCGGCGGCCTGCGCGGCGTAGTTGGCGCCGGCGAACTCGAGGAAGGCGCGATAGTGCTCGACCGCGCGGGTGATTTCGCCCTCGCGATCGTACTGCACCGCGAGGTTGTAGTGCGCGGCAGCGCTGCGGGGATCGGCGACCAGCGCGCGCATGAGCAGCAGGCGAGCGTCTTCCGGCTGGCCGGCCGCCTTCCGCGTGAGCGCGAGGTTCACGAGCGCGTCGACGTTGTCCGGGTCGACCGCGAGGGCAGTGTTCAAGTCCGCGGCCGCCGCGTCGACGTGCCCCTGCGCCAGCTCGGTGACCGCGCGGTTGTTGAGCGCGCGCACGTATTGGGGATTGACGGCGAGCGCCCGGCGGAACTCGTCGATGGCCGCGTCGAGCTGTCCGGCCTCCTTCAGCAGCAGCCCGAGATTATTGTGCGCTTCGGCGTTCGTCGGATTCCGCGCGAGCACAACCCGGTAGTGGGTCTGCGCGCGATCGGCATCGCCGGCGCGCTGGTAGTACAGGGCGAGTTGAAAGTCGTCGCGCGGCGGCGCCGCTCCTTCGATGCGGACCGGCGCGGAAACGACTTTCGGCGGCGCCGATGCATGAGGGCTGACGTGTTCGGACGTCGCTGCAGGACTGGTCTGTGCGCGAACGCGGGCCGGCAGAGACGCCGCGGCCGTCGTGGAAGGCGGCGCGACGTCCGCATCCGGAACGACTGTCCGACGATCCACGACGCTGGCAGGGGACGCGCCAACGGGTCTGCTGGCAGCGGGTCTTGGTGGGCTGACCGGTCGCGGCTTCGAATGCGCGGCCGCCTCCGGAATTGGACGCGTCCACGCCCACGCCGCATAGGAGGCGCCCACTACAGCGGCGATCAAGAGGACGGAAAACAATCGTCCTCGCACGGGGCGCCGCCGATATCCCAGCGTGCGCAGCACCGAATCGGCGTGTGCAGTGCGCGCGCCGCCGCGCGAGGAGGATCCGCTCCGCAGCGCCTCGTGGATCAGGCTCACCGCCGTGTGACGTGCGCGTCGGCGTACGCGGGCGCCTCCCGCAGGCGCGCTTCCGCCTGCTGCGCCGCCGGCAGCTCCGCGAACGGCCCCGCCAGCACCTGCAGCCATCGGCCGCTGGTCGGACTGGTCACGTGCGAAATCCGCGAGCCGAAGCCCTGCGACTGAAGATCCGCGACGAGCGAATCGGCTTCACCCTGCGTGCGGAACGACGCGACGAGCACCCAGTACGGGCGCGCAGGCATCGGCACGACCTTCGCCTTCGGCGCCTCGGGAGATCCGGTGGTCGCGATCGCATGCGTCGTCGATGAAGACGACTCCTGCGGCAGGACGACGTCCGCATGAGGAGTCGCCGGAGCAACCGCGACGACCGGCGCCGGCCCCGCCGACAGCCGCGGCTGCCACGTGAGCGGCGCGGCGACGGCAAACAGGCTCGCGACGCTCGCGCCGGCGGCGAACGCCGCGGCGCGCTGGCGCACCCACGTGAACAGGCGGCGGCGCGGCGGCGTCAGCTCGAGCGATTCCGCCGCGCGCCAGACGTGTGCCGGCTGGATAGCCGCCGTGCGCGCGGAGTACCCGCCCAGCAGCGCGCGATCGGCGACGAGATTGATCAGCCGCGGGACGCCTCCCGTGCAGCGGTACACCGCATCCATCGCACGCGAGGAGAACGTCACGCCCGATCCGCCCGCAATCGCGAGCCGGTGCCCGACGTAGGCTCCCGTTTCCTCGCGCGAGAGCGGCGCGAGGTCGTAGCGGATCGACACGCGCTGATCGAGCTGGCGCAGCGTCGGCGTGCGCAGCAGGTCTTTCAGGTTCGGCTGGCCGACGAGCACGATCTGCAGCAGCTTCTCTTTTTCCGTTTCGAGATTGGACAGGATGCGCAGCTGCTCCAGCACCTGGAGCGGCAGGTTCTGCGCCTCGTCCACGATCAGCATCGCCCCCGCACCCAGCGGCAGCAGCGACAACAGGAATTCGTTCAGCGTCTGAATCAGGTCCTGCTTGCTGACGCCCGCGAGCCGCCCGCGCGCAACCTCGCGCCGCGACACGACGCCGAAGTCCTGCAGAATGAGCCGCAGCAGATCGTCTTCGGACACGAACGGATTCAGGATCAGCGCCGTGAACGTCCGCCGGTCGACCTGATCGAGCAGCGCGCGGCACAGCGTCGTCTTGCCCGTGCCGATGCCGCCGGTGATCACGACGAAGCCTTCGCGGCGCCGCACCGCGTACTGCAGCAGCTCGAACGCGCTGGCGTGCGTGGCGCTCTTGAACAGGTACTTGGGATCCGGCGTCAGGCTGAATGGCTTCTCGGCAAATCCGAAATAGTCCTCGTACATGGGGGAGCCTCTTCGTTGACTTACAATCCGGGCCGCCGGCCGGCCGTCACCACGGTCGGCCGCAGCAGGACGACGGTGGCCTCGCGAATCGTCCGCGTCCGCGCCGCGCCGAAGAA
>DASSOM010000323.1:0-3480 GCA_035700625.1 Vicinamibacterales bacterium
TTCCGCCAGGCGCTCGCGATCGATTCGGATCTGCCTGCCGTCCACCTCAACCTCGCGATTGCGCTGCTCTACGCCGGCGATCCGGAGGCCGCGCTGCCGGAGGCGCGGACCGCCGCGGCGGGGCTCCCGGATCGGCCGCAACCGCCCTTCGTGCTCGGGCTCATCGCGCGCGCGCGCAACGATGCCGATGCCGCGGAGGCGGCGTTCGGGCGCGTGCTGCAGATCGATCCGGCCGACGCCGCGACGAAGGTCAATCTCGGGCAGCTCCAGCTGCAGAAGCGCGACTACCCGTCGGCCGTCCAGCTGTTCCGCGAGGCAACCGGGGCGGAGCCGTACAACGCGACCGCCGCATACGGCCTCGCGACGGCGCTCACGCGTGCGGGAGAAACGGCTGCCGGACGGCAGGCGATGGACGCGTTCCAGAAACTGCGCGACAGCCCGTATGCGGTGACCTACGCGCAGGGCTACCTGCAGCAGGGGCGCTATGCCGAGGCAATCGCGTCGACTGGCGCGGAGCCGGCGCTCGTGGATGCAACTTCACCCGACGTGACCTTTTCGGATGCGACGAGTGAAGTGTTCGGCGCCGGCGCGCCGGCCGACGCCAATCGGCGTGGGACGGTCCGCTTGTTCGACGTGGATGCCGACGGCGATCTGGATTTGACCGTGCTGGTGCCCGGGGCGCTGCGCTTCTTCCGCAATGAAGGCGGTCGGGTCCGCGAGCAGAAGGTCATGCCGCCGCTGCCGCCGGAGCTGCTCAACGACCAGCTGCCCGTTGGCCTTGTCCCCGGCGATTACGACAACGACGGGCGTCCCGATCTGTTCGTCGCCGGCCGGCACGGCGCGGCGCTGCTGCATCAGAAGTCGGACGGCACGTTCGAGCGCGTGACGCCGGCGGGTTTGCAGATAGACAGGCTGTACAGCACCTCTGCGGCATGGGTGGACGTCGATCACGACGGCGATCTCGATATGGTGACCGCACCAGGGATCCATCTGTTCCGCAACAACGGGAACGGTGCGTTCACGGAAATCACGCGCGCCGCCGGATTCGTCGCGCAGGGCGTGGCGGATGACACCGCGACGATCATCCCGACCGACTTCGACAATCGCCGCGATGTCGATCTGCTCGTGACCTCGTCGAGCGGCGCGCCGACGCTCTATCGCAACATGCGCGACGGCACGTTCCAGGACGCGGCCGAGGCGGCGGGGCTTCACCCTGGCTCGGTGACCGCGACTGCAACCGCGGCGGACGTGAACAAGGACGGCTTCGTCGATTTCTTGTTCGCCCGTCGCGACCGCGCCGGCGTGTTCGCGCTCAGCGACGGCCGTGGGAAATTCGTGATGCGCGATGCGCCTGACGTCACCGCCGGAGCCATCGACGCCCAGTTCGTCGACTACGACAACGACGGGCTGCTGGATCTGCTGGTCGTGACCGGGCAGGGCGTGCGGTTGTTGAGAAATCTCGGCGCGCGCTGGTCGGACGAGACGCACCGCGCCGGGCTGGACGCGCTCGGTTATCCCTCGTCGCTCGCCCTCGGCGATCTCGACGCCGACGGCGACACCGATGCCGTGGTGTGGCGGTTGGGCAGCGGCGTGCAGGTCTGGCGCAACGACGGCGGCAGCCGCAACCATGCGGTGCGCGTCACCCTCGCGGCGCGCGTCAGCAACCGGAGCGCCGCCGGTGCGAAGGTGGAGATCCGCGCCGGCAGCCTGCGTCAGATGCTCGAGACGTCATCCGCCTGGCCGGCGATCGGCCCGGCCGATCTGCTGTTCGGCATCGGCTCCCGCGACGCCGCCGATGTCGTCCGCGTGCTGTGGCCGTCCGGCATCCTGCAGAGCGAGCTTGCGCCGGGGGCGCGCGTCCGCGTGGAAGAGCTCGATCGGAAGCCTTCGTCGTGTCCATTTCTCTACACCTGGAACGGGTATCGGTTCGAGTTCGTCACGGACTTCCTCGGCGGCGGCGAGATGGGAGACTGGACGGGGCCGTCTGGCTGGAACACGCCGGACCCGGACGAGTACGTGCGCATCACCGGCGATCAGCTCCGCGCGCGCGGCGGCCGCTACGAGCTGCGCGTCACGAACGAGCTCGAAGAGGCGATGTTCCTCGATCGGACCCGGCTCGTTGTGGTCGATCATCCCGCGGACGTCGAGGTCTACCCGGACGAGGGGCTGACCGATCCGCCGCACACCGGTTTGCGGCTGGTTGCGGCGCGCGGCGCGCACGCGCCCGCGCGAGCGGTCGACGAGCACGGACACGACGTGCGTCCGCTCGTCGCCGAACGCGACGGCCACGCCGTGGACGATTTTACGCGGCTGGCGGTTCGCGGATACGCCGTGCCGCATTCCCTGACGGTCGACGCGGGCGCCGGCGCCGATCTGCTGCTGCTGACCGGGTGGACCGATTACGCGTTCTCGAACGACAACGTCGCCGCGTCGCAGGCCGGCCTCGCGCTGCAGCCTCCCGTCGTGCAGGTGCGCGATGCCCACGGCGCGTGGCAGACCGTCATCGACAACCTGGGTTTTCCCGTCGGCCGCCCCCAAACGCTCGTCGTCGATCTCGCCGGCAAGTGGCTCGGCCCGTCGCGCGAGGTCCGCATCGCGACGAACATGCAAATTCACTGGGATCAGGTGCAGGTCGCGTCTCCTGCCAGCGCCGACTACCCGATGACGACGATCGATCCCCTCTCCGCCAATTTGGCCTGGCGCGGCTTCTCTGAGGAGTCAGATCTTGTTTCTTGCGCGAATGTCCCTACTGGAGGACAGCCCACGCGTCCCCGCTTCGAGTGCGTCTCGACCGTCAATCCCTGGAAGACGATCCCCGGCCGCTACACGCGCGAAGGGGACGTGCGCCCGCTGCTGGCGCGCACCGACGACATGTTCGTCGTGTCGATGCCGGGCGACGAGGTCGCGCTGTCGTTCGCCGCGCCGGCGCCGCCGCGCGCGGGCTGGCGCCGCACGTTCCTGCTGCACGCCGACGGCTTCAGCAAGGAGATGAACATCCGGTCGGCGACGCCGGACACCCTCGGCCCGCTGCCGTTCCATAAGATGACGCGGTATCCGTACGGCCCCGACGAGCACTACCCGCGCGGCCGCGCCTACGAGGAGTACCTCGAACGGTATAACACGCGCGCCGTCATTCGGACGGTGCCGTCGATCGACGTGGCGGCGGAAGTGGCGCGGCAGTGACCCTGGCGGCGGAGCCAGATCGGTCCCGCGATGCGATGCGGCCAGCCCGCAGCGTCAGGTCGAAAAATGCGCTGAAAGGCGTGCCGGGCCGCGGAGGCGCCGATGCGCCGCTGACGACCGAATCACCCGGCCGTCCAACCGATTGTTCACTGGCGCGCGGATCACCCGAGCCGGAGCGGGCTCCGTGAGCCACCCGCCGGAAGCGCATTTTTCCGGGCGTAGGCCGAGGCACCGCGCGACCGATCTGGCTCCGCCGCCAGGGTCACTGCCGCGCCGCACTCGCCGCCACGTCGATCG
>DASSOM010000324.1:0-36234 GCA_035700625.1 Vicinamibacterales bacterium
GGCCGTCCACGTTCATCCCGGTCGGCGTGTGGTACGGCGGCGGCACTGTCCGCGCGCCGATGATGCCCCGCGACGTCGAGGCGCAGCGAAACGCGTGGCGTCACGATCTCGAGACGATCAAAGGCCTCGGCTTCAACAGCATCAAGGCGTGGGTGGACTGGGCCTCGGTCGAACCGCGCGAAGGGGAGTTTCAGTTCGCGGCACTCGATCAATTGATGACGCTGGCCGACGAGGCGGGCCTGCGCGTCATCGTGCAGATCTACACGGACTCGTCGCCGGAGTGGGTCGGGGCCGCGTATCCGGACGCCAGCTTCGTCACGGCCGGCGGCGAGCGCATCGGCTCACAGGCGGCGCCCGGCTATTGCATCGATCACCCGAAGGTGCGCGCCGCGATGACGCGCTTCATCCGCGCGGTCGGCGATCGCGCGCGGCAGCACCGCTCGCTCTACGGAGTCGACGTCTGGAGCGAGCCGCACATCGTCAACTGGGTCTGGTTCAACGAGCCGAAGGCGTTCTGCTACTGCCAGTACACGCAGACACGGTTTCGCGACTGGCTGCGGCAGAAGTACGGGACGCTGGACGCGCTGAATGCGGCGTGGTACCGGACGTTCCACGACTGGGACGAGGCAGAGGCGCCGCGCTACGGCACCATCCTTTCTTATACGGACCTGATGGACTGGAACACGTTCGTCGCGGCGAAGCTGCGCGACGATCTGCGCGCGAAGGCGGACGCCACGGGCCTCCAGGGGCAGTACCCGATCAGCAGCCACTCGGACGCGCCCGCGGTCATGCTCAGTCCCCTCTCCGGCTACGGCAACCCTGACGACTGGTGGATGAGCGACGCGGTGGACTTCTACGGCACGTCGCTGTATCCGCGCCACGCCGCGGCGGCGACGCCGTGGTCGCCGGTGCGTCTCACGTCGGCGCTCGACGGCATCCGCTCCGCGGCCGGCGACAAGGGCTGGTGGGTGGGGGAGCTGCAGGCCGGACAAGGCGCGACGGGCGTGCGCGTCGCCACTCCGGTGACGCCCTCGGACGTCCGGCTCTGGGGATGGGCGGCGCTGTCGCGCGGCGCGCGGTCGATCAGCTACTACGCGTACTATCCGATGAGCTCCGGGTACGAATCGAACGGCTACGGCCTCATCGATCTCGACGGACGCGTGACGGACCGCGCGAAAGCCGCCGGCGCCTTCGCGCGCATCGTGCAGCGCGAGACGCCGCTGCTGGCTTCGGCGAGGCCGCGGCCTGGGCGCGTGGCCGTCCTCTATAACCGGCTGTCGTATCTCGTCGGCGGCAACACGGTCGGACCCGGGACGACCGTGCGCAACTCGATGATCGGGTTCTACCGGGCGATGTTCGAGCGCAACATCCCCGTCGATTTCCTGCACGTCGACGATCTGATCGCGGGCGGCGCGAAGCGCTACACGGCCGTCTATCTCGGCACGCCGCTCATGCTGCCATCCGCCGCGGCCGCCGCGCTGAAGGCGTTCGTCGAAGGCGGCGGCGTGCTCATCAGCGAAGCGCGTCCCGCGTGGAACGACGAGCGCGGCTTCGCGAGTCCGCGCATTCCCGGCGCAGGGCTGGACGAGGTCTTCGGCGCGCGCGAGCGTCTGCTGCGCTCGGGCGACATCGTGACGATGAACATGGCCGAGGGGCTGACCGGAGCGCTCGCGCCGCTTGCCGGACAGTCCGTTCCCGGCGCGACGTTCGCGGAGTCGCTCGATCCGCTCCGCGATGACGTTCGCGTGCTGGCGCGCTTCGAGGACGGCGCACCCGCGATGACATCCGCGCCGTTCGGACGCGGCCGTGCGACTCTGATCGGCACCTTTCCCGCAGCGGCGTTCGAAACCGATCCCGACAAGCATCGCGCCGCGGGCACGCTGCTGCAGGCGCTCGTCGAAGACGCCGGCATCCGCCCCGACATTTCGATCGACGGCGCTCCCGGCCTCGTCGAAGCGCGCATCCTCGATGCGCCCGGCCACACCCTCGTCATTGCGATCAATCACGACGAAGCGCCGCACCGCGTAACGCTGACGCTGCCGCGAACCATGCCGGACGGCTGGCGCAATCTCGAAACGGAAGCGAGCGTGCCGACGCCAGAGGGGAAACTTACGCACGACTTCGCCGCACGCGACGTGCTGGTGATGGTCAGAGAGTAAAAGCCTCCAGCCTCCAGCCTCCAGCCTCCAGCTGAAAGCCGAGAACGAGAAGCTGAAAGCTGGAAGCTGGCGGCTGGAAGCTGGCGGCTTAGGGCTGGTCACTGACTTGCAGGCGCGAGCAGAAAACCAAGGAGCCTGTATGCCACGGAAGAGCCGCGAACCGAGATTGAAGCCCGTCAGCGACCAGGTGATCGTCGTCACCGGCGCGTCCAGCGGCATTGGCCTGGCGACCGCGCAGCTCGCGGCCGAACAGGGTGCCTGCGTCGTGCTCAGCTCGCGCAACGAGCAGGACCTCATGCGCGCGTGCGACGAGATTCGCGACCGCGGCGGGCGCGCCACGTACGCCGTCGCCGACGTGGCCGATCCGGCCGCGGTCGAGCGGATCGGCGAGACCGCGATTCGCGAATACGGCCGCGTCGACACCTGGGTGAACGATGCCGGCGTCTCGATCTACGGCAAGCTGGCCGACGTCCCCCTGGAAGACAAGAAGCGGCTGTTCGACACGAACTTCTGGGGCGTCGTGCACGGCTGCCGGACGGCGGTGCGGTTGATGGGGGAACGCGGCGGCGCGCTCATCAACATCGGCAGCATCGTCTCGGATCGCGCGATTCCGATGCAGGGCATCTACTCGGCGTCGAAGCACGCGGTGCAGGGCTACACCGATGCGCTCCGCATGGAGCTGGAGCACGACGGCATCCCGATCGCCGTCACGCTCGTGAAGCCGTCCGCGATCGACACGCCGTACGTCGAGCATGCGCGCAACTACATGGAGAGCGGCGCGCCCGAGCTGCCGCCGCCGGTGTACGCGCCCGACGTCGTCGCCGAAACGATTCTTCGCTGCGCCGAGGAGCCGACCCGCGAGGTGACCCTCGGCGGCGGCGGACGGATGATGGCGGTGATGGGAATGGTCGCGCCGCGCGTCAGCGACGTGTACATGGAACGGACGATGTTCCGGATGCAGCGTACGAATTCACGCAGCCAGCCGCGGGAGGGCAGTCTGGATCGTCCGCAGGAGGACGGCCGCACGACCGGTCCGCATCGGGGCCACGTGATGCGATCGAGCGCCTACACCAGGGCCGTCATGTCGGACATGACGCGCGTGCTGCCGTTCGTCGCCGCCGGGCTGACGTTCGCCGCCGGTCTCCGGCGCTGGCGCGGCTCGCGTGCCGCATGACGCACCGGACGGGCCGGCGCCCGTGGTGATCACGACGCGCTGCTGCATCACCGGCGGCGGTCCGGCCGGCATGATGGCCGGCGTGCTGCTCGCGCGCGCCGGCGTCGACGTCGTTGTCCTCGAGAAGCACGCGGATTTCCTCCGCGACTTTCGCGGGGACACCGTTCATCCGTCGACGCTGCAGCTGATGGACGAGCTCGGCTGGCTCGACGGATTTCTCGCGCGGCCGCACCAGGAGCTGCGCAGGCTCGGCGGACAGATCGGCGACGAGCACGTGATGATCGCCGACTTCACCCACCTGCCGGTGAAGTGCCCGTTCATCGTCCTGATGCCGCAGTGGGATTTTCTCGATTTCCTCGCCGAGCACGGCCGGCGGTATCCAGGCTTCACGCTGAAGATGCGGGCCGAGGTCGTCGGCCTGATTCAGGAGAACGGCCGCGTGACGGGCGTGCGCGCCCGCACGCCGGACGGGCCGCTGGAAGTTCGCGCCGCGCTCGTCATCGGCGCCGACGGCCGCAGCTCGACGGTGCGTGCGCAGGCGGGCCTCGAGGTGGAGACGCTCGGCGCACCGATGGACGTCCTCTGGATGCGCCTGTCGCGCGCGCCGACCGATCCGAAGGAGGCGCTCGGCTACATCCGCAACGGCCACATGCTGGTGATGATCGACCGCGGCGACTACTGGCAATGCGGATTCGTCATCCCCAAGGGAGCCTACGAGGATCTGCGGCGCGAAGGTCTCGACTCCCTGCGGCAGACGATCGCGGACGTCGTCCCGTTCACGGCGGATCGCGTCGGCGAGCTGAAGACGTGGGACGACATCAGCCTGTTGACGGTGAAGGTGGATCGTCTTCGCGAGTGGGCGCGCGACGGGCTGCTGTGCATCGGCGACGCGGCGCACGCGATGTCCCCCGTCGGCGGCGTGGGCATCAATCTCGCGATTCAGGACGCCGTCGCCGCGTCGAACATCCTCGCGTCGCCGCTGCGAGCGGGGCGCGTCGATCTCGAGCAGCTGCGATCAGTGCAGCGCCGGCGCAGTTTCCCGACGCGCGCGACGCAGCGCATCCAGGTGCTCATCCAGAATCGCGTCGTCGGCCGCGCGCTGCGCAGCGGCAGCCCGATGGAATTGCCCCTGGTCGCGCGCCTGCTGCGCGACCACCCGGTGCTGCGCCGCCTCCCGGCCCGGATGGTTGGCCTGGGCTTCCGCCCCGAGCATATTTAACCGGGGGCTTCGCCCCGGCTGACCCCCCAATCGCCGTCGCTCGCGGGGGCCCCATGCCCCGCTCCGCTCCGGCGGGCCGCGCCTTTAGCGCGTCTCTCCTTGTTTCGGATGCGCTACTTCTTCAGTCGCTCCGGAATGGTCCCGAGATCGCGTGCCGCAGGCACGCCAGAGGAGGCCGTTGCTTCGGTTGCGGCGCGGACGATGGCGTCGGCCATGACCTCGGCGGCGAGTGCGCCGATGACGGTCACATTCGCCGGTCCCGTGAACGTGCCGGTCGCCAGTGAAAAGATCGTATCGCCGTCGCCGGGCGTGTGGACCGGGGAGATCGCGCGCGCGTAGCCGTCGTGCGCCATCTGGGCAATCTTCGTGGCTTCCGCCTTCGTCAGCTTCGCGTTCGTGGCCACCACACCGATCGTGGTGTTCTCGTGCGTGCGCGGTGCGGGCGCGAGCGCGCCGGAGCGCAGCAGCTTGCGGGCGTCGGCGAGCGCCTTGCCGTCCGGCGTCCGGACGCCGGCGATCACCTGGCCGGTCGCCGGGTCGATGATGTCACCGACGGCGTTGACGGCCACCATCGCGGACACGATCAGGCCGCTGGGCATCGTGATCGACGCCGAGCCGAGCCCGGCCTTCATCATGCGCTTCGGCCCGCCCATCTTGCCGACCGTTGCGCCCGCGCCGGCGCCGACGTTGCCTTCCTGCACGGGCCCGTCGGTGGCCGCGGCCGCCGCCTTGTAGCCGCAGTCCGCGCCGGGACGGATCTTCGCGCTGCCGCCGAATCCGAGATCGAAGAGGATCGCCGCGGGGACGATCGGGACCTTCGCAACGCCGACGTCGTACCCGATGCCGTGCTCCTCGAGATACCGCATCACGCCGGTGGCGCTGTCGAGTCCGAACGCGCTGCCGCCGGACAGCACGAGGCCGTACACGACCGACACGGTGTTCACGGGATCGAGCAGGTCCGTTTCGCGCGTACCCGGCGCGCCGCCGCGCACGTCCACGCCACCGACGACTCCGGCTTCGGTCAGGATGACGGTGCACCCGGTCGGGCGCTCCGACAACGTGAAGTGCCCCACCTTGATCCCGGGCACGTCCGTCAGGCCCTTGTGCGGAGTGCTCTGCGGCGCCGGCGCCTGAGGAGCCGCCGCGAGTCCGCCGGCGAGCGCGATCACGAGGACTGCCGCCAGCGCATGTGCATGCTTCATCGGGTTTCCCTCAAAACGTCCGAGACCACTCTTTGGGCCATCGTTCGACGACGACCTTCTTGTCGGTGTAGAACTCGACGGCATCGCGGCCCTGCGCGTGCAGGTCGCCGAAGAAGCTGCCCTTCCATCCGGTGAATGGGAAGAACGCCATCGGGGCAGCGACGCCGACGTTCACGCCGATGTTACCCGCCTTCGTTTCGTAACGGAATCGGCGGGCGGCCGCGCCGCTGGACGTGAAGATGCACGCCATATTGCCGAAGGCCGACCGGTTCACCGCGTCGATCGCCTCGTCGAGCGTGGCCATTTCGGAGAGCGCGAGCACGGGCCCGAAGATCTCGGTGGTCGCGATCGCGCTGCCCGGCTGGCGGGTCTCGACGATCGTGGGACGCAAAAAGTGTCCGCGCGGACGATCGGGAAGTCCGGGACGTCCGTCGACGAGCACGCGTGCGCCGTCGGCGATCCCCTGCTCGATCAGCCCGGCGATCCGTTCGCGGCTCTGTGCGGTGATCACCGGGCCCATTTCCGTCGCCGGGTCGAGGCCGTCCCCGACGCGGCGCATCGCCGCGGCTTCCAGCATCCGCGGGGTGAACGACTCGCGTGCTCCTCCGATCGGCATCACGATCGACGCGGCGAGGCAGCGCTGGCCGGCGCACCCGAACGCCGAGTCGGCCGCCATCTTCACCGCCATCTCCATGTCGGCGTCCGGCATGACGACGATCGGGTTTTTCGCGCCGCCCTGGCACTGGACGCGCTTGCCCGACGCGGCGGCGCGGGCGTACACGTACTGCGCGATGGGGGTCGATCCGACGAAGGAGATGGCGCGGATGCCGGGATGATCGAGCAGCGCGTCGACGGCGTCCTTGCCGCCGTTCACGAGGCCGACCACGCCGGGCGGCAGCCCGAGCTGGTCGATCAAATCGAACACCTTCTTCATCGTCAGCGGCACGCGCTCGGATGGTTTGACGATGAAGCAGTTGCCGCAGGCGATGGCGTACGGAAGGAACCAGAGCGGGATCATGCCCGGAAAATTGAACGGCGTGATCGCCGCCACGACGCCGAGCGGCTGGCGGATCATGATCTCGTCGATGCCGGACGCGATGTCCTCGGCGTTGTAGCCCATGGATAGTGCGGGAATGCCGGCGGCCGTCTCGACGTTTTCGACGCCGCGCCGAAGCTCGCCGCGCGACTCGTCGAGCGTCTTGCCGCACTCGACCGTGATCGTTCGCGCGATGTCCTCGAAGTGATCCTCGAGCAGCTGCTTGAACCGGAACAGGAACTGCACGCGGTCGACGGCGGGCGTCCGGCGCCATCCCTCGAACGCCTGGAGGCCGGCGCGGACCGCGCGGTCCACGTCGGCGCCCCCTGAGAGCGGGACGCGCTCGAGCACGTCGCCCGTCGCGGGATTGGTGACATCGATCGCCTCGGCGTCGGACGACTGCCACGCGCCGGCGATGTAGTTGGGAAGAGCCATACAGGGAACGTCCTTTACGTGCGGGTCAGATCCAGCATCGCCAGCGCGATGACCTTCGTCGCGTTCACGAGGTCCTCGATGGAACAGTACTCATCGGGCTGATGCGCCAGGTCGAGGATGCCCGGGCCGTACGCGACGCAGTGCGGCACGCCGGCGATGCGAGCGACGTGCTTGTGGTCGTAGGTGCCGGGGCTGGCGACCAGCTCCCCGCCGCGGCCGAGCACGCGCTGGAGCGCGCGCTGCAGCGCGGGGATGAGCGGCGAGTCCTCCGGCGTGCGCGTCGGGTGCACCACCATCAGATCGCGCAGCTCGTACCGGAAACCGGTGTCGTTCGCGGCGATGTCGTCCAGCAGCGCGACGATCTCGGTCTTCGTCGCGTCGAACCCTTCCTCCAGCAGGAAGCGCCGGTCGAAGACCGCACGGCAGGTATCCGCGACGCACGGCGTCTGGATCCCGTCGACGGGCTGGCCGCCGGCGATGCCGTTCACGTTCAGCGTGGCGTGCCGCGCCCCCGCCGGGATGACGGGCACACGGGTCGTGCGCGCCGCGAGCCGCGGCAGGAGCTCGCGCTCGATCCGATCGAGCACGCGGCCCATGTCGGCGATGGCGCTCCGGCCGAAAAACGGCATGCTGCCGTGCGCGATCCGTCCGGTCGTCGTCACCTCGAACCAGTACACGCCGCGATGCCCGATGCAGATCCGGTCCACGTGGAGCGGCTCGGGGATGATGACGAAATCGGTCCGGTCGGCGCTCAGCCGGCCGTGCTGCGCGAGCCACGCCACGCCGGCGAACCCCCCGCTCTCTTCGTCGACCGTGCCGCTGATC
The DNA here is from genome assembly GCA_035700625.1 of Vicinamibacterales bacterium. Taxonomy (GTDB): domain Bacteria; phylum Acidobacteriota; class Vicinamibacteria; order Vicinamibacterales; family 2-12-FULL-66-21; genus DASSOM01. Next base: position 8,051 of record DASSOM010000324.1, read on the forward strand.
TCGACGGACCCATTCAGCTCGATTCCCGCGCGCCGGATGGCCTCGGCGGCGAACACGGCCGCGGCGATGCCGGCTTTCATGTCGCACGCGCCGCGTCCGTAGATCCGGCCATTGCGGATTTCGCCGCGGAAGGGATCGACTGTCCACCCCGCGCCGGCGGGGACCACGTCGAAATGGCCGTTGAGGTGCACGAGCGGGCGGACTGCCCGTCCCCGTCGCGTGCCAACCACGTTGATGCGCGGATGCGTCCGCGTATGTTCGGGACGTCCGGCGGCCTCGAAGTACTCGATCTCGAAGCCGAACGACGCGAGGCGGTCGCCGATCAGGCGCGCGCACGGTTCGTACGCCTCGCCCGGAGGATTGACGGTCGGGACGCGAATCAGCTCGGAGGTGAACGCCGCGGCTTCGTCCGCCGCGGCGTCCACTTCGCGCAGGACGCGATCGATGTCCGCGCTCATTGCCTCCCGAAGAAATACCGGATGCCGAGCTGCAGCTCGCGTCCCGCGAAGTACGTGGTCGGGGTCCCGAAGCTGGGGCCCGCGACGTTGGAGACGCTCTGCACGTTCGAGCGATTGAACAGGTTGAACGCTTCGAAGAGGACGCTCACCTGGTGCTGTGCCGGCAGGCGGAAGCGCTTCTCGACGCGCATGTCCACGTCCGCGTAGGCGTCGATGCGGAACTCGTTGCGCGGCTGCGTCGTGTCGCGCTGATCGACGAGGCCGTCGCCGTCGAGGTCGACGATCCCGCGCGGGTTGAACGCGGAGCCGCTGCGCCAGAACACGATCCCGCTGACGTTGATCTCGTACGGCAGCACCGCCAGGCCGGTCCCGGTGAAGATGTGCGGCACCGACTGGTTGGACGTGCCGAAATCGATCTCCGGATGGTTGTTGTTGCTGAAGCCGGACCCGACGGCGCCGGTCAGCAGATTGTCCTTGGCGCGCGAGCCGGTATAGGAGACCGCGAACTGATAGCGATCGCTGAAGCGCTTGCGCGCGGACAGCACGATCCCGTCGTACTCGATCCGGCCGTCGTAGCCCACCTGGCTGATGCGCGGCCCGCCGTCCGTGGTCTGGCCGAAGTTCGGATCGCCGGGCGGCACGTCGAACAGGTTGACGATCCGCCGCGTGAGGAGATCGTGGCTGCGGCGATGGACGTACATCACCGACACGCTGAAGTCGTCGCCGAGCTGCTGGTCCACGCCGGCGTTGAACGCGTTCGTCCACGGCGTGCGATCCTCCGCGTAGCGCGAGACGTCCCGGCTGAAGGCGAGCGGGCCGCGCGGAAAGAACGAGAGCACGCGGTCGCCGACGATCGACCCGCCCGGCACGTCGAAGAACTCCCAGTCCGTGCCGGGGTACTTCGATTCGAGCAGCGAGACGACCTGCGCCGCGGATTTCCCGGACAGCTGCTGGACGTTGTCGGCCGTGACGATCGGCGGCGCCGAGGGATCCGTCACCGCGATGCCGAGCAGGTCGTAGAGCGCGAGCGGGTTCGCGCGCAGATCGTCGGCGAACGTCTTGTAGGCCGGGTTCTCCGCGGGCGATCGGCCGCCGGCTGTAGGGAAGCCGGACGTGATCACGAGATCGATGAGCGAATCCGTGTAGTCGGAGCCGAGCCGCGGCAGCGCGACGTCGAACGCCGAGCGCGTGAAGATCCCGCCCTTCTCGGGCACCGTCGCCGCCGCCGACAGCAGATTGCGATCGAAGAAGAGGCCCCAGTTGGCCTTGACGATCGTCCGGTGCTGGTTGCCGACGTCCCAGGCGATGCCGAGCCGCGGCGACAGATTGTTCTTGTCGCCGCCGAACAGGCTGTCGTAGTCGTACCGCAGGCCGACGTTGATCGTGACGCCGGGGCGCGCCTGCCACGTGTCCTGCGCGAACAACGCCGTCGCGTTGCTCGTCATGTCGATGTCGAGCGAGTTGTCGGGGTTCGCGGAGAGCGTGAAGAAGCGCGCGGCCGACTGCGCGAAGCCGAGCGTGCGGAAGCGCTCCTCGTTGATCGCGTTCGCGTCCGGCGCGAGGAACGCGGCCGAGTACTCCACATCGTTCGTGACCTGGTTGTACCCCGTCAGCGTGACGCGGTTGAAATCCCAGCCGCCTTTGAGCTGATGGTCACCGTGCCACATGGCCATGTGCGTCAGCGATTGGGACAACTGCAGGCGATCCGGCTCGCGCTTCGTCTGTCCGCCGAACGGCGCCCCCGTCTGAATGAAGCCGGGGTTCTGCAGCAGGATGAGCAGCGGCTCCGACCGTTTCGTCTGCTCCAGGTTCGTGCCCGACAGCTGGCTCGTGTAGCCGGCCGTGCTCTCGAGGAACGTCGACGTGCCGAAGAGCGCCGTCTCGCGCGCGATCACCGCCCAGCCCTTCTGCTTCGTGGTGGCCGCGGCGCTCGGCAGCGCCTGCGTGCCGGCAACCGGCGAACTGATTTCCCCCGTGACGTCCTGATCGTTGGCGTTGCCGGTGACGCTCAGGCGATTGGAGGACGTCAGGTTGACATCCATCTTGCCGACGAGCGTGTAGGCGCCGGTTTCCGGCCCGATGCCGAAGTCCTCTGTGCCGCCCGGCGTCGCCAGGCCGTTGCGGAGGAACGCGGGGATCGCCGACTGGTCGATGTTGACGCCGCGCGTCTCGTCCAGCCGCTCGAACGAGCCGAAGAAGAAGGCCTTGTCGCGTTTGATGGGCCCTCCGAGGGTGCCGCCCCACTGGTCGCGCCCGAGCTTCGGCGCATCCTGCTTCGGCTGACCCTCCTGCGCCGGCACGTTGGACGAGTCCATCGCATCGTCGCGGCGGAACCAGAAGGCACGGCCGTCGACGGCGTTCGTGCCCGACCGCGTGATCACGTTGACGACGCCACCCTGCGCGCGGCCGAACTCAGCCTCGTACCCGGTCGTGACGACCTCGAACTCCCGGACGGAATCCTGCGTGTAGCGCAGGGCCGCGCCCCCCTGGAGCGGGTCGTTGTTCTCGGCGCCGTCCACCAGAAACGATACCGCCGTGCCGCGCTCGCCGAAGATCGAGACGTTCGCCCCCTGCTGTCCCTCCGGCACCGGCCGGGCGCCCGGCGCCAGCGCGACGAGATCGACGAAGTTGCGGCCGTTCAATGGGAGCGCATCGATCGTGCGGCTGGTCACGCGCGACGTCATGTCCGACCGCGCGACTTCGACGAGCGGCACCGTCCCGGACACCTGAACCGATTCCGAGACGCCCGCCACCGCCATCGACACATCCAGCGTCGTCTGGCGGTTGATGGCGACCTCGACGTCCGTGCGCGCGATGGGCGCGAAGCCGGCCAGCTCGAAGTGCACCTCGTACACGCCCGGTGGGACGAGTGGAATCCGATACGTTCCGTCCGTGGCGCTCACCGCGGTCGCGCTTTCGCGCTGCAGCGCGGGGCCGGTGACGGTGACCGTGACGCCGGGCAACACGGCGTTGCTGGCATCCTTGATGGTCCCGGCGATCGAGCCGGTGACCTGCGCCCGGGACGGTGCCGCCGTCCAGAGCAGGAGCAGGGGAACGAGCACGGCACAACGGGTGATGCGCATGAGGACCTCGCCTCGAGAAGCAGCGTGTGGGACGCATTAGTTACAGGAATCCTGCAACGTTGTCAAACGCTCACCGGATGCACTACGATCCCGTCGCGCCGAAGTTCCCATGCCCAGATCCGCAGCTTCGCGCGGCGCCGCGCGCGCCGAGCGCCGCGTGCCGCCGCCGCGCCACGGCTTTCTCACCGTCGGCCAGACCGCGCGCATCCTCGGCGTCAGCCCGTCGACGATCCGTTTGTGGGAGAGCGAAGGCCTCATCGCGCCCATCCGCAGCAGCGGACGCTACCGGCTCTACAGTCCGGAGCTGCTGAGCGTGCTCAAGCGCATCAAATATCTGCGCGAGGTCCAGCGGCTGAACATGCCGGGGATCCGCCGCGAGCTCGGCCGCGCGGCGCGTCCGCCGGCGCGTCCGCCGGTCCCCCGCGGCGATCGTCCGCTGGGACCGCGATTGCGGCGGATGCGCGAACGGAAAGGACTCGCGCTCGCGGAGGCCGCGCGGAGGGCCGACGTGTCGACGGGCTTCCTCAGCGCCGTCGAACGATCGAAGGCGAACGCCTCGGTCGCGACGCTCCAGAAGCTCGCGACGACGTACGGCACCACCGTCGCGCAGCTGTTCCATACGGCTCGCCACGAGGGACGGCTCGTGTCGCCGTCGGATCGCCGCGTGATGCACGTGGGGCCCGGCGTCCGGATGGAGCTGCTCTCGACCGGCGCCCCCATGCTCCAGTCGATGATCTTCCGCGTCGCGCCGCTGGCCGGCAGCGACGGCTCGTATTCGCACCAGGGAGAGGAGTTCATCCACATGCTCGCCGGCACGCTCGAGATCTGGCTGGACGAGTTGCAGTGCTACGTGCTGCAGCCCGGCGACAGCTTCTGGTTCGAGAGCACGCACGGCCATCGCTGGTTCAATCCGGGAGAGTCCGAGGCCGTCCTGATCTGGATCAACACGCCGCCGACGTTCTGACGTGAGTCTCCACCTCGGCCTCCTCATCGTCTACTCGATGCTGTTGACCGCGATCGGCCTCTGGGTCGCGCGGCTCGTGCGCGGCAGCAACGATTTCTTCGTGGCGGGACGGAAGCTGAACGCGCCGCTGCTCTTTTCCACCGTGCTCGCCGCCAACATCGGCGCCGGCACCACGGTGGGTGCGACGGGCCTTGCCTTCCGCGACGGGGTGAGCGCGTGGTGGTGGAACGGATCCGCCGGCATCGGTTCGCTCGTGCTCGCGTTCTGGGTGGGGCCGCGAATCTGGCGGCTCGCGAAGGCGCACGGGTTCTACACGGCTGGTGATTTCCTGGAGTACCGCTACGGCGCGTCGGTGCGCGGCATCATCGCCGCGCTCATCTGGGTGGGGACGCTCTTCATCCTCGCGGGACAGCTCATTGCCGGCGCGGCTGTCCTGAACGTCGTCGCCGGGATCTCGCGCCCCGTCGGCGCGGCCATCGGCGCCGCGGTGATGACGGTGTACTTCGTCGCCGGCGGCCTGCTCAGTTCCGCCTGGGTGAACCTCGTCCAGCTCGTCGTGCTGCTCGTCGGATTTCTGCTCGCCATTCCGATCGTCTACGCGTCGGTCGGCGGGTTGTCCTCGATGATGGCGGCGCCCGGGCTGCCCGACGGGTTCTTCAACATGTTCCATTCCTCGGGCGCCGGTTCCGGGTGGGCGCTGCTCGCGCTGTTCGGCCCGTCGTTCATGATGTCGCCGGGCCTGGTGCAGAAGGTGTACGGCGCGCGGAGCGAGCAGGCCGTCAAGATCGGCGTCGGCGTCCAGGCCGTGTTCCTGATGGTCTTCTCGTTCGTGCCGGTGTTCTTCGGGGTGGCCGGGCGGATTCTGCACCCCGGCATCGCGAGCCAGAACCTCGTGCTGCCGACGGTGCTCGCGACGGAGCTGCCGCCGTGGCTCGGCGCGCTCGGCCTCGCGGCCGTGTTCTCGGCGGAAGTGAGCACGTGCGATGCGATCCTCTTCATGCTCGCCACGTCGCTTTCTCAGGATCTCTACAAGCGCTTCCTGCATCCCGAGGCGGACGATCGCCGCGTGCTCCTCGTGGCGCGCCTTGCCGCGGTGGCCGGGGGGATCGCCGGCGTGGTGCTGGCGATCCTGCTGGCGACGATCATCGGCGCCCTGAGCATTTTCTATGCGCTGGTGGGCGTCAGCCTCTTCGTGCCGGTGATCGCGGGCCTTGCCGGACGCCGAGGGGGCACGCCCGAAGCGCTCGCGTCGATTGCGGCAGGCATTGCGACGCTCGTCGCGGTCCATTTCGGCACAGACGGCCGCGGCTTCGGCATTTTCAATCCAAACCTGCTCGGGCTCGTAGCCGCCGCCGCCGGCTTCGTGCTCGTATTCATCGCGCGCGCCCGCCGCGTCCGCGAGGAGATCGTGTAGATGGGCAAGAACCTGTTCGATTTGAGTGGAAAGACCGCCGTCGTGATCGGCGGCGGGTCCGGCATCGGCGAGGCGGTCGCGCTCGGCTGTGCGCGCCAGGGCGCGCGCGTCGTCTGCCTCGACATCAACGAGGCGGGAGCGCGCCGCGTCGCGCAGCAGGCCGAAGCCGACAAGTGCCTCTGCGAATTCGCACGGCTCGACATCTGCGACACGTCAGCCGTCGATCGGACGTTCGACGAGGTGCAGGAGCGCCACGGGCTGGACATCGTCATCTGTACGCCGAGCATCAACGTCCGCAAGCCGATTCTGAAATACTCTGACGAGGAGTTCGCGCGCGTCATCGACGTCAACATGAAGGGGAACTTCAACGTGCTGCGCGCGGCCGGACGGATCATGACGGCGCGCAAGAAGGGCAGCATCGTGCTGTTTTCGTCGATCCGATCGCAGGTGGTCGAGCCTGGGCAGGCGGTGTACGCCGCCACGAAGGCAGGGATCCTGCAGCTCGTGCGCACGGCGGCCGCGGAGTTCGGCCCGTACGGCGTCCGCGTGAACGCCATCGGACCGGGTGTGATCGAAACGCCGCTCACGGCGCCGATCAAGAACAATCACGAGTGGTACAGCGCGTACGCCGCCAAGAGCGTCTTCAACCGCTGGGGCCGCGCCGAGGAAATGGTCGGCCCCGCGGTGTTCCTGGCCTCCGACGCGGCCAGCTACGTTACCGGGACCATCCTTTTCGCGGATGGCGGATGGCTCGCGGCTGATGGGCGGTTCGTGCCGCCGGGGATGGGCTGATACACAAGGGGGTTCCTGGGGTTCCGGAGGTTCCTAAGGTTTCCTGGGGTTCTGGTTCCGCGGGTGAACCACTGAACCCTCGGAACCCTCGGAACCAGGCACCCTAGGAACCAGAACCGTAGGAACCCCAGGAACCATAGCAACCTCCGGAACCCTCTTAAAGGAGCTCGTATGAAGACCGCAAGCACGGCGGGGACGATGAGCGGCCAGGACATCGTCGATCTGACCCGGCGCCACACGCTGTACGAATGGTCCGCGCAGTCGGCGGTCGATCCCATCCCCGTTGCCGGCGCGAAGGGCTGCTGGTTCTGGACGCCGGAAGGGAAGCGGTTCCTCGATTTCAACAGCCAGCTGATGTGCGTGAACATCGGCCACGGGCACGAACGGGTCGTCCGCGCGATCCAGGAGCAGGTCGCGACGCTCGCCTATGCGAATCCGTTCATGGCGACCGAGCCGCGCGCGCGGCTTGGGGAGCGGCTCGCGGAGATCACGCCCGGCGACATCGACACGTTCTTCTTCACGAACGGCGGCTCCGAAGCCACCGAGAACGCGATCAAGCTCGCGCGGCTCTACACGGGCCGGCACAAGGTGATGTCCTTCTACCGCTCGTATCACGGCGCGACCGCCGGCAGCATGACGCTGACGGGGGATCCGCGCCGCGTGGCCTCGGAACCCGGTATCCCCGGCGTCGTCCACGTGCTGAATCCGTACCACGGCATCCAGCGCGGGTGGGACACGGCGGAGCAGGCGCTCGCGTACCTCGACGAAACGATCCAGCTCGAAGGCGCGCAGACGATCGCGGCGTTCTTCATCGAGCCGGTGACCGGCACGAACGGCGTGCTGGTGCCGCCGGACGGCTTCATCCAGGGCGTGCGCGATCTCTGCACGAAGCACGGGATCCTCATGGTCGCCGACGAAGTGATGTCCGGCTTCGGCCGCACGGGCGAGTGGTTTGCCATCAATCACTGGGGCGTCGTGCCGGATCTGATGACGATGGCGAAGGGGTTGACGAGCGCGTACGTGCCGCTCGGCGCGGTCGGGATGCGCCGCGGGATCGCGGAGCACTTCCGGGATCGCGTGTTCTACGGCGGGCTGACGTACAACAGCCACCCGCTCGGATGCGCGGCCGCGCTCGCGAACCTCGACGTCTACCAGGACGAGCACCTGATCGAGAACGCGAAGCGCATGGGCGGCGTCATGAAACAGCTGATGGCGGAGCTCTCCGCGAAGCACGAGATCGTCGGCGCGACGCGGTCGCTCGGACTGTTCGGGCTGGTGGAGCTGGTGAAGGATCGGAAGTCGATGGAGCCGCTCGCGCCGTTCAACGGCACGTCCGAGCCGATGAAGCGGCTCGCGAAGTTTTTCCGCGACGAAGGGCTCTACACGTTCGTGCGGTGGAACACGTTCTTCACGAATCCGCCGCTGACGATCACGGAGGACGAGCTGCGCCACGGATTTGACATCATCGACCGCGGCCTGACGGCCACGGAAAAACACTGAAACGGGAGCCACGGAAAAACACGGAAGAACACAGAAAACGCGGGCCACAGAAGAACACGGAAGAACACAGAATTTAGTCTGCGTTTTTCTGTGTTTTTCTGTGGCCTTCTATCTGTGGCTCTATTGCGGCTGCCATACGCCGGTAGCCGTCGGCGTCAGGATGGAGATCGTCCGGCGTGGACGCGAGCCGATCCGGATCGGTCGCCGATGCGACCGCAACGCGCGTGTCGGCGACGCGCATGTTAGGGTCCGATTCGGCGCGTGCGGTGATCCACGCGTTCACCTCGCGCATGCGCGCGTTCTGATCGGGCGTCGCGGTGTTGTAGGGCAGAATCGTTCCCGCAACGACCCGAATACCGAGTGCGGCCGCCCGCCGGTACATCGTATCGAGCTGCGCGATGACGTGCGCGGCCGGACGTCCCTGATAGATGTCGTTCACGCCCGCGATGATGATGACCAGGGACGGCCGCAGCGCAGCGACGTCCTCGTCGAAGCGTCGCGCGATTTCGTCGCTGCGCTGTCCGTTGATTCCCTGATTGACGACGGTCCACTCCGGATGCGCGTGCATCAGCCAGTACGCATACTGGCTGCGGTCGTCCCCCCGACCCTTCGGCGGGAACTCCCGTGGCGACATCCACCCCGGCGTGCCCGCCGTGGTGGAGTCCCCCAACGCGACAATCAAGAACGAACCGTCAACCAGCAACTGGAAACTGGCAACTGGCTACTGGCTACTGCCGGTCTTTGCGTCGAACACCGCCGTCGACGGTCCACGCTCCGCCTGGAGCCGCTTTGCCACCTGCTCGGCCTGCCGCCACGCGCGCAGCAGGTTCTCGCCGAGGATCTTGCGGACGTCCGCCTCGGAGTAGCCGCGGCGCAGCAGTTCGGCGGTGACCGCCGGATACTTCGACACGTCCTCGAGCCCGAGCGGCACCTGCGTGATGCCGTCGAAGTCGCTGCCGATGCCGATGTGATCGATCCCAGCGACCTGCTTGATGTGGTCGATGTGGTCGGCGACGTCGGCGACCGTGGCGCGCGGAGCCGGATTGGCCTTGGTCCACGCGTCCACGCCCGCCTTCACCTTGTCCGGATCGTATGGGTACAGCGCCTTCAGCCGCGCCTCTTCGCCCGATTGTGCGGCGTTCCAGGCGTTCACCTTCGGCGAGAGAAAGCCGGGGACGAAGGTGACCATCACGACGCCGCCGTTTTGCGGCAGCATCCGCAGGATGTCGTCTGGGACGTTGCGTGGATGGTCGTTGAGCGCGCGCGCGTCCGAGTGCGAGAAGATGACCGGCGCCGCGCTCACGCGGATCGCATCCGCCATCGTGTCGGGCGACGTGTGGCTCAGGTCGACCAGCATGCCCAGACGGTTCATTTCGCGGACGACTTCCTCGCCGAAGGGGGCGAGCCCGCCGTGTGCGGGCACGTCCGTCGCCGAGTCTCCCCAGGGCGTGTTGCTGGAGTGCGTCAGCGTCATGTAGCGCGCGCCGAGCTGGTAGAACATCCGCAGCGCGGCGAGCGAGTTGTCGATCGAGTGGCCGCCTTCCATGCCGATCATCGAGGCGATCTTTCCCTGCTTGACGATCCGCTCGAGATCCTCCGGCGTGCGCGCCAGCTCGAAGGTCTCCGGATATTTCGCCAGCATGCGGTAGACGGTGTCGATTTCCTCCAGGGTCGCGGTGACCGCCGTCTGGCCCTGCAGTTCGACGGGAACGTACACGGACCAGAACTGCGCCTTCAGGCCGCCCGCCTTCAGCCGCGCGATGTCCGTCATGATCGACGGCTGCGGCTTCGAGATGTCGAGCGGCGCGAGGTCGCGGCCGGGATTGTTCTCGCGCACGGCCCACGGGTAGTCGTTGTGCCCGTCGATCAGGATGGCGTTCTGCATGAGCGCGCGCGCGCGCTGCAGCAGCGCCTCGTCCGGCGGCTGCGGCTGCTGTCCGTGCAGCACGGCCACCGCGCACGCGGTCACCACGCACAAGGAAAGGAATCGAAGCATGAGGTCACGTCCTTCTTAGCGTCCCGCTGACGTCGGGGCGTTCGTCAGCGATCGTCCCAGATGCTCGGTCGACGTGATGAAGCCGGCGATGTCCGCCTTCAGCTGTTTGGCCGAGTCCTGGTTCAGGTACGCCATGTGGCCGCTCTCGTAGTACTTGAACGAGACGCGATCGCGGTAGGTCTGATCGAAGCCCAGATGCGTGAACGTGTATTCCGCGTTGGCAAACGGCGTGGCGGTGTCGTAGTAGCCGGCGCCCACCATGACGCGCAGGTACGGATTCTTCGCCATCGCCAGCCGCAGCGATTCCACTTCGCTCGGATACCCGCGCCCGAGGTCGCTGTAGTCCCAGCGTCCCGTGTGGCCGCCCGTGTAGTACTCGAGGTCGTTCGTGTATTTCAGGTCGTTGTGCAGGTAGCGCATGAAGGCGGTCATGAAGGCGCTGGACGGGGCGACGCTCGAGGGATCGAAGTCCTGCCGCTGGTTCGCGGGGTTGCCGTTGAGCGCGGTCAACCGCGTGTCGTAGCGGCCCAGCATCAGGCGCTGATCGCGGAGCAGTTCGGTCCGATAGTGTCCCGCGTCGATCCGGAGGTTGGTGCTCTCGATGAACTGCGGCGAGACGCCGGTCAGCTGCGACAGCTTCTGCGCCACCGCGCCGCGCTCGGCGGGCGTGAGCGTGTTGCCCCGCGCGAGCGCCGTCAGATAGTCGCCGAACGCATACGCGCGCGACTGCTGCACGACCTGCTCGAGCGTCTGTGCCTGCAGGGCGGCGGGAAGCTTCTTGTGGTACCACGCCGTGGCCGTATACGTCGGGAGGAACGCCGCGTAGCCGATGTCGTTCGTCGGCGAGGCGGAGAGATATTGGAAGTCGAGCACCGTCCCGAGCAGCATGATGCCGTTCAGCTCGATGCCGGCCTCCTGCAGTTCGCTGGCGAGACCGGCGGATCGGAACGTGCCGTAGCTCTCGCCGAAGAGGTACTTGGGTGACGCCCACCGGTCGTACTTGTCCAGATAGCGGCGGATGAACTGCGCGAACATCTTGATGTCGTTCGTGGCGCCGGTGAACTCGGACGGTTTGACGCCGACGCCCGGGCGTGAATAGCCCGTCATCATGGCGTCGACCTGGACCAGGTCGGTGACGTCCAGCGGCGAGTTCGGGTTGTCCGCGAGATCGTAGGGCGGGGCCGGCTGGGATCCGCCGGGACCCATGTGCGGGACCTTCGGGCTCATGATTCCCATGTCGAGCCAGATCGACGCGGAGCCCGGGCCGCCGTTGAAGAAGAACGTCACCGGGCGCGCGGCGGTCTGCTGGTTGTCCGCCGTGTACGAGATGTAGAACACGCTCGCGTTCGGCTTGCCGTCCTCGTCGCGCAGGACCATCGTGCCGGCGTTGGCCGTGTAGGCGACCGTCTTCCCGTTGATCGTCGTCGTGTGCTGCGTGGTGGAGACGTTCTCGACCGGTTCCACGCCGGCGTCCTTGTCGGCCGGGCGATCGTCCGCGGCGCGGCCGCCCGGTGGGCCGGGGCGATTCGGCCGCTGCTGGGCGTCAGCCCTCGTCGCGCCGGGGATTGCAAGAAGGCAGGCCAGAACAGGGGCGAGTATCAACGAACGCGTGTGCATGGGCGAGAGACTCCTCTGGGGGCAGAAGCACTATAGATCGGTTGGGTGGGCCCGGGTAGGTGCGGGAGTGCGCGACTCGGGGTCAGAGCACGCCGAACGTCCGCTCAAAGACGCTCATCGCGACGCACACGCGCAGACATTGACGCACAACTCCGCCCGGCGTGCTGTGCACGCCGGGGTCAGAGCACGAGTGCGGCAGCCAGCGCGCGGCTTGGGGTCAGAGCAAAAATGCGGCAGCCAGCGCGCGGCTCGGGGTCAGAGCAAAGTGCGGCGGCGGCTGCTCGACTTGGGGTCAGAGACGGATCTGCTCGATCATGTCGAGGGGCAGACGCGTGCCGGCGCGTTCGTTCGCGCGGCGGATCCGCTCCGCGGTGACGCCGCGATCCCGCAGGTGCACCAGCGTGTCCGCGTCCACCTCCGCATATCCCAGGTCGCGGATCGACTTCGCATACTCCGGCGTGACGCCGTGATCCCGCATCCGGATCATCTGCTCCAGCGGGATGTTGCGGTAGCCGAGCGCGGTCATCCCGCGGACGTACTCGGGCGTGACGCCGTGATCGCGTGCCTTCGTCAGCTCCTCCACCGAGGCGGTGTACCCCACCTCGCGCATGCCGCTCGCGTACTCCGGCGTGACGCCGTGATCGCGCAGCCGGATCAACATGTCGAGCGTCTGGCCGTGCGCGAGATCGCCCAGTCCCTTGATGAAGTCGGCCGTGACGCCGTGGTCCCGCGCCCGGACCACGTCTTCGATGGGGATCGAGGTGAAGCCGGCGTCGCGCAGCGCCCGCACGTACTCCGGCGTGACGCCGTGATCGCGCACGCGCACGAGCGCATCGGCCGCGAGCCCCTTGTACCCGGCGTCGACGAGCCCGCGGATGTACTCCGGCGTGACGCCGTGATCGCGCATCCGGCGCAGATCGTCCGCCGACAGTTTCGCGTAGCCCAGGTCGGCGAGACCGCGAATGTAGTCCGGCGTGACGCCGTGATCGCGCAGCTGGACGAGCGTGTCGAGCGAGCCGACGTGATACCCGGCCTGGCCCATCCCGCGCAGGTAGTCGAGCCCTGCGCCGTGGCGGCCGGCGCGTACGAGCTGCGTGAGATCGGGACGGGTGTACTGCTGCGCGCTCAGCTCGTCGAGAAAGGCGGCGCCGATGTCGCCGCTCGCGAGCTCGTACTGCTGCGCGACGGTCGGCCGTCCGAACCCGCGCTTGTCCAGTTCCGCGGCGAACGCCGGGTTGGCCGCGAACGAGTACGTGCCGCCGCCGACGCCGCTGCGCGTCGTCCCCTCGAAGGTGAACGTGCCCGCGTCGCGCCGAAGCAGGAACCTTACCGGACCGCCAGACCCACTCAGCTGCGCCGGCGTCAATCCTTCGAACTTCGACAGCGCAATCGAGAACCCGTGGCTCGACTGGTCGCGCGTCATCCGCAGGTGTACGTCGCCGTCACGCTCGGACTGGCGCAGCTCCCACGATCCGCTGGTCGATTCGTCTGCAGGCGTCTGTTCGGCCGTCTGCGCGGCGATGCTGCCGGACGACGTGACGTCGACGACGTTGCCGATCGTGACAGGCCTGGGGATCGCGGCCGGCGCGGCCACGTGCGCATCGAGGCTGGCCAGCGGCATCAGGAGCGCCGCCGTCGCGGCGCCCATCGCGAACCGTCCGGCCAGCCGCGGCGCCGTGCGCTTCCGTCGGCTGTCGAGGACGGCGAGCATCCGTCCTTCCAGTTGCGCAGGGCGCGCCATCGCGACGGCGAGCGACGGCGTCCGCCGACGGCCGACCGCGTAGGCGATTTCCAGCAGATGCCCCGCGTAGTCGCGCGCAGGCGTTCCGGCGGCGAGCACGCGATCGTCGCACGCGAGCTCGCGTTCGATGCGCAGGCGGCGCGCCGCCCACCACACGCCCGGATGGATCCAGTAGAGCGCGCACACGCCCGCGGCCATCGTCTGCGAGAGGCAGTCGCGGCGCGCGACGTGCGCCATCTCGTGCAGCAGCACGGCGCGGCGGCGGTCGGTCGACCAGTCGTCGGCGGCGACGGGCAGCAGGATGACCGCCCTCCACAGCCCGACGGCCATCGGCGTCGAGGCCGCCCGCGCGCGAAGCAGCCGGACGGGTCGTTCGAGTCCCGTCGCGCGCAGGCATTCAGCCGCGAGCGCCGTCCAGTCCTCGGTGTCGACGGTTTCGGCGCCGCGCATCAGGCGCCGCAGCGCGAAGCGCTCGGCGATCATTCGGGCGAGCAGCAGGAGGACGCCCGAGATGTAGACGGCGAATGCCGCAGTGAGCCACGGGAATGGACGCGCCGGCGGCGCGGCCGATGCGGTCGTCGCTGCCGGCGGCGCGGGTGGGAGCGGAGCAGCGTCATCGACGATGGACGGCCCGGAAGCCTCAGCCTGGGGCACATCGGCCGGCGCCGCTGCCGGCGCGACGGTGATTGCCACGTCCCATCGCGGCAGCGACCATGTCGCCACCGGCAGGAGCAGAAGGGAGAGCAGCGCGCACGTCCACAGGAGGTGCCGCCCCGCGGCCGATCCGCGGCGCCGCAGCGAGAGGTCGACCGCAGCCGCGACGAGGAGTACGAGAGAGCTCTTCACGAGCAGCGACAGGATCGCGGTCATCGGTCTTCCTCCTGGCGTGACGGCTTGGATCGCTTCAGCAGCGCGGCCAGCCTCCGATACTCGTCATCGGGCAGCGGCCCTTCGAGATCGAGGAGCGCCGCGACGGCCGACCCGGGGGATCCGTCGAAAAACGTCCGCACGAGCTGACGCAGCGCCGTTCGGCTCGCCTCTTCCGGCGCCGCGGCGGGGAAGTAGACGTAGCGCGGCCCGTCGTACTCGCGCGCGACGAGCCGGCGATCGATCATGATGTCGAGGAGCTTCCGGACGCTCGACGGGCTCGGCGGGTCGGGGAGTTCCGCGCGGATCGCCTCGACGCTTGCGCGGCGGTGGCGGAAGAGAATCTCCAGGATCTGCCGTTCGCGGCGGGTCACGTTGGCGTTGACAGCGTTCTGCATGGTGTTCGACGGCGTCAGGGCGTGCAGGTGGGTCAGCCCTTTATGGGCTGACCGTGAGCGAATTTTTTCGCCCACGGCGAATATATTCGCGCACGGCGCCGCTGTCAACTCTCTCGAATACCGACTTGACCGGTCGGACTTCGTCTGACTACACTCAGACGTTATTTCCTTCAGAAGCGCAGAAGCGGACGGATTCATTCATGCTGCAGGCTTTCGTCATCACGTTGCGGGAAGGGCTCGAGGCGTTCCTCATCATCGCGATCAGCATCGCCTACCTCAAGAAGACGGGAAGACGGTCGCTGCTGCCCGCGGTGCACTGGGGGATCGTCGTCTCGATTCTGCTGAGCGTCGCGGCCGGGGTGCTGCTCGCGCAGGCGCGCAATCAGGCGCTGTGGGAAGGCGTGCTCGCCGTTGCGGCGGCGGTGCTCGTCGCCACCCTGACCGTGCACATGTGGCGCGCGGGCAGGCGCATGAAGAAGGAGATTGAAGGACGGCTCGAAGCCTCGTCCATCAAGGTCGGCGCTGCTGCGGCCTTCGGCGTGTTCGCGTTCACGCTGCTGATGATCACGCGCGAAGGCATGGAAACCGCGCTGCTGATGAACGCGCTGCTCTTCCAGGTGCAGTCGTTCGACATCATCAGCGGCGCCGTCGGAGGGACGCTCGTGGCGGCGTTCATCGCCTTCCTCTGGTCGCGCTACGGCCACCGCGTGAACCTCGCGCGCTTCTTCCAGGTCACCGCGATTTTTCTTTTCGTCTTCGTCTTCCAGCTCCTCATCTACGGCTTCCACGAGCTGACGGAGGCGAATCTGCTGCCCGACAGTGCCGCGCTGCACAACGCGACGGAGCCCTACGGGCCGGACGGCATCTACGGCCAGTACCTCACGTACATGCTCGTCGCGCTGCCGCTCGGGTGGCTGGCGGTGACGTCGTTCTTTCACCGTCAGGCGGGCAGGCAACTGGTGAATTCGTGAATTGGTGAATTCGTGAATTGGTGAATTGCTGAATTCACCATTCACCAACTCGCCAATCCACGAATTACAGGTACACTGATCCGGAATGAAGCCCCCCGTCACGGCCGACCTGACCTGGGAGCGTGAGCTGATCTTCTCCGCGCAGTCGGGCGCGGCGGCCATGACGCTCGACAGTGCGTCGGACGCGGGTCCTTCTCCGGTTCAGACGCTCGCGTTCTCGCTTGCCGCCTGCATGGGCATGGACGTCGTCCACATCCTGCGCAAGGGACGGCACGATCTCCGCGGCCTGCACATCGCGCTCACCGGGACGCGCGCCGAGGAGGATCCGCGCCGGCTGCTCACCGTCGATCTCCGCTTCGAGGTCAACGGCGCCATTCCTGCCGACGCGGTGGAACGGGCCATCCAGCTCTCGCACGATAAGTACTGCTCGGTCTGGCACTCGCTTCGGCAGGACATCCGTCTCACCACGAGCACCACCATCTCCGGGACGTGACCCCCGCGACGACGCGGCGAACGTATCTCGACTGGATGCGCGGCCTGGCCGTGCTGATCATGATCGAGGCGCACATCGTCGACAGCTGGACGCGCCTCGCGGACCGGCAGTCGGATGCGTTCGGCTGGTCGCTGATCCTGGGCGGCTTCGGCGCGCCGCTGTTCCTGTTCCTGGCGGGCGTGGCCGTTGCCCTCTCGGCGGGATCGAAATCGCGGCGCCTCGGGAGCGACGCCGCGGCGGCGCGGCTCGTCGAGCGGCGCGGCCTCGAGATCTTCCTGCTTGCGTTCGTCTTCCGCGTCCAGGCGTGGGTCATCAGCCGATCCGCCGCGCGCGCAATGCTGCGCGTCGACATCCTCAACATCATGGGGCCGTCGATCGTCGCGACGGCCGTCCTCTGGCGGCTCGCCCGATCGATGACATCGCGCGCGATCATCTTCGCGCTGGCCACGTGCGCGTTCGCGTTCGCGACGCCGCTCGTGCGCGCGACCGCGCTGCTCGATCCCCTGCCGGATCATCTCGAGGGGTACCTCCGCCCGATTCCTGGCATTACCAACTTCTCGGCGTTCCCGTGGGCGGCGTTCGTGCCCGCGGGCGCGTTCCTCGGCCTGTTCATCGATCGCGCACGCACGCGCCCCGCCGAGACGCGGGTGAACTGGTGGTTCGCGATCGGCGGAGCGACGCTTGCCGTCGTGGCGTATGCCTTTTCCTTCCGGCCGTCGATCTACGCGCGCTCGAACTTCTGGACGAGTTCACCGACGTTCTTCTTTCTGCGCGTCGGGCTGATGACGACGACGATTGCCGCGGTGTACTTGTGGGAGTCGCGTCCGGCGGCCGGCCGCCGCTGGAGCCCGATGGCGCTGCTCGGCCGATCGTCACTCTTCATTTACTGGATTCACGTCGAGATGGTGTACGGCGTCATCTCGATGCCGCTGCACAAAGCGCTGAGCCTCCCGCAGTCGTGGCTCGCGCTCGGCGTCTTCACGGTGTTCATGCTGGGGTGCGCGGTGGCGAAGGAACGCGTGATGCGCTGGTGGCGCACGCGCGGCGGTTCAGCTGTGCCGGGAGCGGCGCCCGCCCGCTGAGGCGGTGTAGTTCGCGATCGTGGACGGCGGGGCGATTTTGCGTCCCCGTGAGGGGACGCGAACGTACGATCGCCGAAATTTGCCCGGAAGTTGCGGGTCTGTGTTTGGTCCGGTCCTTGCCTCCTCCTTCCATGGAGAGGAGCCCCCAAATGCACACCCGACTACTCGGCGCCCGCTCCTGGCTCGCCGGTGAACGGACGCTTCTCCAATACCTGGTTACGCCTCACGACGGCCATCCGTATCCCGAAGATCTGCTGGATGCCATCTGCCTGATCACGTCCTGGGCGCTGATCATCTTCTCAGTCCTCGGCGTGCTGGGCGTCGTCGTCGACGGGGCGCTGACCTAGAACAGACCGCACTCGCTGGTGGTCAGCCCGTAAAGGGCTGACCCACACAACCCACCCCTCACCGTTGGTGGGTCAGGGCTTCAGCCCTGAACGCGGGCGAGCGGCAGGCGTCGTCTGCTGCTTGCCCTCGGCCACCTTCATGTCGTCGTAGTTCAGGATCGCGTTGAACATCATCCCGAACTCTCCAAGCGTCTGCCACCGGTAGATCGGATTCGTCGCGAACAGGATCACGCGTCCCTTGCCGGCGGGAGCATCGACGATTGCCGGGCGATTGCGGATCGTGTTCGGATTCCGCATCAGCCCGCTCAGCACCCCCTGCTCGCCGCCGACGAACCGCATCAGGATCGTGCCTTCATCCTCGCGCGGCACCTGCAGCAGCGGGCCGCCGGCGTAGCGCACCGGCACGTGGTTCACGCGGTGTCCCGCCGGCGCCTTATCCATGGCGGCGGGCTTGTCGGCTTCGGCGTCCTCGCCGGTCTCGTCGTCCTTCGACGCATCCTTCTTCGGCATCTCCTTCACGTCGTAGCCGTAGAAGATCGGGTGCAACGGTTTGACGATCTCCGCGTCGACGATCGGCCCCGGCGCGTAGAACGGCGGCATCGCCCGGCTCGCGTCGATGTCGCGCGTCAGGCCGAACTCGGGCGGGAAGAAGCTCGACGCGCCCATCGTCATCAACACGCCGCCCGCGTTCAGGAACTTCTCGAACTCCACTACGCCCTCGAGCCCCATGCCGCCGGTGATGTCATCCGATTCCCCGTACATGCCCAGCGACTTGTACTTCGGGTCCTTCTTGTACGGCACCGGGATGTCGACCTTGTCGAGGTCGTAGACGATCGACTTGCCGCTGCGCCCCTGGCTCGGGACGATGATGACGTCGTAATCGCGCGCGAGATCTCCTTTCAGCACGCGCTCCTTGTAGATCAGGTCGTATGGGACGGCGAACTGGTCGAACGCGTGGCGAACCCAGCCGACCTCCTGCGTGCTGCCCCACGTCGAGTAGACGGCGAGGCGCGGCAGATCGAGGTCGTGCATCGGCACGTTCGGCTTCGCCGCCATCGCGACGGCGCGGAGTCCCAGTTCCTCGACGGCGGACCGGACGCGTGCGGCGTTCGCGCCCGCGTCGATGATGAACGATCCGGCCGGCATGTCGACGCTGCCCGCCTTGAACGCCTTCTCGGCGGCCTGCATCGCGACGTCCTTCAGCCGGTAGCGGAACGTGATCAGACTGTTCGCGCCGTTGTGCATGACCGCGATCACCGGTCCGGTGCCGCTCGTCGTGCCGGTCACCGTGGCCTTGTCCACGGGCGTCGCGTTCACGTCGAGGATCGTCTTGTCGTCGATCTGCTTCACGTCGACGTTGCTCATCAGCCCCATTGTCCACGCGCTGTTGTCGTAGGTGATGAGCGAGGGATCCGGATAGTCCTGCTTCTCCAGCAGAATCTTCGCGAGGCGGAAGTACGGCTGGCCGGCCTTGACGACGAACGAGCCGGCTGGATACGTCGTGCCGCCCACCTTCACGTCGGCGTTCGTGCGGCCGACCTCGATGCCCTGCGTGCGCAGGATGTTCACGACGAACGCCGCGCGGGTCATGTCGCGCTGGCCGCCCGGGATGACAAAGCCGTACGGGCCGTCCTTCTTCCCGTAGTCCACGCCGTGCCGGCTCTTCGTGTAGAAGTTCTCGAGGATCGCTTTCGGGAACGCCGCGGTGAGCTGCAGACCCGACAGCACGCCGGTTTCCATGTAGTTCGTGTTGTTGCGCATCGACCACACGACTTCCTTGTACGGCGGCAGCGGACGATACCATTCGCGCGACGTCTGATTGCCGCGTCCGCCTTCGCCGCCGATCGTGCGCTTCATCGTCGTGGCGCCGCCGTTGCCGAACGTCTCGTACATCCGCATCATGCCGTTGTGGTTCGACGCCATGAACCCGAGATACCCGGGGGACCACATGTCGACGAAGGCGTGCGTCCAGACGCCGGGCATGCCGTACTTCGTCATCTGCGCCATCTCGAAGTTCGAGAACCAGGGCAGCTCGCCGTACAGGATGGGATCGAGCGTCGGGTTCTGCGGCGCCTGACCGCTGAACGTGTACATGAACGGCACCGACTCGTGCAGCTCGTGGATGATCGGCGGATGCCACTGCAGGTACCAGTCGAGCAGCGTCCGCATGGTGACCTGCGAGTAGTTGATGTCGCGGTTGTTGTCGTGCAGCGCGTACTTGCCCCAGTACGGCGGCCCCGGCATGCGGTCGCGCTCGTCGGTGCGATCGATCAGGTACTTGTTGTACCAGTCGACGTAGCGGTCGCGGCCGTCGGGCTCGGCGGCCGGCGTGATCGTCACGATCACGTTGTCGCGGATCTGATTGATGACCGGTGAATCCTCGACCGCGATCCGGTAGGCCAGTTCCATCAGCATCTCGGGCGGACCGGTCTCGGAGCTGTGGAGCCCGCCCATGAGGTGATAGATCGGCTTGGCGCGCGCGATGATGGTCTTCGCCTGCGCATCCGTGATGTCGCGCGGGTCGGCGAGCTGCGCGAGATCGCGCTGCTCCTGATCCAGATTCCTGATCGACTCGTCGGACCCGACGTAGACGATGACGCATTCCCGGCCTTCGTCCGTCGTGCCGATGTTGATCACCTTGACCCGCGGCGAGGCCGCCGCCAGCGCGCGGTAGTACTTCAGCATGTCGGCGTAGTAGGTCAGCTTCTTCGGCGCGCCGACGTAGTAGCCGAGGACGTCCTTCGGCGACGGCACCCCCGCGACTTTGGGCAGGTGATCGACGAGCGGGCTCAGAAACTCCGGCTTCGTCGTCCACTCGCGGACCAGCCGGGCGAATTCCGCATCCTGCGGCTGCGTCGACTGTTGCCGCGCCGGCAGCGGCGCGACGGCGGCCGCCGCGAACGCGGCCGCGAGCAGGCCGCGGCGAAGGACGCCGGGGCTGATGCGCATGGACATGAGCAACTCCTTCTATGTCTGTGAGTTACGGGTCGAAGCCCAGCCCGGCGGCCCGGACCTTGTGCTTCTGATGCCGACACAATATAAGATGAGACGCCTTTATGATCAGTGTCGCCGCGATCCGGATGCAGCAATTCGGCGTGCAATTCTACCAAGCGTCGTTGACGGCCGGGGACATCGACAAGCTGGTTCGGTTCGAGGTCCTCAGCTACGGCGAGCAGGCACAGCCGGTGCGCGGCGGACGGAAGAAGGCGGCCCAGCCGTCGAAGGTCAACTGGGACTTGCTCGAGCGGCGTATTGCCTCGAGTGAGAAGGCGTACCAGCGCGCGATCATCCGGCGGAAGATCGACGAACTGGTCCAGTACTACGAGCAGTGCCGCCAGGCGCGCGATCTGCCGTCGATTCCCGGCGCCGTCATCATCTCCTGCGACGAACCGCTGAAATTCGAACCCGTGGAGCCGGATTCCGCGCTGGGCATGCTGAAGGTCCCCGAGCGCGAAGGCATCCTGCGCGCGATCGACGGCCAGCACCGCCTGCTTGCGCTGCATGCCGACATCGAGCGGTTCGGCCACGAGCGCTTCACGGTGCCCGCCGTCATCTTCGATCGGCTGCCGGAGGATCACGTCGTCCAGATGTTCGTGACGATCAACGCGAAGCACACGCGCCTGAACGCATCGCACCTCGTGTCGCTCTCGGGCCGGCAGCTCTATCGCGACGAGAACCTGGCGGCCGCCCACGACATCGTCCGCGCGCTGAACGATCGCGAGGACTCGCCGCTCTACGGCGAGATCAAGCTGCTCGGCGTCGGCACGGGCCGCGTCGCGCAGGCGCCGCTCGCGCAGGAGCTGAAGAAGCTGTTCGCCGCGGAGGCGTTCGGCGAGGGGCGCAAGGGTGAGGCGTTCCGCGAAGACGCGAAGAAGTTCTTCGTGAACTATCTGAAGCAGGTCGCGCAGGTGTTCGGCGCCGCGTGGGGCGGCCGGAAGTACAGCATCAAGAGCGCGACCGCGCTGCGGGCCTTCATCCGCGTCGCGCCGGACGTCGTCCGCCGCCTCGACCAGGAGCACGCCGATCGCACCGACTTCCGCGCGATCGGGCGCGTCATCGCGCCGTGGGGCCGCCGGATTGGGGACCTGCGGTTCGAAACGGAAGGGGCCTGGAAGCGCGGCGGGACGACCGTCGATTCGCTCACGAAGGAACTGCGGCTTGCGCTGCAGTATCCGGAAGGCGCGGCCGTCTAAGAAAAAAAGGGCACCACCTTTCGGTGATGCCCCAGGGTGATTGCGGGCGACCCGGCTCCCCAGCAACTCACGGCTCCCTGCCGCAAATATTCAGGCCGCCTGCGCCCGCCTATTGAGCAAGTGGCGTACCCGCTGATTTCCTTCGGAATTTGCGTGGGTTTCCCCGAATCAGCCACCAAAATCGTCAACGGATTACAATTTTGATCGTCTGAAGTATCTGGCTGATGCGGCTGGGCGGCGGCCTTGACAGATCCCGCGGGCGGCACTAGGCTGCGGGACCTGATCTCACCGTCGGCCCCGGATTTCCCATGCGAACAGAACCGCTGGCCGCAATCAACTCGGTTGCGCTCGGCATCGGGCGTTTCGCCACGCTCGACGAGATGCTCGACTATGCGCTCCGGAAGGTCCTCGAGGTGGTGCAGACCGAGGCCGGCAGCGTGTACCTGCTCGACGAGGAGCGCGGGGAGCTCACGCTGGCCGTGTCCCACGGGCTCTCCGAGGAAGCGCGGCAGGACTTCGATCGTCTGAAGCTCGGGGAGGGACTGTCGGGGCGCGTTGCGCAGGACGGCGTGCCGATCGTCATTCGGAGCCTCAAGGACGATCCCCGGCTGACGCGCATGGTGGCGCGCAGCGAAGGCTTCGGCGCGTTCGCCTCCGTTCCGCTGCGATCCAGCTTCAAGACGTACGGGACGTTGAACGTCCACTCGCGGTCGGAGCGTGAGATCACCGAGGAGGACGTCCAGCTGCTGACGTCCATGGCGGCGCAGATCGGGCTCGCGGTGGCGAACACGCGGCTGTATCTCGATCTCCAGGCCTCCGAGCGGCAGTTTCGGGGTCTCGTCGAAAACGCCGAGGACCTCATCTACCGCACCGATAGCGAGGGGCGGCTCACGTACGTCAATCCGGCGGCGCGCGCGCTGCTCGGCCGGGATCCGGAGCGGCTCCGCTCGGAGCGGCGACCGGTGTTGTCGCTCGTCCACCCCGACGATGTCGGGCGGATGACGGCGGCGCTCGCGCGCATGCTGAACGGCGAGACGATGCGATCGTTCGAGTTCCGTCTCGCCCACGCCGACGGCCGCACCTTCCGCTGGTTCTCGCAGACGAACGCCGCGCTGCGCGACGCCTCGGGGCGGATCATCGGCATCCAGGCGGTCGCGCACGACATCACGATGCGGCGTGAAATGCAGGAGCAGATCGCGCAGGCGGAGCGGCTCGCGGACCTCGGCCGTATGGCCGCGAGCATCGCGCACGAGATTCGCAATCCGCTCGGCGCGATCGTCAATTCGGTCAACGTGCTGCGAAAGTATGGCGCGTCAGGCGATCCGCGGCTGATGCAGATCGTCACGGAGGAAGCCGATCGGCTGGACGCGATCATCCGCGAGTTCCTCCTCTTCGCCCGTCCGCCCGCGCGGGCGACGGTCGCATGCGACCTTCCGTCGCTCATCGACGATACGATCGTGCTGTTCCGGCGCGATCTCGGCGTCGCCGGCGGCATCGACGTCGTCGCGCGGCACGCGCCGGATCTCCCATTGGCGCTCATCGACGCGCACCAGATCCGCCAGGTGCTCTGGAATCTGCTGAAGAACGCCGGCGAGGCGATGTCCGAGCCCGGCCGCATCGACGTCGAGACGTCGCTGTCGTCGTCCGGCGACGCGGTCGTCGTGTCGGTGACGGACGACGGACCCGGCGTGGAGAACATGGACGTGCTGTTCCAGCCGTTCTACACGACGCGCGCGCAGGGCACCGGCCTCGGCCTGGCGGTCGTCGCACGCGTCGTCCGCGATCACGGCGGCTCGGTTGCGGTGCACAACGTCCCGGGGCGCGGCGCGTGCTTCTCGATTGCGCTGCCGCTGTCGCCGGACGGCGCCAGGGCCACGGTATGAGCCAGGTACTGCTCGTCGAAGATCAGGTCAACGTCCGCCGCTCGATGGCGCTGCTGCTCGAGCAGGACGGCCACACCGTGATCGAGGCGGCGACGGTCGCCGAAGCGCTTCGGCTTGCGTCCTCCACGCGGGTGGACGTCGTCGTGAGCGACGTGCGGATCGAGAACGGCGACGACGGCGTCGCGCTCCTGCGGGAGCTGCGCGCACAGGAACGCGAGATCGAGGTCGTGATGATCACGGCCTTCGGCACGATCGCCGACGCGGTCGAGGCGATCAAGGCCGGAGCGTACGACTACCTGACGAAGCCGGCGGATCCGGATCGGCTGCTGCTCACCGTGCGGCGGGCGGCCGAGCGGACCGCGCTGGCGCGCGAAGTCCGGCAGCTGCGCGCTCAGGTGGACGATCACGATCGCATCGTCGCGGCGAGCCGCGAGATGCAGCGCGTGCTCGCGACCGTCGCGCAGCTCTCCACGACCGACAGCACCGTGCTGATCAGCGGCGAGAGCGGCACGGGGAAGGAGCTCGTCGCGCGGGCGTTGTGGTCGCAGAGCGGCAGGCGCCAGCGGCGATTCGTCCCCATCAATTGCGGCGCGATCCCTGAAGCGCTGCTCGAGAGCGAGCTGTTCGGGCATCGCAAGGGGGCCTTTACCGGCGCGACCGGCGACAAGAAGGGGCTGCTCGAGGAGGCGGACGGCGGCGTGCTGTTCCTCGACGAGATCGGCGAGATGCCCCAGACGATGCAGGTGCGTCTGCTCCGGTTCCTGCAGGGGGGCGAAGTGCGGCGCATCGGCGATACCGCGCCGCACCGCGTCGACGTCCGCCTCGTGGCCGCCACGCACCGCGATCTCGCGCAGGAAGTCGCGGAGGGGCGCTTCCGTGCGGACTTCTTCTATCGCATCAACGTCGTCGAAATCCGGATCCCGCCGCTGCGGGAGCGCGTCGACGACATCCCCGCGCTCGCGGATTTCTTCCTGCGACGCTACTCGGCACGGCTCCGCCGGCGGATTGAAGGATTCACACCGGAGGCGCTGGACCTGCTGCGCGCGCACCCGTGGCCCGGCAATGCGCGCGAAATGGAAAACGCGATCGAGCGCGCCGTGAATCTCGCGTCCGGGACGCTGCTGACCGAAGCGGACCTTCCCGCGTCGGTGGC
This sequence comes from Vicinamibacterales bacterium, assembly GCA_035700625.1. Classification (GTDB taxonomy): domain Bacteria; phylum Acidobacteriota; class Vicinamibacteria; order Vicinamibacterales; family 2-12-FULL-66-21; genus DASSOM01. The sequence continues at coordinate 33,003 of DASSOM010000324.1, forward strand.
CGTTCAGGCGCGGACGGTGTCCGCCGCCGGAACCGCGACGCCCGCGGACGAACGCTCGCGGCTCATCGCTGCCCTCGAGCACGCGCGCTGGAATCAGAGCCGCGCGGCCGAGCATCTCGGTATGAGCCGGACGACGCTGTGGCGCAAGATGCGGGAGCATCGCATCGAAGCGTGAAACACAGTGCTTCAACGCTGTGTTTCAGGAAACGTCCCATCCGTAGCTGACCCGCGCGTCTGACCCGCCATCCCGCCATTTGTCCGGCGGAATAACGTTTGCTCAAGCGCGGTCGACCCCAACCTCTGCGGAGGCCCCCAGCATGTTCCGTCCGCGTGTCGGTGCGTGTGTCCTCGTCTCTCTCGCCCTTCTGGGCACGGGCTGGCCGGAAGCGGCGGCGCCCCCCGCGAGCGCGGCGCCGAGCCTCACCGCGATCTTCAATCTGTCGAATGGGGTCGTGCGCGACACGAACGGCGACGGGATAGCCGACGCGGTCGCGGCTCGCGTGGTGCTCCCCGCGTCCCCGAGCGTGGAGGAGGTCCAGGGCGCTGCGAATATCGCCGCGCGCCTCGGGTTCGAGACGAGCGCCTTCACGCTGCCGCTCGTCGTCCGGGAAGGCGATGACGCGCCCGCGGGCGCGTTTCCAATCCTGGTCGGGAAACGCAACACCGCTGTTGCAAAACTGGCCGGCGATCTTCATCTCGATACGCTCGAGCCGGGGCAGGGGCTGATCGCTGCCGTCGCCGGGCCGGCCGGCGGGCCCGCGCTCGTGGTGGCTGGCGCAGACGACGCCGGCACGCTGAGCGCCGCGAACGAGCTGGCAGGGCGCCTCCCGCGGCTCTGGAACATGTCGGGCATGTCGCTGCCCGCCATCGAGGATCAGCTCGCGACGTACCTGCGCTCGCGCGGGATCGACGCCGGACGTCCGTCACTGACGTCGATCCTCGTCGATCGTGATCGCCGGGGCCTTGCGGCCGTGCACCTGCGGTTGCCGGATGCGGGCCAGGCGGCACGCGTCGAGAAGGCGCTCGCCGATCTCGATCTCGCGCATCGCCGCGGCCTGGAGCCGAAGACGCTGAACTTTGCGGAGGCCGCCTCCGTGGTGGTCGCGATCGGCGGCACGCGCGCGGCGGTGCGCCGCGCCGGACTCAATCAACGGACGCTGACGCCGCCGATCGATCCGGATGAGCTCGCGCCCGACTCGCCCGGCGATCGCGGACGTCCGGCGGAGGCCCGGCGCACGGGGGCGGGCAAGACGTTCGATCTCTCGAACGCCTACTCCATCGAGGGCTGGTTCGCCGATTCCTACGCCGACCTGATTCCCGATCGCACCGAAACGTCGGTCATCGTCGGCGGCGCGGACGATGCGATGGGGGCCGCGCACATCGCGGCGCGGCTCGGGCTCGAGTCGACGGGCGTGACGTTCCCGATCGCGAAGGCGGACGGCGACGTTCGCGATCCCTCGCGCGAAGCCAGCCCGATCCTCGTCGGGCGGACGAACAGGCTGACGGCGGATCTCGTGAAGATTGGCCGCGCCAGGCTCGACGGTCTCCAGCCCGGCGAAGGGGTCGTCGAAGTCGTCCCGAACGCGTTCGGTAACGTCACCGCGACGGTCGTCGCCGGAGCGGATGCCGCCGGCACCGACGCGGCGGCGATGTACCTGGCGCGCCGCGTGCCGTACGTGTGGGACAACACGCGAGGCGCCCTGAGCGACGACGACGTGATCGCCGAGACGGCGAACTTCTTCAGGGGACGCAGCGGCGCGGCGCAGGCCGGCCGTGCCGTTCACGAACTGGACGACGTGATCGAGGGGCTGCGCGACAAGACGATCGAGTCGTTCGACGCGCACCTGTATCTCGAAGCCGCGAATCCGGCGCTCGACGCGCACCTCGCGGCGGCCATCCAGCAGCGTCTCTCAGGCGTTCAGGCGAAGGTCGTGTCGCAGGCCATCACGGATCCGGTTCCCGTCATCGACGAGACGTTCGACGTGCCGTGGGAAGTCGACGATTTCTGGAAGCGGTTCCGGGCGGACGTGCTGCCGAAGGTGAAGTCCGGCAGCCAGGTCGCGATCGAAGCGCGCCTCAGCGAGTCCCCTACCGTGCGCCGGCAGATCGAATCGCAAGCGAAGGCGGAGCTCGAAAAAGCCGGAGCCGCGGCGCCGAAGGTGGACGTCCTGTCGGCGTACAAGCAGGGATATCTGTGGATGACCGAGCGCGTCATTCCCGCGCTGAAGGGACGCGGCGCGCGGTCGATGCGCATCCAGGTCGCCGAATACAAGCCGGATTTCTCGAAGAAGTACAAGTTCTACCAGGTGCCCACGCGGTGGCTGCACGAGCTGTATCCCGTCGACGAGATCGTCCAGCGTGAGCTGGGCATTCCGAAGGACGCGTTCAGTCTGGAGCTGGTGGACGCTCCGAAGGACATCTACACGGTCGAGGCGCTGGACGGCGCGGGCAAGGTGATCGAGCGCGCGACGTTCTCGCCGAAGTTCGTCCAGCGCGAGTACCTCGACAAGTTTCCCGGATGGTCGCGCGTCGACGTGACGACCGGGTGGATTCGCGCCGATGTGGACGGGCAGACCGTGGCGGATGCGCGCGTCGCCACGGATCCGGAGCGGTTCTGGGATCACTATCAGTCGTCGGTGCTCCCGAAGATCTACGACCACGTCATGAAGATCACCGATGGCAAGCCGCTGCCGGACAAGCAGCCGTTCCACCGCGATCTCGACGTCGAAGTCTGGATGAGCGAGCCGGACTTCCGCATCGGCGTGGACGAAGAGCAGGTGTCGGCGCTCGAATCGCTGCACGAGGACCTGTACTTCGTCACGCTCGATTTCTTCGACGCGCTTGGACGGACGACCACGCGCCGGCGGCTCGCGGCGCCCGGGAAAGTCTTTCCGATCATTCATCCCGACCAGCCGGGCAAGCCCGGACGCGTCCACATTCTCTACGCCGGCAACGCCTCCACGAAGCCGAAGCTCGACATCGTGTATCGCGAAAAAGGGGCGGAGAAGCCGACGCGGGTGTCTCGCGATCTGGGCGGCGGCGATCTGTCCGCCCCGCAGATCACGCGTGCCGTCGTTCGCGCGGACGGCGTCAGCGAGCTGGAGCTGGACGTGCAGGCGAAGGAAGACGAGGATGCGGCGCGCGCGGCCGATGCCCTCGACGGCCTTGTGACGCTGCAGCGCGCGGGACTGTACAAGACGGCGTTGTCGTACGCGAAGGTCGATCGCCTGGC
>DASSOM010000325.1:0-7412 GCA_035700625.1 Vicinamibacterales bacterium
CGGCACACCCGCCGGCGCGGGCAGTTCCCGCCATGCCCCGGGACTCGAACGCGAACGTCGCCGACTCCGCGACCTCGACGAAACGGTCCCGGGTCCGCCGTCGAGTCTGGATTTGGACCGCCGCGCGTCAGCCGCGCGGACGGGACGCGCCGAAATGCGCGAGGCGCGGCAGGAGCATCACGAAACGAGCCCGGTCCTGACCGGCGGGGACGTCGACGCGGACTGGGAAGATGCGTACGCGGTGGGGGACGAAGCGCCCGGCGGCGACAACCCGACGCCCGATCAGGATCGCGTCGAGGACATCGGCAAGGCGCTCGGCGTGCAGTACGAAGACGCCGAGGAGCTCAAGGCCGCTGACAAGATTGCCGAACGCGACCGTCACCGCTGGGAGCTCGATCCGGCATCTTCAGAGGATTACAACGACCGGGACTAGCGGGCGTCGTAGCAGTCAATGCTGAATGACAAATGCTGAAGGCTGACTCGGCATTCGACATTCAGCACTTAGCATGGACCAGCGTCAGCACCCGCTCAATGACCTGTTCCACGGGGACGCCGGTCGTATCGATCACGACGGCGTCCGGCGCGATCGCCAGCGGCGAGGCGGTGCGCGTCGCGTCGCTCCGATCGCGCTCGGCGAGCGCGGTGGCGACGTCGGCGAGCGCGGTCCCGCGCGAGCTGGCGTGCGCCGGGTCCGCCGCGCGGCGGCGCGCGCGCTCCTCCGGCGACGCATCCAGATAAATCTTCACGTCGGCCTCCGGGAACACGACCGTCCCGATGTCGCGCCCCTCCATCACGATCGCGCCGTCGCGACCGTAGGCACGCTGTCGGCCGACGAGGACCTTGCGCACTGCGGGGTGCCTGGCCACGGTCGCGGCGGCCGCATCGATCTCCGGCGTGCGGATCGCCGCGCCGACGTCGTGGCCGTCGATGACCACGCGACCCGGCCCGAGGTCGAATCGCGATCGCTCGGCCAGCGCGGCGACCACGGCCTCCGCGGACAAGTCGACGTGCTCGCGCACCGCCTTCCAGGCGACAGCGCGGTACATCGCTCCGGTGTCGACGTGGCGATAGCCGAGCCGTTCGGCGACCGCGCGCGCCACGGTCCCCTTCCCGGCGCCGGACGGACCGTCAATTGCCACGATCAGCCGCCCGCGCGGCGCCTCCCCGCCCCCTGTCGGCACGTTCGTCACCCGGTCATTATCCTCCGCCGGGCAGCCGCCCGACAGAGCCTTGTCGGATTGGCGCGGATTCTGGAAGGATCGATCGCATGCGCACGCGCCCGGCCCCGTCGTCCGGCGACCGGCTCCAGAAGATTCTCTCGTCCGCAGGGGTTGCCTCGCGCCGGCTTGCGGAAGAGCTGATCAAACAGGGGCGCGTCTCGGTCAACGGCACGGCCGTCACCGAACTCGGCACGCGCGCCAATCCCGCGACCGACGACATCCGCGTGGACGGCCGCCGTATCAACACACGTCAGCGGCCCCGCTACCTCCTGCTGAACAAGCCGCGCGGGTACGTCACGACGCGGCACGATCCGCAGCAGCGTCCGACGGTGCTCGATCTCGTGAAGGAGGTCCGCGAATACGTGTATCCGGTGGGACGGCTGGACTACGACTCGGAAGGGCTCCTGCTGCTGACGAACGACGGTGAGCTCGCGGCGCGGCTGACGCACCCGCGGCACGAGGTCGAGCGCGTGTACGAAGCGCGCGTGCGCGGCGAACTCGATCGGCACGCCCGTCAGCGGCTCGAGCGCGGCCTCATGATCGATGGGCGCCGGACGGCGCCCGCCCGGGTCGTCCGCGCGGACGCCACCGAAAGCGCCAGCGGCGCGCTGACGATCGTCGAGATCGCGCTCCACGAAGGACGGCAGCGGCAGGTGCGGCGGATGTTCGACGCCGTCGGCCATCCCGTCGTCCGGCTCCGGCGGATTCGGATCGGCCCGATCGAGGATCCGCTGCTGAAGCCGGGACGCTGGCGCGAACTGACGAAGATCGAACTCGCGCGCCTGCGCAGGGCGGCGGGCCTGAGCGGCTGACCCCAGCGGTTTCCCGGGCATATTCCGTGCAATGTTACGGTCCCGGTGAAGATCGCACTCATCGCTCCACCGTTCATCCCCGTCCCACCGCGCGCGTACGGGGGCACCGAACTGTTCATCGGGCACCTCGCGGACGAGCTCATCGACCGCGGCCATGACGTGATCCTGTACGCGAATGGCGAGTCGTGTGCGCGCTGCGAGGTGCGGTGGGTCTATCGCGAGGCGTATTGGCCGCTGCCGAACGCCAACGCGGGGACGCTGCGCGATCTGCATCACACCGCGTGGGCGATTCAGGACGCCGCGTCCGAGCGCGTTGACGTCATCCACATCAACGACGCGTTCGCCGTGGCGTTCCTGCGCTTCGTCGAGGCGCCGGCGGTGCATACGCTGCATCATCCGCACGAACCGCTGCTGTCGGAGTTTTACGCGCATCACCCAGACGTCACGTACGTGGCGATCAGCCACGCTCAGCGGCGCCGCGAGCGCATGCCGCGGCTGCGGACGATTCATCACGGCATCCGGCTCGAAGACTATCCGTTCATGGACGGCGCCCGGACGTATCTCAGCTTCCTTGGACGGCTCGCGCCGATGAAAGGGGCACACCGCGCGATCGAGGTCGCGCAACGCACCGGCATCCCGCTGAAAATCGCGGGCGAGATCCAGCCGATGTTCCAAGATTACTGGGAGCAGGCGATCGCGCCGCATCTGGATGGCCAGCTGATCGAGTACGTTGGAGAGGCGACGCCGGCGAACAAGGCCGAGCTGCTGGGGCATTCGATCGCGCTGCTGTTCCCGATCGAGTGGGAGGAGCCGTTCGGCCTCGTCATGGTCGAAGCGATGGCGTGCGGCACGCCGGTCATCGCCCTGCCTGGCGGAGCCGTGGAGGAAGTCGTCCGCGACGGCGTGAGCGGGTGGATCTGCCGGACCGTCGCGGAAATGGCCGAGCGGGTGGTGAACGGCCGGATCGACGCCGCGAGCTGCCGCGATCACGTCGCGCGTCATTTCTCCGTCGAGCGGATGGGCCGGGAGTACGAGCTGCTCTACGAGGACTGCGCCGGGCCCGAGCAGCTCGCCGCCGTGCAGCAGCCGCTCGCCGGTTCGCGCGACTGAGCGGCAGGAGGTTTGGTGCAGGAAGTCATCCGCGTCGAAGATCAGCACTACATCCTCGCCACCTCCTCCCGCGCCGTCGAGCGCGCCCACGTCCTGAAGGACGGCGACACGTTCGCCGCCTTCGGCCGCGACGGCGACATCCACGCGATCGGGCTCAGTCAGCAGGGGCTGTTTCACGACGGCACGCGCCACCTCTCGCGGTTCGAGCTGCGCGTCAATGGCGTCCGGCCGCTGCTGCTCAGCTCGAGGACCCGCGAGGACAACAACGTCTTCGGCGCCGACATGACGAATGCGGACGTGATGTCGGGCGAGCGGGTCATACTGCCGCGCGACATGCTGCACCTCTTCCGCGCGCGGTTCCTCTGGAGCGGCACGTGCTACGAGCGGGTGCGCACGTTCAATTACGGACGCGAGGCGGTGTCGCTCGCGCTCACGTTCGACATCGGGGCGGATTTCGTCGACATCTTCGAGGTGCGCGGCACGCCGCGGAGCCGCCGGGGTGACGTGCTCGAACCGCGCATCGAATCGCAGGCCGTCGAACTCGCGTATCGCGGTCTGGACGGCCTCGTCCGGCTGACGCGTTTCAGCTGGACGCATCCCGACACGGCGGCGAGCGACTCGCAGATCCGCTTCGACGCACTGCTGCAGCCGCAGGAAGCGGTCACCATCGACCTGACGATTGCCTGCGCGCAGGGATCCCGTCCGCGCAGCCGTGCCCGCCACGATGCCGCGCTCGCGGCCCTGGTGCGGCGCGACCTGCAGGAGCAGGCGCAGTACTGCGCGATCGAAGCCTCAGATCCGCTGTTCAATCAGTGGCTGCACCGATCGGCGGCCGACGTCCGCATGATGACGACCGAGACGGCGACGGGCCTCTATCCCTACGCCGGCGTGCCGTGGTTCAACACAGCCTTCGGCCGCGACGGCCTGATTACGGCGCTCGCGGTGCTCTGGGCGAACCCGGCAATGGGGGCCGGCGTCCTGCGCTTCCTCGCGGCGACGCAGGCGACCGCCGTCGATCCCGAGCAGGACGCCGAGCCTGGCAAGATTCTCCACGAGATGCGCGGCGGCGAGATGGCGATCCTCGGCGAGGTGCCGTTCCGGCGGTACTACGGCAGCGTCGACGCAACGCCGCTGTTCGTGCTGCTGGCCGGCGAGTACTACCGGCGCACGCGCGATCGCGCGCTCATCGAAGCCATCTGGCCGAACCTCGACGCGGCGCTGCAGTGGATCGACGAGTACGGCGACGCCGACGGCGACGGCTTCGTCGAGTACGCGCGACACTCGCGCAACGGGCTCGTCCAGCAGGGATGGAAGGACTCGCAGGATTCCGTCTTTCACGCCGACGGACGGCTGGCGGATCCGCCGATCGCGCTGTGTGAAGTCCAGTCGTACGTGTACGCCGCGAAGCGGCACGGCGCGGATCTCGCCGCGCTGCTCGGACACCAGTCGCGGGCGGAGGAACTGCGCGCCGCCGCCGATCGGCTGCGCGATCGCTTCGAGCAGGCGTTCTGGTGCGAGGATCTCGGCGTGTACGCGATCGCGCTCGACGGGGCCAAACGCCCTTGCGAGGTGATCTCGTCGAACGCCGGGCACGCGCTCCTGACGGATCTCGCGCACCCGGACCGCGCGCGCCGCGTCGCCGACACGCTGCTCGCGCCAGCGTCGTTCTCGGGCTGGGGGATCCGCACGCTCGCCTCGTCCTGCGTGCGCTACAACCCGATGTCGTACCACAACGGATCGATCTGGCCGCACGACAACGCGCTCATTGCCGCGGGGTGCGCGCGCTACGGGTTCAGCGACTGCGTGGATCGGCTCCTGACGTCGCTCTTCGAGGCGAGCCTCTTTCTCGATCTGCTGCGGCTGCCCGAGCTGTTCTGCGGCTTCCATCGCCGCCCTCAGGAGGGGCCGACGCTCTATCCCGTTGCCTGCTCGCCGCAAGCGTGGGCGTCCGCGTCGGCGTTCCTGCTGCTGCAGTCGTGCCTCGGCGTGGCCATTGACGCCGGAGAGAACTGCGTCTCCGTCACGCGGCCACGGCTGCCGGCCACGGTGAATCAGATCACGATTCGCAATCTGACCGTGCGCGCCGGCGAACGCATCGATCTGGAATTCACGCGCCAGGGACCCGACGTCGGCCTCAGCGTGCTCCGCCGCGACGCGGACATCCGCGTGAGCATCGTCAAGTAACGCCACAGACCGCCACAGAAAAAGCAGCCACAGAAAAACACGGAAAACACGGAAAAAGACGGAAAAACACGGAAAAACACAGACTAGATCTTCGTCGCGCGCGTCAGCAGGTATCCCTGAGAGACGGCGTTGTCGCGCAGGTACTCGGCCGTGAGCGCGTCCAATTCGGCGCGGAACGCGGCCAGGCGTCCAGGATCCGACGCGCTCAGCATCTCGACCAGCTTGATGATCGGTCCGGCGGTGCGCTCCACCAGCTCGCGGCTGTGCTGCGGGCTCAGCGCGGGAACGATCATGGTGTCGCGATCGAAGACGATGTCGCGGACCGCCGATCCCAGCCGCGCGCTGATGATGGCCGGAACGCCCCACTCACCGGGCGGCGACACGCCGGGCGGAGGCGGGGGCATGTAGCCCGAGAGCAACGCGAACATGCGGCCGACGTACAGCTCGGGCGGCCATGTCGAGAACGCGATGGTGCCGCCGGGGCGCAGGACGCGCAGCATCTCAGCGATCGCGACCTCGGGGCGCGGCGCGAAGATGTGGCCGAACTGGCTCGTGACGCGATCGAACTGCGCGTCCGGAAACGGCAGCGCCTCGATGTCCCCTTCGTGAAATTCGATCGCGACGCCGGCGATCCGCGCGTTGTCGCGTGCGGCGGCGAGCAGCTCCGGTGTGAGGTCGAGCGCCGTCACGCGCGCTCCAAGGCGCGCCGCGCTGACCGCGACGACGCCGGTGCCGCAAGCGACGTCGAGCACGCGATCGCCGGCGGCGATGCCTGCGTGCCGCACCAGCCGCGCGGCGGGAATCGTCGTCGACGCCGCCAGCGGCGCGAAGTGCGCCCACCCCTGCCGCTGCGCGGCTTTGAAATCCTCGAGCATGCGGAAGGCTAACGCAGATAGCTTCCAGCTGCCAGCCTCCAGCCGCCAGCTTCACAGGAAGGAACCGTCCTCCTTACAAAGCTGGAAGCTGGAAGCTGGAGGCTGGCAGCTTACGCGTTACAGCTGTTCGCGGCTGAGGGCGGCGACCGGATCGAACTGCGCGGCGCGCCGCGCGGGCAGGTAGCTGGCCAGCAGGGCGATCGCCGCGAGGACGGCGGCGGCGAGCGCGAACATGCGCGGATCGCGCGCGTCGATTTGATACAGCAGCGAACGCAGCACGCCTGCGAGCATCCAGGCCGCGGCAAGGCCGGCCGCGCCGCCGATGGACGTCAGCCACACGCCACGCCGGAAGAACAGACGGACGACCTGGCGCGGCTGGGCGCCGACGGCAATGCGGATCGCAATCTCGCGCGTGCGCTGCGCGACCGTGAAGGCCACGACGGCGTACAGCCCGATCGCCGCCAGCAGCAGCGCGACGCCGCCGAACAGGACCAGCAGGAGCGTGCGAAACCGCGGCGCGGAGATCGCGGCGGCGCGGTTGGCCTCCAGCGGGCGCACGTCGGGCACCGGCAGGGCGGGATCGATGGCGTGCAGCGTCCGCCGCACGTCCGCGGCAACGCCGGCGGCGCCGGGACGCGTGCGCAGCAGCAGCGTCATGCTGTCGAGCGGCAGCTGTTCGTACGCGAGGTACATCGTGGGCGTCGGATCCGCATCGAGCCGCACGTCGCGGATGTCGGCGACAACGCCGACCACTGTGCGCGGCTCCCCGTCCACGCCGCCCCAGTACAGGCGCTGGCCGACCGCATCGCGCCCGGGCCAGAGGCGGCGCGCCAGGCTGTCCGAAATCACGGCAACCGGCATCGTGTCGGCGCGGTCGGCAGACGAGAACGTCCGTCCGCGCAGGACAGGGATCTTCAACGTGTCGAAAAACCCCGGCGTCACGGCGCGCCATCCCGCCTGGAGCAGTCCTCCAGGTGGCGCGTCCGCGGCGCGATCCTCCGGCGTGACGTCGTTGGCGAAGCCCCACTGGCGGAAGGGATTCGTCGCCGTCGCGGAGGCGGACTCGATCGACGGCAGTGCGTCGAGGCGCGTCAGCGCATCACGGAAAAAGATCGGCCGCGCCTCCTCGGAGTACTGCTGTCCGGAAAGCCGCAGCGGCACCGTGACGATGTTGTGGACGTCGAAGCCGGGGTCGACGCGCAGCAGGCGCG
>DASSOM010000326.1:0-9240 GCA_035700625.1 Vicinamibacterales bacterium
ATGTAGGGATGCGTGCCGTACACGGGCGCCGAATACGCGCCCGATCGCTTCCCCTCGTTCTCGTACACGTCGATCCAGCCGCCGGCAAAGCCTTCGCGCATGCGCGCCTGATACTCGCCGCCGAGCGGCGCCACCGACTCCACGATCCATTCGAGCACGTCGTCGTACTCGTACTTCCGGTCGAAGGTCACCAGCGGGATCGAGAAGTCGTACGAGTGATATGACGGCACGCCGAGCGCCTTCCGGCGCAGACGGTGGTAGCGGCGCAGAGGCTCCGTCCCCGCGCGCGTCGTCTCGATCAGGTTCTCGACGACTGAGGTGGGAATGTTGTCGCCGTGGAGCGCGGCCTCGAGCGTCGAGGCGTAGCCGCGCGCGCGCGCCTGGAACCAGTCGCGCTGGCAGACCGCGCTGTAGAGCGACGCGTACGTGTTCAGCGACGCGTTGTAGGTTTCATACAGCGCGACGAACGCCTTTTCGCGATCGGACTGCTCGCGGCGCGTCGCCAGAATTGCGCGGTACTGACCGTACGACACGGTGATGGATTCGCCGGTCGAGAGCGTGATCGACGGGAACTTCGCGTCGGCGGTCGAGAGCGCCCAGTACGCCTCGTTGGGCGAAGACGCCAGCTGGCTCGCGAGCGACATCAACCGCTCGCCGGCCTGATCGAGCACGTGCTCCTGCTGCCGATAGAGATCCTCGATCGCGAAGCGATACATCTTCAGCGCGTCGTGCTCGTCCATCCAGCGCCGGATCGTGTCGAGCGGAATCGACAGCAGTTCCGGGTTGAACCAGGACTCCGCCTGCTTCCATCGCGCGAACAGAATCTGAACCTGCTGCCGCCTGGCGTTGACCGTGTTGTCGCGCTGATCGGTGTCGTACTGGAGCGACGGGAAATACCACACCCGATACGCGAGCTGCCCCAGCTCTTCCGAGAGGCGGAGCGCCTCCAGCAGCGCGTCGGGGCCGTTCGCCAGCGTCCCTTTCAGCGCGGCATACCGGGTCACCCCCGATTCGAGCGCGCGGTATCCCGCTTCCCATGCGGTCCAGCTTTCGAAGATGTCGTTGAGGTTCCACTTGAACCGATCGGGAATCTCGTCGCGTTTGCGGCTGCGGGTCTGTTCGGGAGGGGTGATCGTTGTTTCCGCCATCCGTTCACTATATCGAGGTTGGAGGGTCGAGGGTCGAGGGTCGAGTGCTGGCGTGGTGTTTGCCAGCCGTTGGGGTGGGAGGTCGCATGGCGCGAAGCAGGCTTGGACGGATCAGCCGGGCGTTCGAGCGATTCTCGGGACGCGTCACGCGGTGGACCGGCGGCAGCCTGGCGTTCGGCCTCGCGTGCGCGACGGTGATCGCATGGATCGTGAGCGGGCCGGTGTTCGGCTTCTCGAACACGTGGCAGCTCGTCATCAACACCGGCACGACGATCGTGACGTTCCTGATGGTGTTCCTGATTCAGCGCACGCAGAACAAGGACTCGCTGGCGCTGCAGCTCAAGCTGAACGAGCTGGTCGCCGCCGTAGAGGGGGCGAGCAATCGTCTCATCGACGTCGAGGATCTCTCGGAGGAGGAGCTGCGCACGTTGAGCAGCTACTACGCGCGGCTGGCGGGGATGGCCAAGCACGACTCGCGGCTCACGGAATCGCACTCGGTCGAGGAAGCGGAGCACCGGCACGCCGCGAAATCGGGCAGGCGCGGGAAGGGCAAGCGCGCGAGCTAGGCCAGGTCGTGCAGCAGCGCGGCGGCGCGCGCCCGGAAGGCGTCCGTCCATTCGTGGCCGCCGTCGGCTGTGAACGTCTCCACGATCGTCCCGCGCGCGTCGAGGGCGGCGCGGTCGCGTTCGAGCGTGACGTCGCCGTAGACCAGATCGCCGCGCCCGCGCGCGAGCAGCGTCCGCGGAAAGGCCGCCGCATGATCCTCCAGCAGCTCCGGCGGCACGTCGCCGCCCAGCGCGATCACCGCGTCCGCGCGCCGGCGCCCGCGGACGGCCGCGCGAAAGGCCGTCGCGACGCCCTGCGAAAAGCCGCAGTACACGAGCCGCGTGAGCGTCGCCGGTCCCGCGACGGCGTCGATGACCGCGTCCACGTACGCGATCGTGTCGGCGATGAGGAGATCGCGATCCTCGCGGGTCATCCAGCTCGCGACGGTGATCCGGGAACGGGGACGATAGAAGCGATGCAGTCCCTGCACGCTGACGATCGTCCATCCGGCCGGAGCAATCGTGCGCAGATGGTCCAGCATCTCGCCGGCGTTCTGGCCGTAGCCGTGGAAACCGGCGAGCACGCGCGCGGGATCGCCCTCTTCGACGGCGTAGCGGCCATGAACGCGTGCCTCGATCGTTTCGATGCGTGTCACGCCCGGGATCCGATCCAGCGGGCGACAGTGTCGGCGACCTCCGCCATCACATCGTCTGTCGATCGTTTCCGCATCTTGAACGAGTGGTCGCCGTCTTCGACGACGTGAAGGGTGGGCTGACGGAGGCGCGGCAGCAGCGCGCGGATCTCGTCGGCCGTGCCGAACGGATCGCGGCCGCCCTGAACGAACAGCATCGGGGCGGCGATCGCCGGCAGATGTGCATCGCGCCTCTGATCGGGCTTGCCGGGCGGGTGCAGCGGGTAGCCGAGAAACACGAGTCCCGCAACATCGACCGCGTCGTCGCCGGCCGCGACGTGCGACGCGATCCGGGCTCCCATCGATTTGCCGCCGATGAACAGCGGAAGTCCCTCGGCGTCCGGGCGCTGACGCCACGCGGCAATCGCTTCCCGCCAGGCCTGCTCCAGCACCGGTCCGCGATCGGGGACCTTGCGCCGCGCCGCCATGTAGGGAAAGTCGAAGGCGCCGACGAGCAGTCCGCGCGCGGCGAGCAGGCGGCCGATCTGCACCATGAACGGGCTGAGCCGCCCGGCGCCTGCGCCGTGCGCGAGCAGGAGCGTGGCGCGCGCCGCGGGCGCCGCAGGGTAGACTGAGAACTCGCCGCCGGCCGGCATGGAGGGATTATGGCATCGGACGAGGAGCTGTTCGAACAGACCCTGCAGGCGTGGACGTACGCGCGCGAGGGGGCGATCGCGGAGTTCGAGAACATCCCGGCCGATCGCTACGAATTCAAGCCGTCGCCGGCCAGCCGTTCCGTCGCCGAGCTCGCGCAGCACATCATCGAATCGGGCCTGATGGCCGCCGGCGAGCTGTCGCGCCCCGACGGCGATTTCACCCGCCAGGACTACGTCGACTTCATCCATGAGTACGCCGGCGGGCGCGCATCGGCCCGCGACAAGTCGACGCTCGTCTCGACCTTGCGGCGCGCGCACGACGAGGCGCTCACGAAGCTGCGGGGCGCCGGCGCCGCGCGGCTCCTGACGCCCATCATGCAGTTCAACGGCACGCCCGCGCCGCGCCTGATCTGGCTGCATCACGCGATTGCGCACGAGGAATACCATCGCGGCCAGGCGGCGCTCTACGCGCGCCTGCTCGGTCTGGTGCCCGCGTTGACGAAATTGATCCAGGGGCAGGATTGATTGCCGATTGAAGATTACAAGGAGCAAGGTCCATGAGGCTGAGAACGATCGCGAAGACGACGCTGTCGGTCGGAGTGCTGGTTGGTGCGGCGGCGGTGTCGGTTGCGGCTCAGGACCCGCCCGTCACGGAACAGCCGACGGCCAGCCGATCGGGCATCGATCTCGCCGCGATGGACCGCACCGCGAATGCGTGCGTGGACTTCTACCAGTTCGCGTGCGGCGGCTGGATGGCGAAACATCCAATCCCCGCCGACAAGGGACGCTACAGCCGATTCGACGAGTTGCAGGACCGCAACGACGAAATCCTCCGCGACATTCTCGAGGCCGCCGCCAGGAGTTCGACGCCGGCCACGAAGCAGATCGGCGACTACTACGCGAGCTGCATGAACGAAGCGGCGATCGAGTCGAAGGGGCTCACGCCGCTGAAGGCCGAGCTGGACGCGATCGCCGGGATGAAAACCGCCGCCGATCTGCCCCGCGTGCTCGCCGATCTGCATAAGGTCGGCACCGGCGGTCTCTTTGGTTTCGGGTCGGTGCCGGATTTCAAGGACGCGTCGCAGATCATCGGCGGCTTCGGGCAGGGGGGCATGGGGCTGCCGGATCGCGACTACTACCTGAAGACGGACGAGGCGTCCGTGAAGCTGCGCGACGAATACGTGCACCACGTTGCGCGGATGCTGCAGCTCGCCGGCGACACGCCCGCGACGGCGCAGACCGAGGCGAAGGCGGTCCTCGCGATCGAAACGGCGCTCGCGAAAGCGGCGCTCGATCGCGTCAGCCGGCGGAATCCCGCGAACGTGTACCACAGGATGACGGTCGACGAGGCGGTGAAGCTCACGCCGGCGTTCGACATGGCCGTCTATCTGCGCGAGGTCGACGCGCCGCCGATGACGGCGGTCAACGTCTCCGAGCCCGAGTTCCTGAAGGCGATGAATCAGATCGTCGCGTCCACGCCGCTGGACGAGGTGAAGACCTATCTGCGGTGGCAGCTGATCCACGCCAACGCGCACGCGCTCCCGAAGGCCTTCGACGACGAAACGTTCGCGTTCTACGGGAAGACGCTGACGGGAGCGAAAGAGCAGCGCGCGCGCTGGAAGCGGTGCGTCGACGCCGTCGACAGCGATCTCGGCGAAGCGCTCGGGAAGATCTACGTCGAGCGGACGTTCGGCGCCGAGGGCAAGGAGCGGACGCTCCAGATGGTGAAGGACATCGAGGCCGCGCTCGGCCGCGACATCGACGCGATCACGTGGATGTCGGATACGACGAAGGAACAGGCGCGGATCAAGCTGCGGGCGGTGGCCAACAAGATCGGCTACCCCGACCGGTGGCGCGACTATTCCGCGCTGCGAATCGTCCGTGACGACGCGCTCGGGAACTCGCAGCGGTCGAACACGTTCGAGTTCGCGCGGCAGCTCGGCAAGATCGGCAAACCCGTCGACAAATCGGAATGGCACATGACGCCGCCGACCGTCAACGCGTATTACAACCCGCTCGAGAACAACATCAACTTCCCGGCCGGCATTCTGCAGCCGCCGTTCTTCAACAAGGCCGCCGACGATGCGGTCAACTACGGCGCCGCCGGCGCCGTCGTGGGCCACGAGCTGACGCACGGCTTCGACGATCAGGGGCGCCGCTTCGACGCCGAGGGGAACCTGCGCGACTGGTGGACCGAGGCGGACGGCAAGGCGTTCGACGAGCGCGCGACCTGTGTCGCCGACGAGTACTCCGGGTTCACGGCGGTGGACGATGTGAAGGTGAACGGCCGCCTGACGCTCGGCGAGAATGCCGCCGACAACGGCGGTCTCCGGCTCGGCTGGATGGCGCTGATGGAGGAGATGAAGAACGCGTCGCTGGCCGAAGCGGACGGCTTCACGCCGCAACAGCGGTTCTTCATCGGCTGGGCGCAGATGTGGTGCGAGAACCGCACCGATGCGATCGCCCGCCTGCACGCGCAGACGAACCCGCACTCGCCCGGCCGCTACCGCACGAACGGCGTCGTCTCGAATTTCCCGGAGTTCCTGAAGGCGTTCGGCTGTCAGCCGGACGCGAAGATGGCGAACCAGCCGATGTGTCGCGTCTGGTGAGGCTTGCCCACCGTAGCGGCGAAGCCGCGGAGGTGGGATGTTGAATGTCGGAGGTGACGGGGGAGTTGCCGGAGCCGCATCATCTGATGTAGATTTGTTGATATGCGCGAAGCGGGGAGCCTGTTCCGGCTGCTCGGCGACGAGGCGCGGTTGCGGCTGCTGCGGCTGCTGGCCGCCGAGCGGCTGAACGTCTCCGAATTGACGGGCATTCTCGGCCTGGCGCAGTCGGGCGTCTCGCGGCATCTCGGGCTCCTGAAGGACGCGCGGCTGGTCGTCGAGGAGCGCGAAGGGGGCTACACCTACTACCGGCTGGCCCCGGCGCTGCGGGAGGGAGCCAACGGGTTCGGCCCGTTGTGGCCGTTTCTCGAGGCGCAGTTCGCGGCGGCTGCCTCGACGCCGTCGGGGCGCGCAGACGAAGCGCGGCTCGCGGAAGTGCGGCGGCTGCGCAAAGAGAACTTCGAGGAGCACGGCCTCGACGCCGAGCGGCGGCAGATCGTGCCGGGGCGGAGCTGGGCCGCCTGGTCGCGCGCGCTCGGCCATCTGCTGCCGGCGCTGCGCGTGGCGGATCTCGGCTGCGGTGAAGGCTACCTGACGCTCGAGGCGAGCCGGTTCGCGTCGCGCGTCATCGCGGTGGATCGATCGCAGAAGGTGCTCGACCATGCCCGCGCGCTGGCGCGGCGCCGCGGCGCGCGCAACATCATCTGGAAGCGCGGCGAGCTGGAGAAATTACCGATCCGCAGCGCGTCGGTCGACGTCGCGCTGCTCTCGCAGGCGCTGCACCATGCCGGCGATCCGTCGCGCGCGGTCGCCGAAGCGACCCGCATTCTCGTGCCGGGCGGCCGCCTGCTCGTCCTCGACCTCCGGGAGCACGATCAGACCTGGGTCCGCGAGCGCCTCGGCGATCGCTGGCTGGGCTTTTCCGATACCGAGCTGCAGCGCCTGCTGACCGCCGCCGGCCTCGATCAGGTCCGCGTCGGCGTCGGCGCCCG
This sequence comes from Vicinamibacterales bacterium, assembly GCA_035700625.1. Classification (GTDB taxonomy): domain Bacteria; phylum Acidobacteriota; class Vicinamibacteria; order Vicinamibacterales; family 2-12-FULL-66-21; genus DASSOM01. The sequence goes on from DASSOM010000326.1 coordinate 6,580, forward strand.
CCGCACGGGCGATCCGTTTACCGTCCTCGTCGCCTCCGGCGTGAAGAATTCCGAACCATGAAACCTGAACCTCAAAGCCCGACACTCGACGCCCTGACCGCCCTCCTCGAGCACCGCATCCTCGTCCTCGACGGCGCCATGGGCACCATGATCCAGCGCCGCAAGCTGACCGAGGCCGATTTCCGTGGGGATCGGTTCCGCGCGCATGCGAAGGATCTGAAAGGGGACAACGACCTGCTCGTCCTGACACGGCCGGACGTGATCCGCGCGATTCACGACGAGTATCTGGCCGCGGGCGCCGACATCCTCGAGACGAACACGTTCAACAGCACGGCGGTCGCGCAGGCGGACTACGGCCTCGAGGATCTCGTGTACGAGCTGAACGTCGAGGCGGCGAAGCTGGCGCGCGCGGCCGCGGATGAATGGACGGCGAAAACGCCGGACCGTCCGCGCTTCGTGGCCGGCTCGATCGGGCCGACGAACCGGACGCTGTCGATTTCGCCCGACGTGAACAATCCGGCGTTCCGCGCCATCACGTTCGACGAGCTGCGCGAGGCCTACGAAGAGCAGGTGCGCGGCCTGCTCGACGGCGGCGTGCACTTGATCCTGCTCGAGACGATCTTCGACACGCTGAACGCCAAGGCCGGGATCGTGGCGATCCAGAACGTCATGGAGGCGCGCGGTCTGACGCCGGCCGACGTCCCGCTGATGATTTCGGTCACCATCACCGATCGCAGCGGCCGGACGCTTTCGGGGCAGACGCTCGACGCGTTCTACGTGTCGATCCGCCATGCGCGGCCGTTCAGCGTCGGCATCAACTGCGCGCTGGGCGCCCGCGACATGCGCGCGTACCTCGCCGATCTCTCGCGCATCGCCGAGTGCTACGTCTCGAGCTATCCCAATGCGGGACTGCCGAACGCCTTCGGCGAGTACGACGAACTGCCTGCCGAAACCGGGACGCTCGTCGGCGACTTCGCCGCCAACGGCTTCGTGAACATCGTCGGCGGCTGCTGCGGCACCACACCCGAGCACATCGCCGCGATCGCCAGGGCGGTGGAGGGCGTCGCACCGCGTGGACTGCCGGCTGACTCGGGGCTCCACGCGGGCATTTCTCAGGGCTCGCGGGGCCCCACCCCCGCTCGCTCGCGCTCGGAGGCGCCTCCGGCGCTTCCCTCCGGCTCCTCGCGCGGGCCGCAGGCGCTCACGCAGTTCGCCGGCCTCGAGGCCCTCACCATCCGTCCCGACAGCAACTTCCAGATGATTGGCGAGCGGACGAACGTCACCGGCTCGGCCCGGTTCGCGCGTCTCATCAAGTCCGGCAACTTCGCGGAGGCCACCGAGGTCGCGCTCGACCAGGTGCGCGGCGGCGCGAACCTGATCGACGTCAACATGGACGAGGGCATGCTCGATTCCGAGCAGGCCATGACGACGTTCCTGAACTACATTGCGACCGAGCCGGAGATCGCGCGCGTTCCCGTCGTCATCGACAGCTCGAAGTGGTCGGTGATCGAAGCGGGTCTCAAGTGCGTGCAGGGGAAGAGCGTCGTCAATTCCATCAGCCTCAAGGAAGGGGAAGAGGACTTCCTGCACAAGGCGAAGCTGGTGCAGCGCTACGGCGCGGGCGTCGTGGTGATGGCGTTCGACGAACAGGGGCAGGCGGACACGATCGCGCGGAAGGTGGACATCTGCAAGCGCGCGTACGCGCTGCTGACCGAGAAGGCGGGTTTCGATCCCGCCGACATCATCTTCGATCCGAACATTCTCGCGATTGCCACCGGACTCGAGGAGCACAACGACTACGCGGTGAACTACATCGAGGCGACGCGGCACATCAAGGCGGCCTGTCCCGGCGTGAAGATCAGCGGCGGCGTGTCGAATTTGTCGTTCTCGTTCCGCGGCAACGAGCGCGTCCGCGAGGCGATGCACTCGGCCTTCCTCTACCATGCGATCAAGGCCGGCATGGACATGGGCATCGTGAATGCCGGCCAGCTCGCCGTGTACGAGGACATCCCGAAGGATCTGCTCGAGCACGTCGAGGACGTCATCTTCAACCGCCGTCCCGATGCGACGGAGCGGCTGGTCCAGTTCGCCGAGACGGTCAAGAGCGGCGGCGTGAAGCGCGAGGTGGATCTCGCGTGGCGCAGCGGAACGGTGCAGGCGCGGCTCGCGCACGCGCTCGTCCACGGCGTCGTGGATTTCATCGACGCGGACGTCGAGGAGGCGCGGCAGCAGTACGCCCGGCCGCTGGACATCATCGAAGGGCCGCTGATGGACGGCATGAAGATCGTCGGCGACCTGTTCGGCGCGGGCAAGATGTTCCTGCCGCAGGTCGTCAAGAGCGCGCGGGCGATGAAGAAGGCTGTCGCCTATCTCGAGCCGTTCATGGAGGCGGAGAAGGCGGCGGGCGCGCCCGGGACGCAGGGGCGGCTCGTGGTGGCCACCGTCAAGGGAGACGTCCACGACATCGGCAAGAACATCGTCGGGGTCGTCCTGGGCTGCAACAACTACGAGGTCATCGATCTCGGCGTGATGGTCCCGGCGGGCACCATTCTCGACACGGCGATCGAGCGCAAGGCGGACATGGTGGGCCTGAGCGGCCTGATCACGCCGTCGCTCGACGAGATGGTGATGGTGGCGCGCGAGATGACGCGCCGCGGCATG
>DASSOM010000327.1:0-2210 GCA_035700625.1 Vicinamibacterales bacterium
CGGCCACGAACGCGGCGCGTTCACCGGCGCCCACAAGCAGCAGCTCGGGAAATTCGAGCTCGCCACTGGCGGCACGCTCTTCCTCGACGAGATCGGCGACCTCCGATTCGACCTGCAGGCCAAGCTGCTGCGCGCCATTCAGGAAGGGGAAATCGAGCGGGTCGGCGGCTCCAAGCCGATTCGGACGAACTTCCGGCTCATCGCCGCGACCAACGTGGATCTCGAACGCGCGGTGAAAGAAGGGCGGTTCCGCGAGGACCTCTACTACCGGATCAACGTGATCCCGATCCGCATGCCCCCGCTCCGCGATCGGCTGGAGGACCTGCCGGAGCTCGCGCGGCTGTTCCTCGAACGCTACAGGACGAAGTTCCGGAAGCCGGTGAAGGGCATTTCGGAATCGGCGCTGCGGATCCTCGCCTCGTACTGGTGGCCGGGCAATATCCGCGAGCTGGAAAACCTGCTCGAGCGGCTCGTCGCCGTCACCGACAAGGAGTGGATCACCGACGAAGACCTTCCGCTCGAATACCAGCTTGCCAAGATCGATTCGAGCGCGACGCCCGACGAGACCCGCTTCCAGGACGCCTGCGACACGTTCGAGCGCAATTTCATCCTGCGCGCGCTCGAGAAGTGCAACTGGAACGTCACCGGGACGGCCCGCTACCTGGGCATGCCCCTGAGCACGCTGAAGCACAAGATGCAGCGGCTCGAACTGAACGACCTCGCGCGGAAGATCCGCGGCGCGTAGACGCCGGCACGCGTGAACCGGCGAACGGGCGCGGCCGCCCTTCACCAATTTTCACTGGCCAACTTCTTGGCCGGTGCGGTCAATGGGTTGGCCGCTGACACGCGTGGAAACGGCTCCCGGGGGCCGGTGGCGGCCCTTCCCCCAGTCATAAAGAGTCCGATCGAAGTGTCGTGATTTCCCATGCGCGCCGGCCACACGGCGCGCGCTTGCGACTCTTTCGACAACGCGTCCCGCTTCGGAACATCGGTTGCACTTTGGGGGGGTACCCAATGCAGCCATCCATGTTCAACGTGCGCGCGCCGATCGACGGCAGCGCCGACGTGTTCCTGATGAACACGTTCTCCGACGCCCAGATCATCGTCTCCCCCGACGTCGTCGAACTCCTCGATCGGGTTGAAAGCCTGGACGCCCCCCGCAGCGAAGAGGAGCGGTCCACGCTCGAACTCCTGGCCGAGAACGGCTTCATCGTCCGGAGCCGCGAGCACGAACGGCACGAGCTCGAGGACTTCTTCCGCGAGGTCCGCGAAAACTCCGAGACGCTCAAGGTCACCGTCCTGACGACGCTGCAGTGCAACTTCGCGTGCGGCTACTGCATCCAGGGCGACCACGGCGACTACAACAAGAACGCCGCAAAGATGTCGCTCGAGACGGCGGCGCGGGTGGTGGAGTGGACCGAACGCCGGCTCGACGCGCTGAATCCGTCGCGCCTCGTGCTGACGTTCTTCGGGGGGGAACCGCTGCTGAACCTGCCGGTGATGTATCTGCTGGCGGATCGGCTCCACGCGGCCTGTGAGGCGCGCGGCGTGACGCTCGCCATCAGCATCATCACCAACGGCCTGCTCCTCACGCGCGAGATGGTGGAGCGGCTGAACCCGCTCGGGCTGAACGGGATCAAGATCACGCTCGACGGCGATCGCGACACGCACAACCGCATGCGGCCGCTTCGCGGCGGCCAGGGGACGTTCGACAAGATCGTCGCAAACGTCCGCCAGGTGGCGAGCCTCACGAAGATCGCGATTGGCGGCAACTTCGACGTCGAGACGGCCGATTCGTACCCGGCGCTCCTCGACTTCCTGAGCGAGCAGGACTTCGCCGACAAGCTCTCGCGCGTCACGTTCAAGCCGGTGATCCGCGAGACGCAGATTTCGGGCAAGGGGATCATTCCGCTCACCGCCGTCGGCTCGGAGGGCAAGCCGCTCAACGGCGCGTGCATGACATCGGCCGGTACGGGCGTCAGCAGCGCCTGCGACTCGTGCAACGTCGTGGACGAGAAGATGGCGTTTCTGCGCGAAGAAACGAAGCGGCACGGGTTCAGCACCGCCGACGGCGTCCACATGGGGCCGTGCGAGATCCACAAGTCCCACTCGCACACGATCGGCCCCGATGGCTCGCTTTACGCGTGTCCTGGATTTGCGGGCGAAGCCCGCCAGTCCGTCGGCCACATCGACGGGCGCGACGACGCGTT
>DASSOM010000328.1:0-31712 GCA_035700625.1 Vicinamibacterales bacterium
CGCCACGTGCCGGCGACCGCCGGCGTGATGCGCACGAACGCCGGTTTCGCCTGCGGCGGCACGCGCCCGAGCGCGATCATCGACTCGGAAAAGACGATGCGGATTTCGTTCGCTTCGGCGAGGTCGGCGATCTCACCTGACGGCGCGGCACTCACGATGTGTAACGGCTGCGTCTGCGCGTACAGCGGCGCGGCCAGGGCCAGGGACAGGAGGGCGGCGGCGAGTCTCATGGATGTGGGCATGATAGCGAGGTTCGAAGTTCGAGGAGCGAGGTTCGAGGAGCGAGGTTCGAGGTGCGAGGTGCGAGGTTCGAGGTTCGAGGTTCGAGGTTCGAGGTGCGAGGTTCAGCCCTGACCTCCTCTGTGTTCTTCTGTGTTTTTCTGTGGCCCTTCTTCTGTGTTTTTCTGTGGCCCTACTTCCGTGTTCTTCCGTGGCTACGCGTGCGCGCGGCCTTCGACGGTGAACAGTTCGGGGACGCGATGCCGCAGCCAGCCGACGAGGCGGGTGCCCGGCGTCGGCGTGCCGGCGACGGTGCAGGCGCCGTGATAGAGGAGGAGCGTCGCGGCGAAGCCGCCGAGGAACGTGAGCGGCGTCGCGGCGGCGAGCAGCGCGCCGGCGCCGGCGCTCGCGGCGAAGTCGATGACGGCGGCAAGCGCGCGCGGCGCGACGCGGATGCGGCGGGCGCGTGCCTGCTCGCGGCGTTCCTGCGCGGCCGAACGCCGATCCCCTTCGGGCGGCAGCGCCGTTTCGGTGTAGTCCAGGCTGTGGCCGATCAGATCGGCGTGTCCCTTAATCAGGCGCTCGCCGCGGCGATCGCCGATCGGGAACAGGCGGCAGAAGTCCGCGACGACTTCGTCCGGGTCGAGACCGACCGCGCGGGCGTAGTCGCGCACGAACGCGCGCGCGAAAATTCCCGACGGCCAGCGTGAAAAGTCGTTGCGCTCGAGCCCCTGCCAGAGTTCGGCGCTCACGTTGGTGACGACGGCGATGGTTTCGAGAGAGATGCCGCGCCGCTCGCGTTCGCTGCGCAGCCGGGGTCCGAAAGTGTCACGATCCGACATGGGAGGGCCTTCCGGACAGCAATTCCTGCGCCGCCATTCCACCGCGGAAAACTGGCCGTCCCTTCGCGCGGGCGCCCACGGCGCCAACCAGAGTTGTAATCGGCGTCACGGAACGGGACGGGGTCAGACCCCGACGCGCCGGTTCGCAGACCTGACCCCGAAGCGCCCGTTTGCAGACCTGACCCCGAAGCGCCATTCGCAGACCTGACCCCGAAGCGCCTGTTTCAAGACCTGACCCCCCGGTACACTGGCGGGGTGACCTGGTGCCTGAGCATCCACGCCGATTACCGGTGCCGGCACGCGGGGGCGTGCTGCCGAACGCCGTGGGAGGTGCCGGTCGAAGCGGACGTCTACCGGCGTTTACGGGATGTCGACGGCGGTGGACGGTTCGTGGCCACCGGGAACATGGTGCACGTTGGGCGGGATGCGGATGGCGTCTGCCTGTTCCTTGACCGCGCGGCGCACCGCTGCGCGATTCACCGCGACCACGGTCCCGGCCTGCTGCCCGTCGCCTGCCGCATGTTTCCGCGCGTCTTCCTGCACGACGCCCGGGGCGGATTCATTTCGCTGTCGCACTACTGCCCGACCGCCGCGGCGCTCCTGTTCGAGGACGGCCCCGTCGCGATCGTCCCGGCTTCGTCAACCCTGGTTGACGTGGGAGAGCTGGACGGCCTCGACGCGCGCCAGGCGTGGCCGCCGCTCCTCCGGCCGGACGTGTTGATGGATTTGGACGCCTACGGGCGGTGGGAACAGCTGGTGATCGGTCTGCTCGGGAGCGCCGCCGACCCCCGCCGCGCGCTCGACCAGGTCGACGCCGCCACGCAGCGCATCACGCAGTGGTCACCCGGTGAGACGCCGCTCGTCGACGCGGTCATCCGCGCGTTCGCGCAAGGGGACGAGGCGGCATCCACCGTGGACGACGACGCGCTCGTCCGGCTGGTGCGCCGCGCCGCCTCGGACCCGTCAGGGCGTAAAGCCCTGACCCACATGCCTGGCGCGATCGGCCGCTGGCTCGCGGCGCGCGCGTTCGCCTGCTGGATCGCCTATCAGGGGCGCGGCCTGCGGACGATCGTCCTCTATCTCCGCGCGTGCCTGGCGGTGCTCGCGGCGGAACTGGCACAGAATGGGGGACGGGTGGATCGCGCGTCGGCGATCGAGGCGATCCGCCGCGCGGACCTGCTGCTGCTGCACCAGGCGGATTCCGCCGCGCTCGCCGCGTCGCTCGATCGCCTCGCGAACCAGCCATGACGACTTCCGCTCTCGACCGCTTCCTTCGCTACGTCCGCATCGACACCCGCTCGGACGAGCGCTCGTCGACGTGCCCGAGCACGCCGGGACAATGGACGCTGCTCCGGCTGTTGGTCGACGAGCTGCACGCCACCGGCGCCGCCGACGTGTCGATCGACGATCACGGCTACGTGTTCGCGACCATCCCCGCGACCGTCGCGCACGCGGTGCCGACGATTGGGTTCATCGCGCACGTGGACACGTCGCCCGAAATGCCCGGCCACGACGTCAAGCCGATCGTCCACACCGCCTGGGACGGCGGCGACATCGTCTTGCCAGACGACCCGACAGCAGTGCTGCGCGCGGCAGACGATCCGGATCTCGCGGCGCAGGCCGGACACGACATCGTGACCGCGTCGGGCCTGACGCTGCTCGGCGCGGACGACAAGTGCGGCGTCGCGGCCATCATGGCTGCGGCCGAGCACCTGCTCGCGCATCCGGAGATTCCACACGGCGCGATTCGCGTCGGCTTCACGCCGGACGAGGAGATCGGCCGCGGCGCCGATCGGTTCGACGTCGCGCGCTTCGGCGCCGCATGCGCGTATACGCTCGACGGCGGCAAGCCGGGCGAGCTCGAATCGGAAAGCTTCTCGGCCGACGCCGTCACGGCGACGTTCATCGGCTTCAACACGCATCCCGGCTACGCAAAGGGACGCATGGTGAACGCGATCAAGGTGGCGGCGCAGTTCATCGGATCACTGCCCGCGGGCACGCTCTCGCCCGAAACGACCGAAGGCCACGAGGGTTACGTGCACCCGTATCAGCTCGACGCATCGGTCGATCGGACGTCGGTGCGCGTGCTGATCCGGGATTTCCGCACGGAGGGGCTGCAGGAGAAGGAAGCGATGATCGAGCGGCTCGCGAAGGACGCGGCCGAACGGGCCGGGGCGCGCGTCGAGTTGAAGCTCGACACCTCGTATCGCAACATGCGCGAGGTGCTCGATCGGCATCCCGAAGTGCTGGAGCGCGCGCGCGAGGCTATCCGCCGCGTCGGCCTGGAGCCGATCGAGAAGCCGATCCGCGGCGGCACGGACGGCTCGCGCCTTTCGTTCATGGGATTGCCGACGCCGAACCTCTTCGCCGGCGAACACCGCTTCCACTCGCGCCTCGAGTGGACGTCGCGTCAGGATCTCGACAGCGCGGTCGCGGTGATCGTCGAGCTCGCTCAGCTCTGGGCCGGCAGCACGAAGGACGCGACCACGGGCGCGTGATCGCTCGTGCCGACCTCGCGTTGGACGAGGCAGCCCTCGACACCGGCGAAGATCGGTGAACTGGCGAGCACGTAATCCAGCCGCCAGCCGATGTTCCGCTGGCGCAGATTCCGCCACGGCGCCCACCACGTGAACATCTGATCGTTGTCGGGCTCGAGCGCACGCCCCGTGTCGATGAGGCCGTGCGCAAGAATTCGCTCGAGCTGCGCGCGCTCCTCTGGAAGCTGTCCGATCGCTTTAGGCTTGCGCTCCTTCGGATGGACGTCCATGTCGGTGCGCGCGATGTTCATGTCTCCGCACACGATGAGCGAACGCCCCTCGGCGGCTCGATCGGCCACGTACTGCTCGAGCGACGCGAGGAAGCGCATCTTCGCGGCGAAGTCCTTTCCGCCGTTCGGCACGTACACCGACGCGACCTCGACAGGTCCAATCTGCACGGTGACGATCCGGTTCTCGTAGTCGAACGAGGGATGCGCGAACGCGGGGCGCTCGGGCGCGACATCTTTCTTTACGTGCAAGCCGACGCCCGAGTAGCCAGACGACCCGTGCCAGTAGCACCAGTAGCCCTCCATCTCGCACAGCGCGGCGGGCACCTGGTCGGAAGATGCCTTGATCTCCTGCAGGCAGACGACGTCGGGGCGCTCGCGCTCGATCCAGTCATGGACCTGGCTCTGGCGCGCGCGGATGCCGTTGACGTTCCAGGTGCCGATTTTCAATCGGTTCACGGTTCGGGATTCTCGGGCCAATCGTGTTTAGGGTACCTCCCTCGGAGCTCCTTACGCACCTCAGGGTAGGTGCGCGTCCAGAAGCTCTGGAGGTCGGTCGTCTTCTGCACCGGACGTCCGTTGGGGGCGAGGAGCAGCAGCGTGACGGGCGTGTGCGACGGGCCGATGCGCGGCGTTTCGGTGACGCCGAAGAGCGCCTGCAGCTTGATCGACGCCGAGACGCTGCCGTCATCGTGATAGTCGAGGCGGACCGAGCGGCCGCGCGGGAGCGTCAGGCGCTCGGGCGCGAGCTGATCGAGACGCCGCGCGGCGTCCCACGGCAGCACGCTCGCGGGATCGATGTCGCCGACCGCACGCTGCCCCACGGCAGCCTGACGCACGAGCGCATCAATGTCGATCGATAACTGCGCGAAGCGCAGGCGGCGTGCGAGCCGCCGATCCTCGTCCGTCAGGCGGCGCAGCCGCTCGGACGCGATCAACTCCGCGGCGCGATCCGGATCGATCTCGGCAGGACGCTCCGACAGCAGGATCGCGCCCGCGTAGTGGCGCTCGGCTGCATGCACGCGGCCGCGCGCATCGATCCAGTGCTCGACCCCGGACGCGGTCGGCTGGATCCAGTCCTCATCGACCGCGCTCGCGATGCGGATGCGCGCCTCCGACGTTTCGCCGCGGCGGCCGGCGGTGACGTCGACGGCGACGATGAAGTCGGCGTTGCGCACGCCGCTTTCGGCGCCGAGGACGGCGCCGTGACCGGAGGCGAGCAGGAAACGCGGCGATCCGGGTTCGCGGCGCTTCGCGAGCCGGTCGGCGTAGCCGGCGAAGATGGCGCGGCGGAAAGAGTGCTCGTCGTCAGTCCTGAAGGGCTGACCCACAGGGGTTGTGTGGGTCAGGGCTTTAGCCCTGACGAGCTGGGTAGCAACCTCTCTCACATGTGGCGGCAGCATCCGCTCGTCCTCGACCGCCGACAGCAGGTCGCTCGAAGTCGACGGCGGATGCTTCGGCGCGAGATGGCGCTCCGAGAGGAGCGCGCACGCGAGCGCGATCGCACGACTGCCGCGCGCCTCGATCAGCATCCGCGCGAGGCGCGGATGCAGCGGCAGCCGCTGCATCGCCGCGCCCATCTCGGTGAGCCGTCCGCGATCGATCGCGCCGAGACGCTCGAGCAGCGACAGGCCGGCGTCGATCGACGCGGCGTCCGGCGCCTCGAACCACTCGAACGAGCGCGGGTCGCCGCCCCACGCCGCAATCGCGAGCAGCGTGGACGACAAATCCACGCGAGCGATCTCCGGCTCGCCGTGCGGCGCCAGACGATCCGTCTCGCTCCACAGGCGGCGCACGAGGCCCGGACCGATCCGGCCCGCGCGGCCGGCGCGCTGATCGGCGGCATCGGCGGCAATGCGCTCCACCTCGAGCGAATCGATCCCGCGCGCGGCGTCGTATCGCGCCACTTTCTGCAGCCCCGTGTCGATCACCGCCGTGACGTCCGGGACGGTCAGCGACGTCTCCGCGATGTTCGTTGCGAGAATGACCCGGCGCCGCGCGGACGGCTCGATCGCGCGATCCTGCTCGTCGGCCGGGAGCGATCCGTAGAGCGGGAGCACATCGACACCGGCGCCGGCGGCGCGCGCGACATCCGGCTGCGCGCGGCGGATCTCCGGTCCGCCGGGCAGGAAGCACAGCACGCTGCCGGGCGTGCGCGGCAGGACGTCCGCCACCGCGCGTTCGAGCGGCTCTCCTGGTGCGTAGCCGATCTCGATCGGATGCAGCCGTCCCGGGACGTCGACGACTGGACAGCCGTTCAGGAACGCGCGCACGCGCTCCACCTGCAGCGTCGCCGACATGACGACGAGACGGAGATCCGCTCGTGCGAGCCACGCCTGTCGCGCGAGCGCGAGGCCGAGATCGCCGTTGACGCTTCGCTCGTGGAACTCGTCCAGAACGATCGTCGTGAAATCGGAGAGGAGCGGATCCGATTGCAGCCGCGCGGTCAGGATGCCTTCGGTCGCGAGCAGCACGCGCGTGCGGCGACTGAAGCGCCGCTCGAAGCGGACCTGCCATCCGACCTCGTCGCCGATCGTCCACTGCCGCTCGCGCGCGATCCGCTGCGCGATGCTGCGCGCGGCGATGCGTCGCGGCTGCAGCACGATGACCGGGCCGTCTTCCGCCAGCGCCGGCGGCACTCTCGTCGTCTTGCCCGCACCCGGCGGCGCGACGATCACGAGCGCGCGATGCGTGCGGACGGCGTCGAGAATTTGGGGGAGGTGGGGGTCGATGGTGAGAGCGGAGGGCACGGAGAGAAGGGAGGGAACGGATCGTTCCCTCCAGGATCAGAAGATGCGAACGAACGCTCCCGCCGTCTTCACTCCCGCGTTGCGGAAGGCGCGGCCGAGGGCGACGCCGGCGTGCGCCATCGCGTCCCACGGCGCATCCGCATCCGCCTCCGCGACGGTGATTGGCTGCCCGGGCGCGTCTGGCAGCGCGGCGATCGCGACCAGCGGCGCGGCGTCGAGGACCGTCGGAGCAGCCACCGCCACGCGTGAATCGCTGGCGACCACCGGCTGCACGCGTGCAACGATCGGATGCGCGTCGAGCATCGCCGTCGATGGAGCGGCGCGCGCCACGACGGGCGCAGCGATCGCGGCGGACGGCGCGGGATCAGGGGCAGGCTCCGGGACGGTTGAAACGAGGCCGGAGGATACCGGCGCGAGCCGGACGGCGGGCACGCGGATCGCGGCGCTGAGCAGCGGCGCGCGGCGGGCGGGCCACGAGTGCACGACGAGCGCCACGACGAACATGGAGCCGACCAGCGCCAGGCCGAGAGCCTTGGCGCGGCGCTCCGCGCGGGCCGGGTTCACGCATGCGAGAATACCACCGAACGCCGGCCGCCCCTCCGACGTATTGCAGAACGATCGAGGTGTTTCCGATGGAACGCGTGCTTCAGGACCTGAGGTTTGCCTCCCGCGTGCTCTCGAAGGACCGCGCCTTCGCCGCGACCGCGATTCTCACGCTGGCCATCTGCATCGGCGCCAACACGGCCATTTTCGCCATCGTCGACGCCGTGCTCCTCAAGCCGCTGCCCGTTGCACACCCGGAACAGCTCGTCTACATGTTCAACTCCTATCCGGGCGCCGGTGTGGGGGACCGCGGATCGACCGGGGTGCCCGACTACTACGATCGGCTGCGCGAGACGGACGTCTTCCAGGCGCAGGCGCTCTACAACACGCGCGGCGTGACGCTCGGGCAGGAAGGCAATCCCGAACGGATCACGGCCATGCTCGGCACGCCCTCGTTCCTGCACCTGCTGGAGGTGCAGCCGATCCGCGGCCGGCTGTTCACCGACGAAGAGGGGGAACTCGGCAAGACCAACAAGGTCATCCTGACGTACGCGTCGTGGCAGCGCCTCTTCGGCGGACGCGATGACGCGATCGGCAAGGACCTCCGGATCAACAGCGAGCCTTACACCGTCATCGGCGTGCTGCCGCAGGGATTCAGCTTCCTCGAGCCCGACGTCCAGCTCTGGATGCCGCTGGCGTTCACCGCGGAGGAGCGTTCGGACGACTCACGGCACAGCAACAACTGGACGTATCTGGCGCGGCTGAAGCCGGGGGCAACGATCGAGCAGGCCCGCCAGCAGATCGACGCGTTGAATGCCCGGAACCTCGAGCGGTTTCCGGCGTTCAAGCAGATCCTGATCGACGCGGGCTTCCACACGGTCGTGACGCCGCTGCAGACCTTTCTCGTGCGCGATCTGCGCGGCACGCTGTACCTGCTCTGGGGCGGCGTCGTGTTCGTCCTGCTGATCGGCGTCGTCAACATCACGAACCTGATGCTGGTGCGATCCACGACGCGGATGCGCGAGCTGGCGACGCGGCACGCGCTGGGCGCGGGACTCGGGCGGATTGCGGGACAGCTGCTCACCGAAACGCTGCTGCTGACGCTCCTGGGCGGCGTGGGCGGCCTCGCGATCGGCGCGGCGGGCGTCCGCGCGCTGGCCGCTTACGGTCTGGACGAGACGCCGCAGGGCACGACAATCGCCATCAGTCCAGACGTCGCGCTCTTCACGCTCGCGCTCGCCATCATCGTCGGCCTCGCGATCGGGATTGCCCCGATCCTGGCGCTGCGGCAGATGAACCTGAGTCAGGCGTTCCGCGAGGAAGGACGCAGCGGCACGGCGAGCCGCGGCACGCGCATCCTGCGCCGCGCGCTCGTGACGGTGCAGGTCGCGTTCGCGTTCATGCTGCTCATCGGCGCCGGCCTGCTGCTCGCGAGCTTCCAGCGCGTGCTGGCGGTCAAGCCGGGGTTCAATCCGGAGAATGTCCTCACCGGCATGGTGAGTCCTCCCAGGTCGCGATACAAAGAGGACGCAGAGCTCATCCAGTTCGCCAACCGGCTGCTCGAGCGCGTACGCGCGCTGCCCGGCGTCACCGCCGCCGGCATCACCAGTAATCTGCCGATGAGCGGCAACTACAGCGACAGCGTGATCCTCGCGGAAGGCTACGTCATGAAGCCCGGCGAGTCGCTCATCTCGCCGTACCGCATCGAGATCACGCCGGGCTACCTCGAAGCGATGGGCGTGCCGCTGAAGCGCGGACGTTTGTTCACCGCCTCGGACGACGAGCGCGCACCGAAGGTCGTGATCATCGACGAGCGGCTGGCCGCGAAGTTCTTCGCGAACCAGGATCCGATCGGGCGACGGCTCTGGAGACCCGACAGCGCGGAGGAGCTGTCGAAGGGTCCGGGACCCAAGTCAACCTTCTACAACATCGTCGGTGTGGTCGGCGACATCCACGTGACGGGGCTGACGGAGAAGGAGAACGTCGGCGCGTACTACTTCCCGGTGGCGCAGGACGCGATCAGGACGATGACGCTCGTCGTGCGGACGCCTGGGGACCCGACGGCGATCACGAACGCGGTGCGCCGCGACCTGCAATCGATCGATCCCGAGCTGCCCTTCTACGGCGTCCGCTCGATGACGTCGCGGATCGACGAGACGCTGCTCGATCGACGGACGCCGATGATGCTCGCACTGTCGTTCGCGATCATCGCGCTGTTCCTCGCGTCGGTCGGCATCTACGGCGTGCTCGCGTATCAGGTATCGCAGCGGCGGCGGGAGATCGGCATCCGCATGGCGCTCGGCAGCGACGCCGGCAGCATCTTCAGCCTCGTCGTCCGCGAGGGGCTGATGCTCGTCGCGATCGGCCTCGGCGCGGGATTCATCGGTGCGTTCGCTATCCGGCGCGCGATGGAGGCGCAGTTGTTCGGCATCGGCCCGATGGATCCGCTCGTGCTCTCCGTGGTCGTCGTGACGCTCGGCATCGTCGCGCTGCTGGCGTGCGCCATCCCGGCGCGCCGCGCGGCGCGGATCGATCCGCTGGTCGCGCTGGCGGATCAGTGATCACTCGAACTCCCCAGCCGCTATGCGCTTCGGCAGATCCGCCACCGATTGCACGCGCGGACAGTCTGCATCGGGGTACAGGCCAGCCTCGTCCACCAGCACGCCGCGGAGGCCCGCACCGCGCGCACCCTGGACATCCACGTGATACAGGTCCCCCACATGGATGGTCGTCTCCTTGCGCGCGCCGCTCCGCTCCAGTGCGATCGTGAAGAAGCGGGGATCCGGCTTCTCGACGCCCTCGTCCGATGAGTCGAGGACGCAGTCGAAGCGCGAGGTCAGTCCGAGTCGATCCATGTGCGCGCGCAGCGTACCGTTCGCGTTCGACACGACCACGAGCTTGAGGTGCCGCGCGCGCAACGCGTCGAGCGCCGGGACCACGTAGTCTGGAACGAGTTCCCAGAGATTGCTCGCGCGGTGATACGCGTGCAGATCCTCGAGTGCCGAGCGCGTTGCTTCCGATTGCGGCACGCCCGCCTGCGCAAGAATCAGATCGAAAAAGAGCCATCCCCGGCTCGCGTCCGTTGTCGTGCCGATCGTCCGCCGCTCGTCGAGCTGTCGCCGCGCGAACGGATCCGCGTGCGCGAGTGCCTCCGGCGCGATGTCGACCCCGTGTTTGCCGAGGACATCTGAAATGCGCGACCAGTTGGGGTAGAGGAGGACGCCGCCCGCATCGAGGAACACCGTTTCGAGAGCCATCCCCCGATCGTATCGAACGTTGGATGTCGGATGTGGGAGGTCGGATGTACGGGGACGGAGGCGGGAGGCCTCGGACAGGAGACGTCAGGCCTTTCGCTGACAGCTGAAACCGCCGCGCCGCGTCACCCCTCGCCCCTCGAACCTTGCTCCTCGCACCCCGCGTCCCGCACCGCGCATCCCGCGACCCGCGTCCCGCCCGGATCTCGCTCCTCGAATCTCGCTCCTCGAACCTCGCGCTAGCCGCGGCTCTCGATCTTCGCCCAGGTGTCCTTCAGCGTCACGGTGCGGTTGAAGACGAGGCGGCCCGGCGTCGTATCGGGATCGACGCAGAAGTAGCCGAGGCGCTCGAACTGCACGCGGTGACCGATGGGAGCGGAGGCGAGCGACGGTTCCGCCTTCGCGGCCGTGATCACTTCAAGTGAATCCGGATTGAGGTCCGCTCGATAGTCGCCGTTCGCACCGGGCTCCTGGGCGTTGAACAGGCGATCGTAGAGGCGCACCTCCGCGTCGACTGCGTGCGCGGCCGACACCCAGTGCAGCGTCGCCTTCACCTTGCGGCCGTCCGGGGCGTCGCCGCCGCGCGTCTCGGGATCGTACGTGCAGCGCAGCTCCACGATCTCCCCCGTCGCGGGATCCTTCGTCACGCCGACGCAGGTGACGAAATACGCGCAGCGCAGCCGCACCTCGCGCCCGGGCGCGAGCCGGAAGAACTTCTTCGGCGGATCCTCTCGAAAATCGTCGCGCTCGATGTAGAGCACGCGCGAGAACGGCACCTTCCGCGTGCCCGCCGACGGGTCCTCCGGGTTGTTGATGACGTCGACTTCCTCCGTCTGGCCTTCGGGATAGTTCTCGATCACGACGCGAAGCGGACGGAGGACCGTCATCACGCGCGGCGCGCGGCGGTTCAGGTCTTCCCGCACCGCGTGTTCGAGCAGCGCGACGTCGACGACGTTCTCGCGCTTGGCGACGCCGATGCGCTCGCAGAAGGCGCGAATCGCCTCGGGCGTGTACCCCCGCCGCCGCATCCCGACGAGCGTCGGCATGCGCGGGTCGTCCCAGCCCTGCACGTGTCCTTCCTGCACGAGCTCGAGCAGCTTGCGCTTGCTCATGACCGTGTAGGTGAGATTCAGGCGGGCGAACTCGATCTGCTGCGGCTTTGCCGGCACCGGCAGGTTGTCGATGAGCCAATCGTACAGCGGCCGGTGATCTTCGAACTCCAGCGTGCAGAGCGAGTGCGTGATGTGTTCGATGGCGTCGGACGGGGGGTGCGCGAAGTCGTACAACGGATAGATGCACCACGCATCTCCCGTCCGGTGATGGTGCGCGCGCCGGATCCGGTACAGCACGGGGTCGCGCATGGTGATGTTCGGCGACGCCATGTCGATCTTCGCGCGCAGCACGTGTGCCCCGTCCGGAAATTCCCCCGCGCGCATCCGCGCGAACAGGTCCAGATTCTCTTCAACCGATCGATCGCGGAACGGACTGTTCGTGCCCGGCTCGGTCAGCGTGCCGCGCGTGCGGCGGATCTCGTCGGCGTTCTGGCTGTCGACGTACGCGAGGCCGTGCCGGATGAGGTGGACGGCATACTCGTAGAGCTGCTCGAAGTAGTCGGACGCGAAGCGCAGGTCCGCCCACGTGAACCCGAGCCAGCGGACGTCCTCCTCGATCGAGTCGACGTACTCGACGTCTTCCTTCGTGGGGTTCGTGTCGTCGAAGCGGAGATTGCACGCACCGCCGAACTCCCGCGCGACGCCGAAGTTCAGGCAGATCGATTTCGCGTGGCCGATGTGCAGATACCCGTTCGGCTCCGGCGGAAAGCGCGTCATCACGCGCGTCCGCCGGCCGCTTTTCAGATCGTCGGCGACGATCTCGCGGATGAAATCAACTGGCGGAGCGTTTGTGGGGGTTTCCATGGGGATCGATCGATTATAGCCATTGCCGATTGGCGATTGGCGAGTGCCGATTGCATTGAAGATCGGCGATTGCCGATTGAATTGCCGATTGACGATTGACGATTAGTTATGATCGTCAGATGGCCATGGATCCGGAATACAAGCGGATGATGATGTGGGTCCTCATTGCGCTCCTGGCGTGTGGGATTTTTGGCTTCCTTATGGTCGAGTTCGTGATCTGGCGCTTCGGCGGGTAATCGTCTCCTCCCCGACCCCCGACAATCGGCAATCGCCAATCGCCAATCGCCAATCGCCAATCAGAGGGTTTTACTACCGCTGTCGACAGCCGGAACGGTAATGATCCCACGCTCGACGTAGATCGGTCGGACGTGGCGGCGCAGGGTGGGGAGCTGTGACGCGAACCAGGCGCCGCTGAAGACGCACAGGAACCCCCCCACGGCGATGGTGATCGGCGCCCCGGCGCGGCTCGCAATCATTCCCGCAATCAGGCTGCCGATCGGCGCGGTGCCGAGCACCGCCATCGTGTAGAACGCCATTACACGTCCGCGGAAGCGCTCCTCCACGAGCGTCTGCAGCACTGTGTTCGTCGCCGCGAGCTGGATCATGAAGCCGGCGCCGACGACGACGAGCACGGCCATCGAGAGCCACAAATGCCGCGACGCCGAGAAGGCCATGAGTGACACGCCGAACGCGAGCGTCGCCCACATAATCACGCGGCCGAGGCCGAGGACGGTCTGCCGCGCCGCCAGATAGAGCGCGCCGCCGAGCGCGCCAACGCCGGTCGCGGCCATGAGGAAGCCGAGCGTGTTCGCACCGCCGTGCAGCACGTCGGCCGCGACGGCCGGCATCAGCACCGTATACGGCATCCCCATCGTGCTGACGATCGCGAGCAGGATGAGCGCCGTGCGGATGGGCGTCGATCCGGCGACGTAGCGGAAGCCGACGTGCAGCTCGTCGCGCAGCCGCGCCTCGTACGAGGGGCGCTGCCGGGCCTGGACGCGCATCGCGTAGAGCGACGCGATCACGCCGATGTACGAGATCGCATCGATCGCAAAGCACCAGCCCTCGCCGAACCCCGCGATGAGCAGTCCGCCGATGGACGGGCCGATGATGCGGCTGCCGTTCACCATCGACGAGTTCAGCGCGATCGCGTTCGGCAGATCGCGCCGGTCGTCCACCATCTCGACGAGAAACGCCTGGCGCGCGGGCGTGTCGAACGCGTTGATCACCCCCTGCAGCGCCTGCAGCACGAGGATCTCAGCGACGGTGATGAGGCCGGT
Source organism: Vicinamibacterales bacterium (assembly GCA_035700625.1). GTDB lineage: Bacteria > Acidobacteriota > Vicinamibacteria > Vicinamibacterales > 2-12-FULL-66-21 > DASSOM01. The sequence continues at coordinate 13,569 of DASSOM010000328.1, forward strand.
GAGCGTCAGCAGCGCGAGGATGGCCGACTGCGCCATCGAGAGCGCCTGCGTGACGACGAGCATGCGGCGGCGATCCCAGCGGTCGACGAGCACGCCGCTGAACGGCGTAATGATCAGCGTGGGAATCTGCCCGCAGAAGCCGACGACCCCCAGCAGGAGCTCGGATCCGGTGAGCCGGTAAACCAGCCAGCTCGTCGCGATCCGGGTGATCCATGTCCCGATGAGCGAGACGCTCTGACCGCCGAAGAAGAGACGGTAGTTGCGGTGGTGAAGCGCTCTCGTGAGGTTCAACCGCCGCCGGGGCATTTAGTGAGGATATCAGTATGGAGGCCGGATGCCGGATGTCGGATGTGACGGGTGCCACGTGCGGCCGCCCGTGGCTCAGACCGCACACCTCACACCGGCGTCGTCACCTCCAACATCCGACCTCCGACCTCTACTTGTAAAACGCAGCGATGTCCGCCTTCATCTGGCGGCGGGACGCGTCGTGCAGGTAGATCATGTGCCCCGATTCGTAGTACCCGTACGTGATGTTCTTCTCGAGCGACGGGTCCAGCCCCATGTGCGACAGCGTGTACTCCGTCTCGAAGAACGGCGTCGCGAAATCGTAGTAGCCGTTCGCGGAGAAGATGCGCAGATTGGGGTTCTTCGACATCGCCTGGCGCAGATCCTCGGCGACGTCCGGCATCGGATAGTTGCGGCCGTCGACGCGATGGTGATCGTCCCAGCTGCGGCCGACCTCGGGATAGTTCGTCGGCTTGTAGAGATCGGTCGGCTCGAACTTCAGCTCGCCGCGGATGTAGCCGTTGAACGCGGCGACGAACGGCGCGGCGACCGCGGCGTCCGCCGCGTCGTACTCCGGCGACTCCCCGGCCGCGTCGTGATCGATCCCGATGAACCGCGAGTCGAGGCGGCCGACGGTGCGGCGCTCGCCGCGCATCAGCTCCTTCTCGAACCGATCCGGCGTGACGCGAAGGTTCGCGTTGCGAATCATCGACTCGGGCATTCCCGTGAACTGCTGCAGCCGCTTGACGACGGCGTCGCGCTCGGCGGCGGGCAGGTGGCTGCCCTGCGCGAGCGCGTGCGCGTAGTCGCCGAGGGCGAACCGCCGGACCTCGTCGAGAAACGCCTTCAAATCGGACGGCTTCGGATTCAGCTTGTCGTGATACCACGCCGAGGCCGCCATGGTCGGCAGGTACAACTCGTACGCCAGATCGCTCGCGAAGGGCGGGCCGTTGAAGTCGTCCCAGGCATTGAGATACGACGAGACGAGAATCGCGCCGTTGAACGCCGTGCCGCGGCTCTGGAGCACATTCAGCAGCGCCGCCGCGCGCGTCGTCCCGTACGACTCGCCGAGCAGGTACTTTGGGGAATTCCAGCGGCTGTTGGCGCTGAGGTAACGCTCGATGAACTGCGCGAAAGCGGCGACGTCAGGATCGGTCCCGTAGAAGTCCTTCGGCTCTCCCTTGCCGACGATCCGCGAAAAGCCGGTGCCCATCGCGTCCACGAACACGAGGTCCGACTCGTCGAGGAGGCTCTCGTCGTTCGGCACCAGCTCGTACGGCGCCGGCGGCGTGGACGCTGCATCCGCGGTCTTCACACGGACCGGCGCGAACGAGCCCATGTGCAGCCAGATGGTGGACGATCCCGGGCCGCCGTTGAAGAGGAACGTCAGCGGACGTTTGCTCGCGTCGGCGACATCGTCCTGCGTGTAGGCGACGTAGAACATGCGGCCGATCAGCTCGTTCTTGTCGTTCGTCAGGTCGATCGTCGCGGCGGTCGCGGTGTACGCGATCGCCTTGCCGCCGATCGTCGCGCGGTGATGCGTAACGGCCGGTTTCGGCGCCGGCGCGTCCTTGTCGGGCGCCTGCTTCGTCGCGGTGGACTGCGCCGGGGGCGCCGCCGGCTGCTGTGCGGCGACGAACGCCGGAGAGAACGCGAGAATGGCGGCGAGGAGGAACGCGATATGGCTGGGCATGCGATGAAGTGTATCGCACGCGCGTCCGCAATCTGCGACTACTCCGATCGGAGCGCGCGCGAGGGATCGAGACGTGACAGAGCGAGCGCGGGGATCGCGGTTGCGGCGACCGTCACGGCGCCGACGATCGCACACGCACCAGCGAGGATGAGCGGATCGGACGGACGCATGCCGAAGACACTGCCCGCGATGATCCGGCCGCCCGCATACGCCACGGCCACCCCCAACAGGAGCCCCAGCACACCGAAGCGCCGGCCGGAGGCCATTACGAGCGAGAAGACATCCCAGCGCGACGCCCCGAGCGCCATTCTCGTCGCCATCTCGCCCCGGCGCTGAGCCGATGCATACGCGATGACGCCGTAAATGCCGATCGCGGCGAGCGCCAGCGCGATCGCGCCGAAGATCACCATCAGCGTCATCCCGAGCTGCTGCCGTTCGAGCGTCGCCCCGACGATCGCCGCGGCGGGCGTGAACGTCAGAATCGAGCCTGGGTCGAAGCGCCTGAGCGCCTCCCGGAGAACCGCAATGAGCGCCTCCGGATCGCGTCCGGGCGTCGCGACGACGACGGCCTGCCGCATGGGCGGGGTCGGAAGCTGCGCGAGCGGCAGATAGCACGCGGGCTCAGGATCTTCCGCGAGCGACGCATATCGCACGTCCGCCACGATGCCGACGATGCGGCTCGCGGTGTGCGGATCGATCTTTGGGTAGCCGAACGCCACCGACCGGTTCAGCGCATCGCCGTTGGGGAAGAACATCCGGACGAACGCCTGGTTGACGATCGCGACGGGCTCGCTCCCCGTCCGATCCGCGTTCGAAAACGGACGCCCCGCGATCAGCGTGATGCCCATGGCGTTGAAAAAGTTCGGCCCGACGCTGCGGATGCGCGCGCCTCGCATGTCATCCGGATCACGGGCCTCTCCCTGGACGCCGATGTAAAGCGTTCCGTCCCGGTCCTGCGTGAACGGAAACGTCCCGGCGGTTCCGACGAGTGCGCCGCCGGAGGCCGCGCGAATGCTCTCGAGCAGCCGATCGGTCCACGCGCGCACGTCCCCGGGTCCGTTGAACCGTCGCGTGGGGCGGACGTCGACGACGACCCGTCCCTCCGAAATGAAGCCGGTGTCAGCTGATCGCAGCCGCGCGAAACTCTGCACGAGCCAGGCGGCGCCGGCGACGAGCGCCAGCGCCAGGGCGATCTCCGCCACGATCAGCCCTCTCATCGTTCGCGAGGTGCCGCGGGTCGAACTCGTCGTGCGGCCGCTCTCGTTGAGCAGCGCGCGGATGTCGAATCCCGCAATCCGCCACGCCGGCGCAGCCGCCATGATCAGCGTGCTGCAGCCGAGCACGGCGGCGGCGAACACGAGGACGCGCCAATCGAAGGGAACGCTCTGAAGGCGCGGAAGTTTGGAGGCGCCGAGCACGAGCATGAAGCGGACGCCGGCCAGTCCGAGCAGGACGCCAGCCGCGGTGCCCAGCGACGCGAGCACGAGCGATTCCGTGACGACCTGGCGCACGACGCGTCCGCGCCCGGCGCCGAGGGCAGCCCGCACCGCCATCTCGCGCGAGCGGGCGGTGGCCCGCGCGAGGAGAAGATTCGTGACGTTGCCCGAGGCGAGCAGGAGCAGCAGCAGCGTCGCGCCGAGCACGATCAGGAGCGTCGGCCTGAGATCCCCGACGAGGTGCGCAACCAGCGGCCGAACGACGAACTCCCGATTGGCGTCGCTCGGCACGGTCCGCGCCAGGGCCGTCATCTGCACGGAGGCGGCGGAGCGCAGCTGCTCGATCGTCGCGCCTGGCCGGAGCCTCAGGATCGCGTCGTAGTTGTGATTGACCGCCTGCGATTGCGTGCGCAGGTTGAACCAGAGATCCGTCCCGTGCGGCAGGTCCAGTTCCGGCGCCGCAACGCCCACGACCGGCACGTCCGCCGATCCCTCCGCGACGCGGATGTTCCTGCCGACGACGGCCGGATCCGCGCCGAAGAGCGTCTTCCAGGCGGAATAGGACAGCACGGCGGACGGAGGCACATTTCCGCGAATGGGCGCATGCTCCTCATGCGTGAACGCGCGACCGTACGCCATCGGCAAGCGCAGGGCGTCGAAAAATCCTTCGGTGACACCGGTCGCGAGGAGCGGAACCGGCGCGCCATCGGAGCGCAGCAGGGTGATGGTCACAGGCTGCGGACCATAGCCGCCCACGGACTCGACCACCGGCTCCACGCCGAGAAGCGAGGACATCTCGACAGGTGACAGCAACCCCGTCGACAGCCGCCCGTCCGTCGTCCGCGTGCGCACGCTCACCAGCTGCCCGGGATCGGGAAATGGAAGGGGGCGCAGCAGCGTCGCGTTGACGACACTGAAGACCGCGGTCGTGGCGCCGATGCCGATCGCGAGCGTCGCGACGGCAGCCATCGCGAAGCCTGGCGCGCGCGCGATGAAGCGGAAGGCAAATCGGAGATCGCTGACGAACACCGCGCCCCATTCGACGGCCGCCGCCCGCGCGATCGAGGGCGCCGTTCGGAGCCACAGCCCGACCGTCTCGCGCCTGCCGTTGCGCGCGGCGTCGCGATGCTGATCGGTGAAATCCGCCTCCATGTCGCCGCCGAAGTCTCCGCGAAACTCCGCGGGAAAGAGGCGCAGCAGCGTGCGGAACAGGCGCAGATAGCGGGGCTGCCGGGAGCGACGCTTCATGGCTCATCCCTCGGATCGGCGGAGGATCCGCTTGCCGCGCGCCGCCGCGACGAGCCCCTGAAGCCGCTCGGCTTCCGCCGTGAGCACCGCCCGGCCGAAATCGGTCAGCCGGTAGTACCGCCGCCGGCTATCGTCCTCGTCCGCCCGCGGCCGGCGGCGCGACTCGGCGATCAATCCCTCGCCGAGCGCCCGCTTGATCAGTCCATAGAGCGTGCCCGTGCCGAGCGTCACCGCGCCGCCGGTGCGCTGCTCAATGTCCTTGAGCATCGCGTAGCCATGGCGATCCGCATCGCTGAGCGACAGCAGCAGGTGGAACATCACGGACGTGAGCGGGAGGAGAGAGGCGGGGTCTCTCATATCTACGGCGCGCCACTATACATCGCGTGACGACATATATGCAAACCGGCCGTGAGATCCCTTGGCGTCCTGGCTCCTTCGCGTGAGATCCCTAGGCGCCTTGGCTCCTTGGCGTGAGATCCCTAGGCGCCTTGGCTCCTTGGCGTGAGATCCCTTGACGTCCTGGCTCCTTGGCGTGAGATCCCTTGGCTCCCTGGCTCCTTGGCGTGAGATCCCTTGGCTCCCTGGCTCCTTGGCGTGAGATCCCCTTGGCTCCCTGGCGTGAGATCCTCATGCCGCCGGCAGCCGGAGCCGCGCCCGCAGGCCGCCCAGCGGCGACTGCTCCAGCGCGATCGCGCCGCCGTACAGCTCCGCCAGCTCCCGGACGATCGCCAGCCCGAGACCCGATCCCGGCGCCGCCTCGTCGGCGCGGACGCCGCGCTGCAGCACGCTCTCGCGCATCGACTCCGGCAGTCCCGGCCCGTCGTCCTCCACGTCGATCATCACGGCGGATTCGGCGGCGGCGGACATGACCACGACGCGTGACGCCGCACAGCGGCACGCGTTGTCGAGAAGGTTGCCGAGCATCTCGTCGAGGTCCTCGCGCTGGACGCGGACGACGTGATCCACGGGCACGCGGACGTCGATCGCAAGGCCGCGGCCGGCGTGCAGGCGCAGCAGCGTCCGCGCGAGCCCCTCGGCAGATTCGACGAGCGTCGATCGCGCGCCCGAGGACCGTCCCGCAGCCGCCGCGCGCGCGTGGGCCAGGTGGTACTCCACCTGACGGCGCATGCGTTCGACCTGTTCACCAATGGTCGCCGCCAGATCGCCCTGCCCCGCCGTCCGCAGGTCCTCCGCTTCGTGCGCCAGCACCGCGAGCGGCGTCTTCAGCCCGTGCGCAAGATCGCCGGCCTTCGCGATTGCGCGGCGCACCGTGCGCTCGCGCTGATCGAGCAGCGCGTTCAGATCGTCGACGAGCGGCTGCACCTCGGACGGGTACGTCCCGCCGACCGCGGCTTCACGGCCGTCGTGAACGGCGGCGAGACGCGAGCGGAGTTGATCCACCGACAGGAGGCCGCGCCGTACCTGGAAGAGACCAGCCGCGAGGCACGCCAGTCCGACGGCCGACACGATGTAGCCGTGCGAAAACAGGCCCTGCAGGAACTGCGGCACGCCGCGGAAGTGGAGAACGAGCCCCATATGGACGACGGCCGTGAGCAGGAAGAGGCCGATCGTCCACAGCACGGCCCCCGCGAACAGGCGCGAGCGGAGCGACGTCATGACGGCGGCGCCTCGAGGCGGTATCCCATTCCGCGCACGGTCTCGATAAAGCCCGCGCCGATCTTGCGGCGCAGCCGCGCGATGAACACTTCGACGGTGTTGGAATCCCGATCGCCGTCGTGCGCGTAGATGTGTTCGCTCAACTCCGCCTGCGACACGAGGCGGCCGCGATGGTGCATCAGGTACGACAGGACGCGGAACTCATGCGCGGTCAGGCGCACGGGCGCGCCGTTCAGCGTCACCTTCGCCGCACGCGGATCGAGCGAGAGGCCGCCGACGCGCAGCTCGGTCCGTGGCTGTCCGCTGGCGCGTCGGATCAGCGCGCGCAGCCGCGCGAGCACTTCTTCCATGCGGAAGGGCTTCGCCACGTAGTCGTCGGCGCCACCGTCGATCCCGATCACCTTCTCGTGCCAGCTTCCCCGCGCGGTGAGGACGATCACCGGCACCGCGATGCCTGCGTCGCGCCAGCGGCTCAGGAGGCTGAGGCCGTCGATCTTCGGCAGGCCGAGATCGAGGAGCACGGCGTCGTACCGTTCCGTGTGGACGAGGAAGTCGGCGCGCTCGCCGTCCGCGGCCGAGTCGACGACGTAGCCGGCAGCCGACACTGCGGCCTCGAGCTGCCGCGACAGGCGCGCCTCGTCCTCGACGACCAGAACTCTCACCGATTTCCTCTGCGTTCCATAACCGTCGGCACGTCCCGAAGTGTACGTTTTCTTCTGTGTTTTTCCGCGTTTTTCTGTGGCTGCCTGAACTGAGCCTGAACGGCACGTTCATGGACCGTTCAGGCACCAGCCCATACCCTTGCGCCGGGAGGGACAGCATGCGAAGAGGCACGTGGGTGGTCATCCTGATCGTCGCCGCGATCGTCGTGCTGGGCGCGATCGCCATGCATCAACCGGACAGCGGCATGGCGAGCTGGCTGCGCTCGCTGCACGGCGCACGGCCGTGATCCGCGCACTCCGCGACACGGCGCGCGCGCTGGTGGGCATGCGCGTCGCCGCGGTCGTGATCGCGGGATCGATCGCCATCGGTGTCGGCGCCAACACCATCGTCTTTTCGTGGATGCAGTCGGTGGTGTTCCGCCCGATCGACGGCGTGCGCGACGCGTCGGCGTTCCTGCTGGTCGAGCCCATGACGGACCGCGGCGTCTACCAGGGGACGTCATGGCTGGAGTACCGCGATGTTCGCGAACAGGTGCGATCCGTGCGCGATCTCATCGCGTCGCGCATGGCGCCCTTGTATGTCGGTCAGCCGGGGGAGGTCGCGCGTGCGAACGGACAGCTCGTCTCCGGCAACTTCTTCACCGCGCTCGGCCTCCGGCCGGCGGTTGGTCGACTGCTCCAGCCCGAAGACGCCGCAGCGCCCGGACGCGAGCCGGTCGTGGTCATCTCGTACGACTACTGGCAGACGCATTTCGATGGCGACCCCGCGGTCGCGGGCCGGCGCCTGCGCATCAACGGACAGCCGCTCGCGATTGCCGGCGTCGCGCCGGAGGGCTTTCACGGCACGGTGATGCAGCTGCGCTTCGACATGTGGCTGCCCGCAACGATGGCCCCGGTGCTGTTTCGGGGATCGCGGGAGCTGGACGATCGCGAGGAGCGCGGGTACAGCCTGATCGGACGGCTCGCGCCGGAGGCAACGCGTGCGTCGGCGCAGCGCGAACTCGACGAGGTGATGCGAGAGCTGGCGCGGCTCTATCCGCGCGCGAATGGCGCCACCACCGCGCAGGTGCTGCCGTTCTGGCAGGCGCCGCGCGGACCGCAACGTATGCTCGCGGCGTCGCTCGGCGTGCTCCAGGCCATCATGCTGCTCGTGCTGCTCGCCGTCTGCGGCAACGCCGCGACGCTGCTGCTGGCGCGTGCGAGCACTCGACAACGCGAGTTCGGCATCCGGCTCGCGCTCGGCGCGCCGCGCTGGCGGATCGCGGGCCTGTTGCTGCGAGACAGCCTGGCCCTTGCGGTGATTGGGGCGGCCGCGGGCGTGCTGCTCGCCATCTGGAGCGCCGGGGCGCTCACGGGCGCCGCCCCCTTCCGCGTGCGCGGCATCCCGATCTCGCTGCAGGCGACCGTCGACGCGTCGGCGCTGGTATTCGCCGCGATCCTCGCCCTCGCCGGCGGCCTGATCGCGGGCGTCGTTCCCGCCATTCAGATCGTGCGCGCGAATCCACGGTTGCTGCTGGCGAATGCTTCGTCACACGCACCGGGACGCGGGCGCGTACGGCGCGTGCTCGTCGGGGTGGAGGCGGCGCTCGCCGCGGCGGTGCTCGTCGCGGCGGGACTCTTCCTTCGCGACTTCGCCGACGCGCGCACGGCGGATCCCGGGTTCCAGCAGGAGGGCGTGCTCCTCGCGGAATACGACCTGACCGGCCGCCGCGACGATGTCGACGCCGCACGGATCTTCGCCGCGGAGGTGCTGCGGCGGCTGCGGCAGGATCCGTCCATTGCGGGCGCCGCGATGGCGACGTCCGTGCCGCTCGACATCCACGGTCTGCCGATCCGATCGTTCACCGTCGAGGGACGCGCGCGCAGCGACGCGGCCCCCGACCATGCGCTCGTGAACACCGTGACGACGGGATACTTCGCGCTGATGGGGATTCCGTTCGCGTCGGGACGCGACTTCGCCGATCTCGAAGACGCCTCCGCGTCTCCCGAGGTCATCGTCAACGAGGAGTTCGTGCGGCGCTTCCTCGGCGGCCTCGAGCCGCTGCAGCGCCGCGTGACGATCGGCGGACGGTCCGCCGCGATCGTCGGCGTCGTGCGCAACTCGGTGAACGACGCGTTCGGCGAGCCGCCGCTGCCGGTCATCTACCGCTCGTTCCGCGACTCCCCGCCGCTCTTCGCGGAGATCCACGCGCGCCCGCGCGCCGGTGCAGCCTCGTCGATCGCGCCAGCCATCCGGCGCATCGTCTCCGGCATCGATCCCGAGGTGACGGTCTTCGAGGTGCGAACGCTGCGCGAGCACATCGACATGAATCTGATCTTCCAGCGCGTCCCTGCGAGGATGTTCGCGGTGCTGGGGCCGCTGCTGCTCCTGCTCGCGGCCGCGGGCATTCATGCCGCGGTGTCGTACACCGTGTCGTCGAACGTGAGCGAGATTGGCGTCCGCCTCGCCCTTGGCGCCACGCCCGCGCGTGTCAGTGTCGAAGTGCTCGGCGCGGCGCTCGAGGTCGTCTGCGCCGGCGCGCTTGCCGGATGGGTGGCGGCGTTCGTCGCGGCGCTGAACCTGAAGGGCGCGATTCCGGACGCGCTCGTCCTGATCGCGGCGCCCGCGCTGCTCGTCGCCGTGGCCGCGCTTGCCGCGTGGCTGCCTGCCCGGCGGGCCGCCTCGCTCGATCCCGCCACCGTGCTGAGTGATACCTGTCAATGCTGAATGCTGAATGTCGAATGCTGAATTGAATGGCTGTGAAGAACGCCCCACAAGGAGTACGGCAGAGCTAGCTACCCTGACGTCACCTCCGACCTCCCACCTTCGCGGCTTCGCCGCTACGGTGGGCAAGCCGAGTGGGTCTACAATGCTGCCCGCTCCCCCCGGGGACCACCATCCATGGACAGGACGTTCGCCTCGCTGGCCGCTTCGGCGCAATCCGGCGATCCCGCGGCGGCCGAGGCGCTCTTCAGCCTGTTGTATGCCGAACTGCACCGGCTCGCCAAGCGCGAGCTCGGGCGGCAGCAGGGACAACAGCAGGAACACATCACGCTCGGCGCGACGACGCTTCTGCACGAGGCGTACATGGACATGTCCGAGCGCGACGGGACGACGTTTCCCGATCGCGCGCGGTTCATGGGCTACGCGGCTCGCGTGATGCGCGGGCTCATCATCGAGCACGCGCGCCACCGGCGCGCGCTGAAGCGCGGCGGCGGCTTCGAGATCACGTCGCTGCAGACCGACGCGGAGGCGGCGGTCGTCGACGCCCCGGCACTATCACGCCTGAGCGACGCCCTCGACGAGCTCGCCGCGCTCGACACGACGCTCGCGAACATCGTCGATCTGAAATTCTTCTGCGGCTTCTCCTTCGCCGAGATCGCGGCGATGCAGGGGGTGTCGGTCCGCACCGTGCAGCGCAACTGGGAGAAGGCGCGCATCTACCTCCACCAGGCGCTCCGCGCCGACATGCTGTGACCGACGCATGACGGAGATCAGCCGCGAACGCTGGGCCGTCATCGCGCGGCATCTCGACGCCGCGCTCGATCTCCCGGCCGGGGAGCGCGCCGCGTGGCTCGCGTCGATTGCGGCGCAGGACGAAGCGCTCGCGGCAGACCTGCGGCGGATGCTCGACGAGCACGAAGCGCTCGAACGCGAGCGGTTTCTCGAAGACGAGCTGACCGCCATCCGGCCGGACGGACCCTCGCCGCTGGCGGGGACGGTGCTCGGCGCCTACACGCTCTTTTCGGAGATCGGCCGCGGCGGCATGGGCACCGTCTGGCTTGCGCGGCGGACCGACGGCCGCTTCGAAGGCACGGCGGCGATCAAGCTGCTGAACATCGCGCTGGTCGGCCGCGCCGGGGAGGAACGGTTCACCCGCGAAGGCAACATCCTCGCGTCGCTGACCCATCCGAACATTGCGCACCTGGTGGACGCGGGCGTCTCCGCCACCGGCCAGCCGTACCTCGTGCTGGAGCACGTCGACGGCGAGCGGATCGATCGCTACTGCGATGCCCGCGCGCTGGACGTCGAGGCGCGGCTCCGGCTCGTGCTCGACGTGCTCGACGCCGTCGCGCACGCGCACGCCAACCTGATCGTCCACCGCGACATCAAGCCGTCGAACGTCCTGGTCCGTACCGACGGCCGCGTCAAGCTCCTCGATTTCGGCATCGCGAAGCTGCTGCAGCCGGAAGCCGAGCCCGCGCCGACGGTGCTGACCGGGGAAGGGGCGACCGCGCTCACGCCGGAATACGCCGCGCCTGAGCAGGTCACCGGCGGGGCGATCACGACGGCGACCGACGTGTATGCGCTCGGCGTGCTCATCTACGTCCTGCTCGCCGGACAGCACCCAGCGGGCGAGGGGCTGCGCTCCGCCGCGGATTTGGTGCGCAGCATCGTCGATCGCGACCCGCCGCCTCCGTCCGACGTCGTCACATCACCGAACACGTCCGTCGAGGTGCGCGCGGCCGCCGCCGTCAATCGCGCCACGACGCCGGACCGCCTTCGGCTGACGCTGCGCGGCGATCTCGACACGATCGTCGCGAAGGCGCTGAAAAAGGATCCGGCGGAGCGCTACGCGTCCGTGACGGCGCTCGCCGACGATCTCCGCCGGTATCTGCGGCACGAACCGATTTCGGCGCGGCCGGACACGCTGCGGTATCGCGCGTCGCGATTCGTCCGGCGCAACCGGACGGCCGTCGCGCTCGCGTCCATCGCCCTGCTGGCGACGATTGCCGGTGCGGTCGGCACGCTCGTCTACGCGCACTCCGCGCGCGCGCAGCGCGACTTCGCGCTGCGGCAGCTCGCGCGCGCCGACGCCATCAACGATCTCAACACCTTCGTCCTCATGGATGCCGCGCCGGCCGGCAGCACGTTTACCGTCAACGAGCTGCTCGCGCGCGCGCGGCACATCGTCGAGCGGCAGCACGGCGAGGACGAGGCGACGCGCGTCAACACGCTGATCGCGATCGGCCGCCAGTACTGGGCGCAGGACGAAGATGCCGAAGCCATCGAGGTGCTCACGGAAGCGCATCGGCTGGCACAGACGCTCGACGATGCGTCGATGCGGGCGCGGGCGCAGTGCGCGCTGGCCAGCGCGCTCGCGCGGACGGACGCAATCCGGCGCGCGGAACCGATGGTGCAGGCCGGTCTGGCGGTCCTGCCCACGACGCCCGAGTACCTCGCCGATCGCATCTTCTGCCTGAAGTGCGGCACCGAAATCGCGCAGAACCGCGGCGCAGGCGACGAGGCCGTCGCCCGGGCGGAGCAGGCGCTGGATCTGCTGCGGTCCGCGCCGTTCAGTTCCGACATCATGGAGCTGCGGCTCCGGATGGACGTCGCCGAGTCGTACCGCGTCGCGGGTAATTTTCCGAAGGCCGCCGCCGCGTTCGAGCGCGCGGCCGGGCTCCTGAAGGCGCTCGGACGCGACGACACGCAGACGGCGGGTACGTTGTTCAACAACTGGGCGCTCACGCTTGACTTGATGGGACGCCCGCGCGACGCGGAGCCGATCTATCGCCGCGGCATCGAGGTCAGCAAAGCGGACGCGACGGAACGCGCGGTGTCGCCGATGCTGCTCCTCAACTACGCGCGCGTGCTGGAGAACCTGGGTCGACCGAACGAAGCGTCCGACTACGCCGTACGCGCCTATCGGAAAGCAGCGGCCTCACACGACGAGGTGATCGTCACGCAGGCGCTGCTCATGCGGAACACCATCGACCGCGTGCGCGGGGATCTCGCCCAATCGACCGCCGACCTGGACGAAGTCGAGCCGATCCTTCGGAAGAAGTTTCCGACGGATCATCCGGCGATCTTCGCGATCGTCTCCGGGCGTGCGCTGCTGGCCGCCGCCCGGGGCGACGAGCGCGGCGCGATGCAGCTGGCCGACCAGGCTGTCGCCAGCCTCGAACGCACCTCCCCCGGATCGCAACGCCTGGCGCTCAGTCTCCGCCTTCGCGCCGACATCGAACTCCAGTTCGGCCGCCTCGATGCCGCCGAAGCCGACGCGCGAAAGGCGCTCGACCTGCTCGAGCGGGCCACGCCCCCCGGCCTCCTGACGGCCCGCGTGGGGAAGACGGCCCTGACCCTCGGCCGTGCGCTCGCCGGCCAGCATCGATCCGCGGAGGCGCGCCGCGCGCTGACGCTCGCCCTCACCCACCTGCGCGACGCGGACGGGCCGGATCACCCTGACGTGCGCCAGGCCGCCTCGCTCCTCTCCTCGCTGCAATAACAAAACTGTCGGCCGGCGCGCGGCCGGTGACCCACCTTCACGGCGTTGGCGGCTTTGATCGTACGAGTGCGGCATGGGCCGGCAGCGCCTTCCCTGTCCAGGTTCGAGGACATTCCGACCGGTGTCCGGTTTCCGGGCCGCTTCGCGATCTTCCTGGGTAGAGGGATCCGAACCAGTGGAGGTTCACATGACTGCTCGTTCGATGGCCATGGCTGTTGCGTCGGCTGCGCTCGTGGCGGCGATCGCCACGTCAGGCGACGTGCAGGCAGGCCGCGCGCCGAAAAACGAAATCGCCTTCGCGAACGCTGCCGGCGTGCAGGCCACGGTCACGACCGCGGGCTCGTTCGACATGGACAACCCGTTCTTCCGCGACCTGGGCACCAACGGGCGATCGTGCGTGACCTGCCATCGGCCCGCGGAGGCGTGGACGGTCACCCCGCAGGAAATCCGGGCGCGGTTCAATGCGACCGCCGGACTCGATCCGATCTTCCGCACGAATGACGGATCCGTGTGCGGCGGCTCCGACGTGTCGTCGATGGGCGCGCGCCGCGACGCGTACCGGATGCTGATGTCGAAGGGCCTGATCCGCGTCGGAATGACCGTTCCGGCGAACGCGGAATTCGACATCATCGATGTGGACGATCCGTATCAGTGCGGCGCGCCGTTCAACGAGACGGCCCTCTTCCGTCGGCCGCTCCCGGCGACGAACCTCGACAAGCTGAGCGCGGTCATGTGGGACGGACGCGAAACGGCCGCCGGCAAGTCGATCCATGACGACCTGATGAGCCAGGCGTTCGGCGCGACCACCGGACACGCGCAGGGGGCGCCCCCGGCGGTTGGCGACCTCGAGGCGATCGTGGCATTCGAGATGTCGCTGTTCACGGCGCAGACGAACGCGCAGGGCGCGGGCAGCCTGACGGCGCATGGCGCGCGCGGCGGACCGCTCACGATTGCCGGCGAGCCGTTCTGCATCGGGATGAACGATCCGCTCGGCATCCTGCCGGCCGTGCCAGGCGCGTGCTCGACGGCCTCGACGACGTTCAATCCCGACGTGTTCACGCTCTTCGGCGCGTGGCAGCACGACGGGTCGCCGCATCGCCGGGCGATCGCGCGCGGCGAGCAGATCTTCAACACGCGGCGCTTCACGATCGACAACGTGGGCGGGCTGAACGGCAACCCGGGCGATCCGGTCTCCGGACCGATCCAGGGCACGTGCTCGCTGTGCCACAACGCGCCGAACGCGGGGGACCACACGATCTCGCTGCCGCTGGATCTCGGGATCGCGTCCGCCGCGAACCGCACGCCGGACCTGCCGCTCTACACGCTCCAGAACCGCACGACGGGCGAGACGATCCAGACGACGGATCCGGGCCGCGCGATGGTGACCGGCAAGTGGAGCGACATCGGCAAGTTCAAGGGACCGACGCTGCGTGCGCTTGCCGCGCGCGCGCCGTACTTCCACAACGGCGCCGCCGCGACGCTCGAAGAGGCGGTCGACTTCTACAACACGCGGTTCCACATGGGGCTCAGCGTGCAGGAGAAGGCGGATCTCGTCGCGTTCCTGAAGGCGCTGTAACAACCACCAGCTGCCAGCTTCCAGCTCCCAGCCTCAATACGGCTGGCCCGGCGCTGCAGCGCATGGCGCAGGACCGGTGGCTTCGGGCGCAGTGGGGCACGACCGATACCGGACGGCGGGCGCGGTTCTATACCGTCACCGCGCTCGGACGCCGGCAGCTCGAGGAAGAAGAGCGCCGCTGGGCGGCATTGACGGAGGCCGTCGCCCGAGCGCTGCGGTTCGCGTGAGGCCGCGGTGACCCCGCGCTGCGCGTTCTCGCCGTCCGCCCGCTGGCCGCTATCGTCGCCGACACGACGGCCACCCCGCAGTTCAACGCTTCGCTGTTCGGCGCGTTCGCCGCACTCGCCGTGGTGCTGGCGCTCGTCGGACTGTACGGCGTCCTGTCGTACGTCGTGGCGCAGCGCCGGCAGGAAATCGGCACGCGCATGGCGCTTGGCGCGAGCCGCGCGCAGGTCGCCGGCTTGTTCCTGAAGCAGGGGGCGTGGCTCACCGCGGCAGGACTCGCGTTCGGACTGAGCGCGGCCATCGTCGCGTCACGGTGGCTTTCATCTCTGCTCTTCGGTGTGACAGCGCACGATCCGGCGAGCTTCGCCACCGTCGCCGTCATTCTGCTTACAGTCGGGGCTGCCGCGAGCTACCTGCCCGCGCGGCGAGCGGCTGGGACGGAGCCGATGACGGCCCTGCGAACGGAGTGAGACCTGGTCGCTGAAATGGTAAGATCTCTACCATGGTTACGACCATGGACGCTGCCGGCAGGCTCGTGATTCCCAGCGACATCCGTCGCGAGGCGGCGCTCGAGCCGGGCGTGCCCCTCGAGATCCGTTGGCGTGATGGTGTCATCGAGATCGAGCCGCAGCCCTTGCGCGTGCGGCTGGAACGGAAGGGACGGCTCGTCGTTGCCGTCCCCGACGACAAGCCGCCCGCGCTTCGACATGCGACCGTCGAGCGCACGCGGCGGCGCCTCGTCGACCGCGGGCGTGGACGCTGACCCGTGCCGGGTCGATTCGCGCTCGACTCGAGCGTGATGGTGGCTGCCGTCTGCACGTGGCATGAACGGCATCGTGACGCGACGGTTGAAATCGAGCAGCGGCTGGCCGCAGGGCAGCACCTTGCCGTGGCCGCGCACGCGCTTGCCGAGGCCTACGCAGTCCTGACGCGCCTCCCCGCACCTCATCGGCTCGCGCCGGCGGACGCGTGGGCGCTCGTGCACACCAACTTCATCAAGGCGGCGACTGTCGTCGCGCTGACCGGGCCTGGATTGGTGAAAGTTCTCGCGGCGCTTGCGGCGGCGGACGTCGGCGGCGGCAGGACTTACGATGCCCTCATTGCGGCGTGCGCGAAGCAGGCCAGGGTCGGCGCTCTCCTCACGTTCAATCCACGGCACTTCGATCCGGCGCCAGAGGGCGTGGCGATCGTCGAGCCGTAGATGTGGGTCAGCCCTTTATGGGCTGACCTGGCTTCGACTTTCGCCCCAGCCGCACGACGATGTCGTACTCGGACTTGGTGACGGGCTGGACGGACAGGCGGCTGCCCTTGCGGGTGACCACCATGTTCTCCAGCCCTTTCGTCTTCTTCAGCGTGTCGAGCGACACGATGCCCGGAAAACGCTCGACGAAGCCGATGTCGACGAGATACCACGTCGGCGAGTCCTTGCGGCTGTCCGGATCGTAGTACTTGTGCCCCTTCTTGAACGCGTACGGGTCCGGGTAGCCTTCGCGCGCGATCTCGGCTAGGCCGGTCACGCCTGACGGATCCGCGTTCGACGCATAGAAGAGGACGCCGTCGCCGACGCGCATCTGGTCGCGGAGGAAGTTGCGCGCCTGGTAGTTGCGGACTCCTTCCCAGCTCGTGCGGCCGTCGCGCTCGAGATCCTCGATCGTGTACGCGGCCGGTTCGACCTTCATCAACCAGTAGCGGCGGGGGCTCATGCGCGCTGACGCTCCTCAGAAGCTCCCGATCGCGCGCACGCGATCGGCGGAGAGGCCGCGGATCATCTCGACGACGAGCCGCACGGTATTGTCGAAATCGGCGCGATCGATCACGCCCGACTGGCTGTGGCCGTATCGCGTCGGCACGCCGATGTTGACGGCGGGCACGCCGGTGCCGGACTTCTGCACCTGCGCGGCGTCCTCGCCGTAGCCGGACACCGACTCGAACTGGATGGGAATCTGCCGCTCGCGCGCCAGATCCACGATCCAGTCGACGTACTTCGCGTTCGGGATCATGCTGCCGTCGAAGACGAACACGGCCGGGCCGCGGCCGAGCGCCTCCTGCGACAGCTTCGGCGACGTCTGCAGCGGAAAGTCTCCCGCGATGCCGATCTCCAGATTGATGACGATGTCCGCTTTCGCGGTGGCCTGCACGACGGCGGCGCCGCGGAGGCCGTTCTCCTCCTGAACCGTCGCCGCCATCTGCACCGTGTTGGGATGCGGCGTCGACTGCAGCTGCCGCAGCGCCTCGATCGCGACGGCGAGGCCGACGCGATCGTCGAACGCCTTGGCGAGATACCGGTTCGTGCCGTTCAGCACGGTGAAGCGCGTCCCGTACGTCACGGGCAGGCCGGGCCGGATGCCGAGCGCCTCGGCTTCGGCGCGGCTCTTCACGCCGACGTCGATGAACATGTCTTCGAGCCGCACCGGGTGCGCGCGCTCTTCCGCCGAGACGATGTGGCCGGACTTGAAGCCGGTGTAGCCGGTGACCTCACCCTTCGGCGTCACGATCGTCATGCGCTGCGTGAGCACGCTCTGATCGAAGTAGCCGCCGACGTTGTTCACGTAGACGAAGCCGCGGTCGTCGATGTAGCGGACGAGGAACCCGACCTCGTCCATGTGCGCCATCAGGAGCACGCGCGGAGCGCCGGCGGGGCCCGCCAGCGTGCCGAACAGATTCCCGATCCCGTCGGCGTGGATGTCGGTGAGGAGACCCTGCCATTCGCGTTTCAGGATCTCCCGCACCGGGCCTTCGAAGCCGGACGGCGCCGCCGCGTCGGTCAGCGCCGCCAGAAGCTTCACGACGCGATCAGGCGTCTGGCCACGGAGAGTGGCGCTCAGCGGGCCACAGAACAACACCGAAAAACAGCAGCCACAGAAGAACACGGAAAAACACAGATTCTGTGTTTTTCTGCGTTTTTTCGTGGCCGCCATCGTTCTGTGTTTTTCCGCGGCTCTCATCGGATCGCGGCCGCGAGCGCCTTCAGGCGTCTGGCGTCGATGCCGGAAGCCGACGCGGCATCCTGTTCGAGCTGCCCCGCCAGCGTCGCCAGCTGCGCGCGATCGTTGCGGTCGAGCGCGGTCTTCACCGCGCCGGCACGATCGGCCGAAATGCCCCGGCTGCGCGTCAGCTGATCGAGATACGCACGCGCAACCACCGGATTGTTCGGCCAGGTCGCCTGCTGCTGATCCTGGACGTTGAGCCGGTC
>DASSOM010000329.1:0-7154 GCA_035700625.1 Vicinamibacterales bacterium
GACATCCACCGCGACGAACAGATCGGCCTTGGGTTCGAGCGCGAGCGCCGGCCCGAGCGGCAGCACGGCGCGCAGCCCCCCGTCCGCCAATCGCCGGCCGTCGGCTTCGAGCGGCGGGAAATAGAGCGGCAGCGCACAGGACGCATACAACGCGTCGAGCAGCTCGATGCCCGGCGAGTCGCCGCGCTGGGTGCCGCCCAGCAGCACGAGCTCGCCCGTATCCAAATCGGTCGCGGTGACGGTGAGCGGAATGCGCAGATACTCGAAGCGTGCTTTCGAGACGATGCGGCCGATCGTGGCGCGCAGCGCGGACGGCTTGATCAGCGCGCGCGAGAACAGCCCCAGGACGAGCGCGCGCGGATCGAGCGGTGCGACGTCCTTGCGCCGCAGTCCCAGCGCGCGGCGCCGCACCTGGTCGAACGGCACCCCGGCTGCGAGCGCCGCGCCGATGACCGCACCCATCGACGTGGCGACGATATGACTGGGAACGAGGCCGGCTTGATCGAGTGCGTGGAATGCGCCGGCATGGGCGACCGCCTTGGCGCCGCCGCCGGAGAGAACGAGGACGACTCTATTCGCCACGACCCTGGTCGTAGCGGCGTTCCATCACCCGGTTGGCGCGGCGCTTGGCGGCGCGGTCGTAGCGGCGCTTCTCGTCCGCCGTCTCGGGGACGATGGCGGGGACTTCGGTGGGATTGCCGCTCTCGTCGAGGGCCACGTACGTGACGTAACACGAATTCGTGTGCCGGCGGTCGCCGGTGATCACGTTTTCGGCGAGCACCTTGACGCCGACTTCCATCGACGTGCGGCCCGCGAAGTTGACGCGCGCCAGCGCGGTGATCAGCTCGCCCACGTGGATCGGCTCGCGAAAGTCGACCTTGTCGACGGACACCGTCACGCACTGCCGGCGCGAGTGCCGGATCGCGGCGACCGCGGCCACGCGATCGACCAGCGCCAGGATGTGCCCGCCGAACACGTTGCCCATGATGTTCGCGTGGTGCGGCATCATCAGCTCCGTGAGCGTCGCTTCCGACTCGCGCGGATGTCGTCCCTGCTGCGGCATCAGTAGTCCACCGGTCTCAGGTAGAATTCGCCGATCGCCGTCTGCGACAGCACGGCCACCGTGGGGAGCCTGCGCTTCCAGTGCGTCGAATCGAGGCGCTTGCGTACGATCTCCACTTCCTGCGGCGTGAACCCGACCGGCTCTTCTCCACGGATCAGGTGGTGCAAGATCCGGTCCGCCTTCGGATACGAGACGCCGAGGTCGCCTTCATCGGTCTGGCCCTTGATCAAGTCCGCGGTGGCGGGCTTGTTCACGATCGCCTCGGGGACGCCGACGTGGCGCGCCAGCGTCCACACCTGCGTCTTGAACAGGTCGCCGAGCGGGTTCACCGGCGGCGCGTCGTCGCCGTGCCAGGTGAAGTAGCCGAGCAGGCGCTCCGACTTGTTGCTGGTGCCGATCGGCAGCGCCTTGTACTTGGCGGAGAGATCGAACAGCACGATCATGCGCTCGCGCGCCATCACGTTGCCGAGCCGGTGCTCGTCGCCGCCGATGTTCTTGAAGTAGCCGTCGACCGCCGCCGTGATATCGATCGTGACGGCTGCGATGCCGAGCTGGTCGATGAGGATCTGCGCGTGCTCGAGACTCTCGGGGCTCGACGTCTTGTACGGCATGCGCACGCCGATGACGTTCTCCTTTCCGAGCGCCTCCACTGCGAGGACGGCGGCGAGCGCCGAGTCGACGCCGCCCGACAGACCGATGATGCCTTTTTGAAAGCCGCGGCGGTCGCGAACTTCGTCGCGCAGAAAACTCACCAGCCACTTCCTCACGAGCTCAGGATCGATGGCGAGCGGGTCCTCGTCTCTTGATACAGGCTGGACGATCGGAGCGTCCGTCGTGCGTCGTGCGTCGTGTGTCGGACGGCCGCCGTTGGGGGCCGGATCGAACTTCACGGGCTGCGATTGTTTGGTGCCGCTCAGGCTCCTGGTGAGCACCGGCAGCGCGCTCTGCAGGTCGGCGAGCAGCGGCGAATCGGACCGCGCGTTGGTCAGCGCGTCGAGATCGATGTCGGCGGTGACGAGCGCCTCCTCGAACAGCGGGCCGCGCACGAGCACCTTGCCGTTGGGATCGATCACCGCAGACGCGCCGGGAAAGCCCTTCCCGCCTTCGAACCCCACGAGATTCGCGAGCGCGACGAAGACGCCGTGCTCCTCCGCGATGCCGCGGACAATGCGCTCCCAGCGCACCACCGAGGCGGGCAGCGTTTCGTCGTCGCAATCCGCATCGTCCGTCCCGCCCATGCCGCGGGCCGGCGACGCGCTCGGCACGATCACGAGCTGCGCGCCCTCGAGCGCGGCGACGGTCGCCGCGAGCGAGTGCCAGGCGTCCTCGCAAATGAGAATCGCGGCGCGCCCGCCCCACGACGTATCGAACGCGCGCACGCCGTCCTGGCCGCGGTCCACGAAGCGCTCTTCGTCGAACACACCATAGGTCGGCAGAAACACCTTGCGATGCACGTGACGGATCTCGGGTGTCTTCTTGCCGAGCGTCACGTACAGGGCCGAGTTGTAGATGTGATTCTGGAAACGCTCGTAGAACCCGATCGCGACGTCGATCGCGGGACCTTCGTACGCCGCCGCGAGGTCGCGCGCCAGCGCGCCCGCCGTGACGGCCAGCTCCTTGACGCCCCCCTCGACGAAGTAACCGGACGTCGCCGTCTCGGGAAACACGATCAGCTCGGGAGGAGGATGCAGCCGCGCAGCCTGGGTGATCACGCCGCCGATGCGCGCGATGTTCTGCGCGTACTCCCCCTTCTGGGGCCGGAACTGGGAGATGGCGAGGCGCACCGTCGTCATGACGGTAAAGATACGACGGGAGAAGACGGTAAGAAGGCTACCGTCTTCTCCCGTATTTGGCTGACTGCTACCGCACTTTGGTCGGCGACCCGATGGCCTCGTTGTCCGCCGGCAGCGCGTCGCGCGCGCCGAGAATGCTGACGAGTACCCGGAACGTCACTTTCCCGATAACGGCGTCACTCGGCGCAAACGTGTAGGTGAAGCCCACCGATGTCACGCGATTGCGTGTCGGCAGCGTCTGGCGCGAGACCGCGACGAACTGGTAGCCGCCCGGCACGCTCTTGAACAACTGGACATCCACCGTTTCGGCGTACCGGTTGCTGCGAATGTCGACGCTGATCTTGGTGCTGCGCCCGACGCCCCCACTGGACGGCGTCTGGAACTTGGTGATGGCCACGTCGTGCGTGCGCACCGGCAGCGTGCGCGTGATGGACCCCGTGCGGCCGTCCAACGTCGTCACCTGCAGCGATACCGGATAGTCGCCGTCGGCCGCGTACTGATGCGTCGTCACGAAACTCGTCGTGCTGTCGACGGCCCCGTCGCCGAAGCTCCAGATGCGCGTGCCGATCCCGACGTTGCCCGGGTCGAACGACTGATCGAAGAACTGCACGTTGTCGAACAGCGACGGATCGAACGGGAACGTGCTGAAATTCGCCTGCGGCGGTGGCGGCGGAGGCGGCACGTTGAGGAAGAAGACCGCGCCGTCGCTCTGATCGCTCGAGACCTGGAAGTAATAGGTCTGCCCGGCGAACGCGGTGAATGTCCCCGGACTGAAGCTGTTGGCACAACCCACGAACGACAGGTTGTTGAGCGACGTCCCCTGATAGACCGTGACGTTGTCGAAGAACGGCGTCGACGTGAGGCCGTACTGCAGCGCCCGCGTCTGCATCGCGGTGAAGCGGTACCAGCGGGTCTGCTGCTGGAACGCGCAGAAGGCCGGCTCGTTGAACTCGCGCGTGGCGCCCGCGAAGAACACCGTGTCGCTGTACGGCACGCCGGGGATCGGCCTCGCGTTCGCAAAGAAATCGTTGTCGTCCGGAGGCGGCGGCGGGGGCAAGGTGTCGCCTTGGAGCGTGAAGACCGCGAAGCCGCCGGCACCGGCCGAATCGGTGACCTGATACCAGAACGTTGTCCCCGAGTCGCCGAAGAACGTGATCGGCTGGTTGAACGCGCTGCACACGATCGGGATCAATGCGCCGACGCTGTCGCGATACACGGTCAACACCCCGGGTCCGCTGTGCACCTGGGCCGTCAGCGAGCCGCCGCCCGGTTGATGCTGCGTCATGACGTACCACACGCTGCGCGACGGCGGCGTGACCGAGTCGTGACAGAACGACGTCGGCTCGCCGGCCTCGATGGTCGCGAAGGTCAGGTCGAGCGTGTCGGTGTACGGCAGCGGAAACGCGAACCGCGCGCTGTCGCGGAAGTCGTTCGACGGCGGCAGCGAGTCCGCGTCGAGTCCTCCGACCACCACGTCGGGACGCAACGGCTGCAGCGGCATGTCACGGCTGCAGGACAACAGCGCCAGCGTCGCGATGACGGAGAACGAAATGATGCGGGAAACCGGCGAGCGCATGCGCGCCTCCTCGGTGGGGGACTAATGGGCGCACGCTAGTTCTAGACCCGGCTGTGAGGCACGTCAAGCGATTCTTATGACTGCTGGCGCTCGGCGTTCGGGATTCCTTTGCGCTCGATGCGCACGAGCAAGCTGAGCGCCCAGGCGGCCGCCAGCACCAGCGCGGCGATCAGCGTGAGCGTGGGACGCGCGATCGCCGTCCCCACGAACAGCGCGATGTACACCGCGATGAACAGCAGCGGCTCGAGCGGATAGAGCGGCGTCTTGAACGGTGCCTGCGGCTCGAGCGCGCGCAGCCGGAACAGGGACGCGACGGTGAGGCCGTCGATCACGAGGATCAGCACGACGGCGAGCGCGAGCAGGTCGGCGAACGTGCCGCTGGCTGCCAGCCCCATCGACACGAGCCCCACCAGCACCATGGCGGTCCACGGCGTCCCGCCCGCATTGACGCGCGTCAACGCCGCCGGGCCGAGGCCGTCGCGCGCCAGGCCGAAGATCACGCGCGGGGTGACGAAGACGTTGCCGTTGAGCGACGCCATGACGACGAGGAGCGCCAGCATCGCGATGATCGTCCCGCCCCGGGCGCCGAAGATCGCGGCGGCGACGTCGCCCGCCACCAGGTTCGACGCCGCCACCTGCTGGAAGGGGAGGACATAAAGGAAGGCGGCGTTGAGCAGCAGGTAGAGCGCGCTCACGACCGCGATGCCGAGCAGGAAGATTCGCGGCAAGGTGCGCTCGGGCTCCACGACCTCCTCGGCGATCTTGGCCGCGTCGACCGATCCGTAGTACGACCAGATCACCGACTGCGCCGCCACCGCCAGCGCGCCGAACAGCGCGAGACCCGTGGGCGCGGTGGGGAGCGAGCCGTGCCACCCGGCTCCATTCCCCGCTGCAAAGGCCGCAATCACCACGCCGCCCAGCGCGAGGACCTTGGCTGCCGTCACGACATTCTGGACCCAGCGGCCGGAGTTCACGCCTAACAGGTTGATGCCACTGAAGACGGCGACGGCGCCCACGCCGATCCAGCGCGTGCTGCCTTCCGGCATGCCGATCAGCCGGCCGATGAACTCGCCCGTCACGACACCGAGGGCGGCGATCGCGGCGGTGTAGATCGCAAGCCCTTCGAC
Source organism: Vicinamibacterales bacterium (assembly GCA_035700625.1). Classification (GTDB taxonomy): domain Bacteria; phylum Acidobacteriota; class Vicinamibacteria; order Vicinamibacterales; family 2-12-FULL-66-21; genus DASSOM01. Next base: position 5,560 of record DASSOM010000329.1, read on the forward strand.
CCACCCGACGACGAAGCCCGCCTGCGGTCCGAACGCAGCCCGCGCGTACACGTACTTGCCGCCGGCCTTCGGGTAGCGCGTCGCCAGCTCGGCGAACACGAGAGCGCCGACGAGTGCCAGCGCGCCGCCGACGACCCAGGCGACGAACGTGAGCCAGGGGCGGCCCAGTCCCGCGGCCACGAGGCCGGGCGTCCGAAAAATCCCGGACCCGACCATGATCCCGACCACCATGGCGAGCCCGTCAAAAACACGAAGCGACCGTTTCAGCTCCTGCATCGCCGAAACGGTCGCTCGCAACGCGCGAATGCGCTAGGTCAGTCAGGGCTCGACACGGGGATTATCCGCCAGAGATTGCATTACAGGAATTGCGCAGACGCTGCCGTTGCACGCCGCGGCCGGCGCTGCGGACAGGTATTTGAACTGATGCGCGCGGAACTCCATCGGCGTGCGATACCGCTCAGTGCGCACGCCCCGGACGCGGCGATCGCGCCCCACGCGAGCGGCGTTGTGCGCCTCTGTAATCGCCCGGACTTCTACGGCGGCGATCGCGGGCGTGGCCAGGCGGAGTGGCGCGGGCTGAATGGGGACTAACGCGATGGGCAAGAACCAGATCATCATAGGGACCTCTCGGGACCGAGCTTCCTCATGATACCCGTTCATCGAACCGTCGGTTATGACGTCTGGCGCGGAACCGATCCCCCACCGCGCAGTATCTACGGGGGCATGCGCTTATCGCTTCGGTTCGTCGTCCCCCTGTTTCTGGCCCTCGCCATCTTCGCGTACGCAGCCGTCCCGCTGGTCGACCGGCTGACGCTGAAGTGGTTCGTGCGCGACCTCGATATCCGCGTGAACCTCATCGCGAACACGGTCGAGGACCCCCTCCAGGACCTGATCCGGACGGGGAATCGCCGCCGCATGGATCAATTCTTCACCCGGATCACGCAGGACGAGCGCCTCTTTGCCATGGGGTTCTGCCCGACCGACGGCGCGACGATCGTTGCGACGCCGGCGCTGCCGAAGGAGATCACCTGCGCAGCGCTCGAGCGCTTCAACGACCCCAAGAGCAATCTGCTCCAGACCGCGAAGGGACCCGTGCTCGTATCGGTGCGCCCGATTCGCGGGACACCGCCGGGCGATGCGCTTACCACGCCCGCCCTCGACGCCCCGCTGGGGCGCCTGGTGCTCGTGCACGACATGAGCTTCATCGCGCGCCGCAGCCGCGAAACGCGCGAGTATCTCTACTTCTTCTTTATCGGCCTCGGACTCACGGTCGCGCTGATCACGGTCGTCATCGCGCAGCTCTCGTGGCGCGGCTGGATGCAGGGACTGCGCGGGCTGCTGCGCGGCGAGAGTGTCATGCTGCCGCCGGGCGGACGTCTGAGCGCCTCGCGCCTGCCGCCGCCCGAGCTGCGGCCCATCGCCAAGGACCTGAGCGCGCTGATCGACGACCTGCGCAGCGACCTGCGCTCGCGCGACGAAGACCAGCTCGCCTGGACGCCGAGCACATTGCGGGAGATTCTGCATCGCGAGCTGCGCGGCCAGGAAGTGATCGTGGTATCGAACCGCGAGCCGTACATCCACATGCGGCGCGGCGA
>DASSOM010000330.1:0-12418 GCA_035700625.1 Vicinamibacterales bacterium
TCCCACGTCTTGCGCGTGAGATCGGGGCTGATGCGCTGCCACGTCTCGCCGCCGTTCGACGTCTTCCACACCATGTTGTTCGCGTAGAACAGCACGTGAGGATCGGCCTTCGAGAACAGGACGGGCTGGGTACGGACGACGCGGTATCCGCCGCCGCGTCCGGCTACGGGGCCGACGGGCTGCACCTGTCCGGTGCGCCGGTCGTACCTCGTCACGTTGCGCCCGCCGTAGACGATGTTGTCGTCGAGGGGATCGGGAGCGGCGTAGCCGTACTCGTCCACTCCGACGGGATGCCACTCGCGCATCGTAATCTCGCCGTCGTTGCCGCGGCTCGCCACGCACGCCGATCCGCTCTCCTGCTGGCCGCTGCAGAGACGGTAGGGGAACGCGTTGTCAGCGGCGACGTGATAGAGCTGCGCCGTCGGCAGCGCGTACCACGAGCTCCACGTGCGTCCACCGTTCGTGCTAATCACCGCGCCCTGGTCAACTGCCGACCCGATCACCTGCGGATTATCGGGATCGATCCACAGGCGCTGGTAGTCGTCGCCGCCGGGCGCGCCGCGGATGCCGCGCCACGTGCTGCCGCCGTCTGTGGACTTCCACATCACCACACTGGCGCTGTAGACGATGTCGGGGTTGCGGGGATCGACGGCCAGCACGGGAAGGTCTCCCCCGCCGATGCGCGCGGCGGGACGATTGTCGGTCGTTGCGCGCGTCCACGAGTCGCCGCCGTCGTCCGATCGATAGATGGCCGTCGTGCGGCCGGTGGCGATCGAGGCGTAGAGGCGCTTCGGATTGCTCGGCGCGATCGCGACGTCGATCTGCGAGACGCCCTCAGCCGGAAAGCCGTTCGTCAACGGCTGCCAGGTGTTGCCGCCGTCGGTGGATCGGAAGAGGCCGCCGCCGGGGCCGTCCCACTCGGCGTTCTCCCACGGCCCCTCTCGCGCCTCCCACAGTCCGGCGTAGATGACGTCGGGATTCGTGGGATCCATCTCCAGCTCCGAGGCGCCGGTGTTCTCATCTTTATAGAGGACCTTCTCGAACGTGCGGCCGCCGTCGGTGGAGCGGAACACGCCGCGCTCGGGATTCGGCCCGTATGGGTGGCCGAGGACGGCGACGAACAGGCGGTCGGGGTTGCGCGGATCGACGACCACGCGCGGGATCTGTTGCCCTTCGTCGAGACCGAGATGGGACCACGTGCGGCCACCGTCGGTGGACTTGTACACGCCGTTGCCGACCGAGAGGTCGGGGCGGTGGAGTCCTTCGCCCGTGCCGACGTAGATGATGTCCGGGTTCGAGGGCGCCACGGCAATGTCGCCGATGGAGGCGGTCGGCTGGTCGTCGAAGATCGGCGTCCACGTGCGGCCGTAGTCGTCGGTTTTCCAGACGCCGCCGTTCACGACGCCGATGTAGAAGAGGCCGGGGTGTTTCGGGACGCCGGTAATCGCCTTCGTGCGGCCGCCGCGGTAGGGCCCGATCGAGCGCCACGAGAGCGCGGAGGACCAGTCGACGGTTGGCGATTGCTGCGCGCGAGGATGAGAGACTGCTGCAACCGCCAGGAGCACAACGCACGCCGTTACGAAGACGCTACCAGATCGCTTCACTATCACCCTCCGTCTGTCGGTCGGCATCATATCGCTGAATGAATCCCGGATCCCGAATCCCTGATCACGAATCCCGGATCCTCCCCGCGGTCCGGAGGCTTCGCCTGTGTGGGTCAGCCCTTTAGAGAGGGCTGACCGGACTGAGGTGCGCGCTTGCGTCGGCGCGCCAGGAGCCCACTCACGACGTTCGGCGCGGCGGCTGTCGACGCCCGAACGTCGCAGAACAACCACCGCAAAGATCAGACCGGCTGCCTGTTCTTGCGGTAGGAATTCTTCACGGCGATCCGGCCGTCGCGGAAGGTGAACAGGTCGCAGCCATTCACCTCGACCCGTCGGCCGTCCTTTCGCGTCCCGCTGAACGTCCATTCCGACACGCCGCGCAAACCGGAAACGAAGTGCCGCGCGTTCGCCCAGTGCGCGTCGGGAAACGCCTCGAACACCGCGGCAAACGCGGCGCGGACGGCCTGCGCGCCTTCCGCCCGTTCCCCCTCGACGTGAGGACCCGCCGACGCGTCGAACACGCAATCGTCCGTCATCATCGCCATCAGCGCGTCGAGGTCGTGCCTGTTCCAGGCCTCCGCGAAGCGGTCTAGGAGGTCGAGCAGCGGCGTCGGCGAGCGATTCGTCATGTGCTGCTGCATGATATCGTCGCTGTATGCCTGCGAAAAAGCGCGCGGTGCGGTCCCGTTCGACCCGCTCGGAGCGCCTGTTCGCCGCGGCGTCGCGCATCCTGCCCGGCGGCGTGGACAGCCCGGTCCGCGCGTTCCGCGCGGTCGGCAGCACGCCGCGCTTCATCCGCCGCGCGCGCGGCGCGCGCATCGAAGACGAAGACGGCCGCACCTACATCGACTACGTGATGTCGTGGGGGCCGCTCATCCACGGCCACGCGCCGAAGGGGCTGGTCAAGGCGATCGCGGCGGCCGCCGCTCGCGGCACGAGCTTCGGCGCTCCCACCGAACTGGAAACGATTCTCGCGCAGCGCGTCGCGACGTTGATGCCGTCGATGGAGCGCATCCGCTTCGTCAGTTCCGGCACCGAAGCGACGATGAGCGCGCTCCGCGTCGCGCGCGCGGCGACGGGGCGCGAGAAGATCATCAAGTTCGAAGGCTGCTACCACGGCCACGCCGACGCGTTCCTCGTGCAGGCGGGCTCCGGCGCCACGACGCTCGGCGTGCCGACGAGCCCGGGCGTGCCGGCGCACGTCGCCGGCGATACACTGCTCGCGCGCTACAACGACCTCGCGTCCGTCGGGCAGCTGATCGACGCCCACCGCGATCAGATTGCGGCGATCTTCGTCGAGCCCATCGCGGGCAACATGGGGCTCGTGCCGCCGCGCGACGGGTTCCTCGACGGGCTCCGCGAGACCTGCACGCGCGAGCACGTGCTGCTCGTCTTCGACGAAGTGATTTCAGGGTTCCGCGCCGCGGCCGGCGGCGCGCAGCAGGTCTACGGCGTCCGCCCGGACCTGACGTGTCTGGGCAAGATCATCGGCGGCGGACTGCCCGTCGGCGCGTACGGCGGACGCGCCGACGTCATGGCGCTCGTCTCGCCCGCCGGTCCGGTCTACCAGGCCGGCACGCTCTCCGGCAACCCGCTCGCGATGACCGCCGGGATCTGGTCGATCGAGGAACTTTCGCCGCGCCTGTACCGGCGGCTGACCGCGCTTGGCGGGCGTCTCGCCTCCGGCCTCGCCGCCGCCGCGCGCGACCGCGGCGTCGCGCTGCAGATCAACGCGTTCGGATCGCTGCTGACGCCGTTCTTCACCGATCGGCCGGTGCACGACTACGCGTCCGCGCTGACCGCAGATACGCAGCGCTATGCGGCCTTTTTCCGCGCAATGCTCGCGCGCGGCATCTACATCCCGCCGTCACAGTTCGAAGCGTGGTTCCTCTCGGGCGCCCACACCGAACGCGATGTCGACCGCACGGTAAAAGCCGCGCGCGACGCGATGGCCGAACTCGACTAGCACCACCGCCTAACGCAGGCACGCCACGCGGGTGGCCGCGAACGGGGTCGCCCCGCCCGCCCCGCAGGCGCCTCCCACGTGACGGATGCTTTTGGCGCCGAGGACGGGTGGGGCTGTTCGCGGACAGGACCCGCTCACCGTGCCTGCCTGGGAACGCCCGCGCTCACTGCACGGTCAGCGGCTGATCGAACTGCACGCGCAGCACGGTGCCGGCCGGCAGCGTCACGTCCTTGCCCGGCGTCGCCGCAATCGTGCCGCCGCCGCCGATGAGGACCCCCAGCAGCGCCCCTTTCGCGCCGCCGAGAATACCGCCGATGATCGCGCCCACGCCGGCGCCGGCGCCGATCTTGCCGATCTCCCCCTTCATACCTTCGCTTTCCAGCGCGCGCGTGACCGTCGCGCGGATCGGAAAGTTCCGGCCGCGGATCGTGATCTGATCGAATGCCACCGTCAGGCTGCCGGATCGATCGGTACGCGTCGCCTTATCGACGGAGCTGACGACGCCGCGCATGACGGAGCCGGCGGGAATCAGCACGTCGTTCCCCTCATACAGATCGACCATCGTCGTCGCCTGGAAGCGATCCTCCACCTGCGCAGTCTTCGAATTCAGCGTGTCCTGGAGTCGGACGTCGAGCTCCTGTCCCGCCGGTACGGTGTTCGGGCTGTTCTGCGCCGACCGGGGCGTCGGCTGGTCGGTCGTGCCGCCGTACATCCCGCCAGGGCGTGATGGTTCCGAAGAGGATGGCGGCTGAGTACCGCTCGACGTCGGCTGGCTGCTGCTCCACGTGCTCGAGCCGTTTCGCGCCGCGTCGCCGCCGCGCGCCTGCGTGCGGACGTTCTGAATGCGGTCGCGCACATCCGTGTACTCCGCGTACGGCACCGAGCCTTCCTTGCGCAGCTTGACCTTGAGATAGGTGACTTCGTCGCGCAGGTCGTCGAGCTGCTGCTGCAGCTGCGTGGCCTGGCTTGCGTTGGCGTCGCGCAGCCGCGCGATGTCGGCGCTCGCGTCGTACACCTGGTCCTGCAGGCGCTGGATGTCCGCCGAGGTGACCGTGTTCTGCGCGGCGGCCGGCAGCGCCAGCAGCAGAACGCCCGCGAGCGCGATCGCCCCGCGCCGCCACATCCAATACGTCGTCTTCATTCGCAATGCTCCTCGCTTCCTGACGCGCCGTGGAGGACGCGTCTCCTCGAAAACTGCAAGACCGACGCCTGACGATTCCGCGCCGTGGCGCTCTCGCAAATCCTTGTACATCCGGCGCTTACACGGATCGGTTACTGCCAGGCGCCCCTCGACGGTGCTATGATCGTCCTGATATCGCCACATGCCAACAGTGAAGCTCCACAAGACGGTCGGCGTGCGGGTCGGCTCCCTCCTCGTCGGCGGCGGTGCCCCCGTCGTCGTGCAGTCGATGACGATGACGGACACCGCCGACGCGGCGGCCACGGCGCGCCAGTGCATCGAGCTGGCCGAAGCCGGATCCGAGATGGTGCGCGTCACCGTGAACGTGCCCGAAGCGGCAGCGGCGGTGCCCGAGATCAAGCAGCGCATGCGCGAGGCGGGCGTCACCGCGCCGCTCATCGGCGACTTCCACTATAACGGACACCTGCTGCTCACACGGTATCCCGCGTGCGCCGAGGCGCTCGACAAGTACCGCATCAATCCCGGCAACGTCGGCACGGGACGACGCCGCGACGAGCAGTTCGCGACGATCTGCAAGGTGGCGCGCGACGTCGGCCGTCCGGTGCGCATCGGCGTCAACGGCGGATCGCTCAACCAGGAACTCGTCCTGGCGAAGATGCAGGAGAACACCGACCGCGACCTCGGGCACACGTCCGAGGAAATCATCAACGAGTGCATGGTGCTGTCGGCGGTGCAGTCCACGGAGCTCGCGCTGGAGTCAGGGCTGCGCAAGGACCAGATCATCATCTCGTGCAAGACGTCGCGGCCGCGCGATTTGATCGCCGTGTATCGCGAGCTGGCGCGGCGCACCGATCAGCCGCTTCATCTCGGCCTGACCGAGGCCGGCATGGGGATGAAGGGGCTCGTGTGGTCGGCGTCCGCGATGGGCGTGCTGCTGAACGAGGGGATTGGCGACACGATCCGCGTCTCGCTGACGCCGCGGCCGGGCGGCGACCGCCGCGACGAGGTGTATGCCGCGTGCGAGCTGCTTCAGGCGCTCGGCCTGCGCTCGTTTTCGCCGAGCGTCACGGCCTGCCCGGGCTGCGGGCGGACGACGAGCAGCACGTTCCAGGAACTCGCCGAGCGCACGCAGGAGTACATCCGCACGCGCATGCCGGAATGGAAGACGCAGTTCGAAGGGGTCGAATCGATGACGCTGGCAGTGATGGGCTGCGTCGTGAACGGCCCCGGCGAATCGAAGGCGGCGAACATCGGCATCAGCCTGCCCGGCACGGGCGAAGCGCCGAACTGCCCCGTCTATATCGACGGCCGCCATTACACGACGCTGCGGGGGACATACAACGAACTCGCGGACGCGTTCCGCACGCTCGTCGACGACTACGTCGAGCGCACGTATCCGCGAAAGGCCGTCGCCGCGGGCCGCTAATCCGTCCCGCTCACGATCTCCGCGCCGTTGCGGTACTGCTTCTTCCTCAGCTCGCCGTCCGCTTCATCGAATTCCGGAATGCCGTTGGCGTCTGACCCGCGTCCGTGCGCGCGATCGGACTGTTCCGTATAGTCGGGCGCCACGCGATCGCCGACCTCGTCCGCGGTCGCGTCCGACTGCGCCTGCGCGCGATTCTCCTCAGGATTCCGCTGTATCGGATCGCCCCCCGGCCCGGGTCGGCGCGTCAGGTCAGCCATGCACCTCCGCACATGAAGGCAGCAAGGCTCACGCCAAGCACCCACCAGATCTCACGCCAAGGAGCCAAGGGGAGAAGCGCCGTCGAACGCCGGCCTTCGGCCGGCTGTCTGACGGGCAATTCATCCGTGGAGACAAACAGCGCGATCCGTTCCCTGACGCTGCTTGTCTCCGCGGATGAATGGCCCGTCAGGCGCGCGCAGCGCGCTCGACGGCGCTCCGTGTCTGCGGGCAAAAGCCGCGCGACGCCGTGTTCACTTCGGGCTTGTATTCGTGCCGCCTTGGCGTGAGATCCCATGGCGCCTTGGCTCCTTGGCGTGAGATCCTTGGCTGCTTGGCGTGAGATCTCTTGGCGTGCGATCACGCCCGGCGCCACCAGACGATCACCAGCGCGACCCCGCACACCATCAGGCCGGCCGAGAGTCCCCACCACAGGCCGATGACGCCGAGGCCGGCGGTGAAACACAGCACGTAGCCGAGCGGCAGCCCGAACAGCCAGTGGCCGGCGAGGTTCCAGAGCATGGGCGTGCGCGTGTCGCCGAGGCCGCGGAGCACGCCGGTCGTGACGCCCTGAAGTCCATCGAACAATTGAAACACCGCCCCGACGAACAGCAGGCTCACGCCGATCGCCAGCACCTCGGGATCGCGCGTGAACGCGCCGATCAGGACGCGCGGCACGATCAGAAACGTCGCGGCAGCCAGCGTCATGAAGGACACGCCGATCAGAATGGCGGTCCAGCCCGCGCTCGCGGCGGCGCGCCGGTTTCGCGCGCCGATGGCGTGGCCGACGCGCACGGCGGCGGCCGACGCCAGGCCGAAGGGCACCATGAACGTGAACGCCACCATATTGAGCGCGATCTGATGCGCTGCCAGCGAGACGGCGGACACGCGCCCCGCCAGCGCCGTCGCCGCCGCGAACACGCCGACCTCGAGCGTCGCCTGCCCCGCCGCCGGGAGTCCCAGGCCAATCAGCCGGCGCATTCGGGCCCACTCGAGCGCGAGCGGCGTTTCGCGCAAGGGCGGCTGGCTGTGCGCCTCGCGACGCCGGATCACGATCCACAGAAAGGCGACGAGGAACACGCGCGACGCGAGCGTCGACCACGCGGAGCCCGCCACGCCCATCGCCGGCGCGCCAAGATGCCCGTAGATCAGCATCCAGTTCACGACGGCGTTGACGACGTTGGCCGCGATCAGCGCGATGGTGACCGGCCGCACGATCGCCATCGCCTGGAGGTAGCGCCTGAACGACGCATAGAACAGCAGCGGGACGAGGCTCCACGCGACGATGTCGAGGTACGGCCGCGCGAGCGCGAGCACGTCTGGCGCGAGCCCCCAGCCTCCCAGCGATGCGCTCATCGCGAGCACGAACAGGACGATCGGCGGCGAGATCAGCGCGCTGAGCCACAGCGCCTGCACGAGCCAGCGATGGCATTCCGCGAGCCGCCGCGCGCCGAACGCCTGCGCGACGAGCGGATCGAGGCCGAGCAGGAGTCCCATCGCGAACACGGCGACCGCGAAGAACAGCATCCCCGCGAGGCCGACGGCGCCGATCGCCGCCGCGCCGAGCGGCCCCACCATCAGCGTGTCGACGATCCCCATGGTCGTCCATCCGAGTTCGGCGATCACGACGGGCGCGGCGAGCGCCGCCATCGGCCGCAGCTCGGCGCGGACGGAGTGAGATTCGAGGTTCGAGGGGCGAGGATCGAGGTTCGAGGGGCGAGGTTCGGGGTGCCTCACCGCCACGGCACGAGGCGGTCGATCCACTCGATCCGCATCAGGTCGTTGTAGATGACGGTGACCATCAGCACGAGCAGCACGAGGAAGCCGGCCATCAGCATCTTTTCCTTCACCTTCATGCTGAAGTCGCGGCGCGAGAGTCCTTCGAGGCCGAGGATCAGGATGTGGCCGCCGTCGAGCACGGGGATCGGCATCAGGTTGAGCAAGCCCAGGTTGAGGCTGATCATCGCCATCAGGCTGAAGAGCGAAATCCACCCCTGCGCGGCGGCGGTCCCGGACAGATCCGCGATCGCGACGGGTCCCATCAGCTGCTTTACCGACGTCTCGCGCGTGAAGAGGCCGACGAGCGTCTGGACGATCAGCTTCGTCCATTCCCAGTTCTTCGCGGCGCTGAGCTTCACCGCTTCGATCGGGCCCGGCTCGATCGATCGCTGCTCCCATGGCGTCAGATGCGCGCCCATGCGGACATCGTCGCCGATGCGGCGCGGATGGACGACGATTTCCTGGATGCGGTCCCCCCGGCGCACGTTCAGCGGCAGCGGTTGTCCGGCGTGCGAGTCGATGAGCTGAATGAGCCGTTCGCGGGTGACGTTCGTTTCGCCGCCGGCCGCGAGGATGACGTCGCCGGCCTGAAGCCCGGCCTCCTCGGCGGCCTCGCCCGGCGTGACGTCGGCGACCTGCGGGTGCATCACCGGCAGGATGCCGATGTCTCCCGCCTCGAATTTGCCGACGGCCACCGGCGTCACCTGCACCGACGTCGGCTTGCCGTCGCGGACGATGCCAAGCGTCACCTCGCGATTCGGCTTCGTCACGATCACCATCGAGAACCGATCCCACGTCTCGACGGGATCGCCGTTCACCGACACGATGCGATCGCCTACCTCCACGCCGGCCTTGTGCGCGACGGAATCGTCGGCAAAGCTCCCGACGACGACCGGCATCTGCTCGAAGGCGGGCACCTGGGCCCCCTGATAGAGGACCACCGCCATCACGACGAGCGCGAGCACGAGGTTCATCACCGGGCCCATGAGCAGCACCTGGAAGCGCTGCCACTTGCTCTTCGACAGGAACTCGTCGGGGGAGCCGGTGCGGGTCTCTTCGGGGTTCTCGCCGGCCATCTTCACGTAGCCGCCGAGCGGGATCGCGCTGACGCAGTACTCGGTATCGCCGCGCCGGAACTTGACGATCTTCGGGCCGAAGCCGAGCGAGAACGTCAGCACGCGCACGCCGATCCGCCGGGCCATCAGGAAATGCCCGAGCTCGTGCACGAAGATCAGCACGCCCAGAACGAAGACGAAGGCAAGCACACTGGTCAAGCGGGATTCCCCAGGGAATAGTGACGGCCCGAACCGCAGCCTATCCTGCCGATTGTACCCCAGCGACGAGGCGGGAGGCGTGATCGCGGGCCCAGTGATCGATCGCGCGGACGTCGTCGAGGCCCTGTACGGCTGAGGCGTGGCTTCGTTCGTATTCGTCCATTGCGTCGGCGATCACCGTGGCGATGCGCGTGAAGGGGACGCGGCCGTCGAGAAACGCCGCGACAACGAGTTCGTTCGCGGCGTTGAGGACGATGGGAAGACCCGCCGTCCCCTCGAGCGCCCGGAACGCCAGTGAGAGGCATGGAAAGCGCTGCGTGTCGGGAGCCTCGAAGTCGAGCCGTCCGGCCCGCGCGAGATCGAGCGGCGGCAGCGGCGCGCCCCATCGCTCCGGGTACGAGAACGCGTACTGGATCGGCAGCCGCATGTCCGTGACGCCGAGCTGCGCGATCACGGAACCATCCACGAGCTCCACCATCGAGTGCACGATCGACTGCGGATGCACGAGGACGGTGATGTGTCGCGGCCCCACGTCGAAGAGCCACCGCGCCTCGATCACTTCCAGCCCCTTGTTCATCAGCGTGGCCGAGTCGATCGTGATCTTCGGCCCCATCCGCCACGTCGGATGCTGCAGCGCGTCTTCCGCGGTGACGCTCGCGAGGCGGTCGGCGGGCACGCCGCGGAAGGGGCCGCCCGAGGCGGTAAGGATCAGCCGCGCGACGTCGGATCGCGGACGGCGATCGAGGCATTGGTGGATGGCGTTATGTTCGCTGTCCACCGGCAGCACCGCCACGCCCTTGCGCTGAGCGGCAGCCATCACGACCGCACCCGCCATCACGAGAATCTCCTTGTTGGCGAGCGCAATGGTCTTGCCCTTCTCGATCGCGGCGAGCACCGCGTCGAGGCTTGCCGTTCCGGACGAAGCGAACAGGACGATGTCCGCGTCGGGATGCGTCGCCACGGCAATCAGGCCTTCGGCGCCCGCCAGCGCGTGCGCGGGGAGCTCGCGGCCTGCCGCCTTCAACGCGGCCCGCGCGTCCGCGAGCGACGCCCGCGTCGCCAGCGAGATCGTGTCCGGCTGATGGCGCTCGACCTGCGCGGCGAGCGTCGCGGCGTTGTTGCCCGCCGCGAGCGCGACGACGCGCAGCCGATCGGCGTGCGTCTCGACGACGTCGAGGGCGCTGCGGCCGATCGATCCCGTTGATCCGACGATGGCGATCGATCTCATGCGAGATACACGACGAACACGTAGAACAGCGGCGCGGCGAACAGCCAGCTGTCGATCCGATCGAGCACGCCGCCGTGACCGGGGATCAACGACGATGAGTCCTTCACGCCGGCGCTGCGCTTCAGCATCGACTCGAACAGATCGCCGACCATGCCGAGGACGGCCAGCGTCGCGCCCGTGAGCGCGAGCATCCAGACCGGGACGCCGGGGAACACGCGCAGGCCGCCGGCGACCATCGCGGCCGTGCCGAAGACGAGGCCGCCGAGCGCCCCCTCGCGCGTTTTCTTCGGGCTGATCGCCGGCGCGAGCAGGCGGCGGCCGAACGCGCGGCCGGTGTAGTACTGCGCCGAATCGCTCACGATGATGACGACCGCGAGCAGCACGAGCGCTTCGCGGCCGCCGATCGCCCGCACGGCCGCAAGCGCGCCCAGCGGCAGGCCGATGTAGATCGGCGCGAACAGCGCCGCGGAAGTATCGCGCAGCAGCCCCGGCCCCGGTTCCGCCCCCGCCACCATCGTCGCACCGATCGCGATGAGCGCGCTGAGAAGAACGATGCCAGCCGCGGAAGAACACAGAAGAACACTGACGTCGGCTGAGCCGCCGCCGGCGAGCGCCGCGCACGCGGCCACGACGGCCGCCCCGGTGATGAGCCGCGGAACGCGGGTGCCGAGCGCGGCCGCAAGCCCGGCGTACTCGACGAACGCGAGCACGGCCACAACCTCGGCCAGCACCAATGTGGCCACCGGCGGCAGGAACCACACCGTCGCGAAGAGAACCGGGATGAGAACGGCCGCGGAGAGAACTCTAGCCACGGAGCTCCGCGGGCCACAGAAAAACACGGAAGGACACGGGCCACAGAAGAACACGGAAAAACACAGAAGACAGAGGGCCACAGAACAACGCAGAAAAACGCAGAATCTGTGTTCTTCTGTGTTTTTCAGTGGCTGTCATCAGGTCTGTGTTCTTCTGTGTTTTTCAGTGGCCGTCATCAGTTGGTGTTCTTCTGTGTTTTTCTGTGGCTCACCGGCGGGCGACCGCCGGCTGCTTGATGCCGCCGTAGCGCCGCTCGCGCTTCTGGTACGCGAGGATCGCCTCGAGGAGGTGCCGGCGGCGGAAGTCGGGCCAGAGCGTATCCGTGACCCAGATTTCGGCGTAGGCGATCTGCCACAGCAGGAAGTTGCTGATGCGCATCTCGCCGCTCGTGCGAATGAGGAGATCGGGATCGGGCTGCCCGGCGGTGTAGAGCATGCCGGCAAAACGCTGTTCGTCGAGCTCGTCCGCACGGATACCGGCATCGAGCAGCCGGCGCGCCGCCTCGACGATCTCGGCGCGGCCGCCGTAATTCAGCGCGATATTGAAGAGCATGCCCGTGCCGCTCGCCGTTTTCTCCTCGGCCATCGCCAGCTCGCGCCGCACGTCCAGCGCCAGCTCCTGTGCGCGGCCGATCACGCGGAAGCGGATGTTGTTGCGCAGCAGTGTATTCAGCTCGAGCCGCAGATACCGCTTCAGCAGCGCCATCAACGTCGAAACTTCCATCGCCGGACGCTTCCAGTTCTCCACCGAGAAGGCGTAGAGCGTCAGGACCTGGATGCCGAGGCGGGCGGAGCTTTCGACGACGTCGCGGACGGACTCGATGCCGGCGCGGTGCCCTTCGACGCGCGGCAGATGCCGCTGCGCCGCCCACCGCCCGTTCCCATCCATGATCACCGCGACGTGGGCCGGCAGCCGATCGAAATCGATCTGGC
>DASSOM010000331.1:0-11140 GCA_035700625.1 Vicinamibacterales bacterium
GCCGTCGTCCTCGATCTCGAGGATTCCGTGCCGGCGGCGGAGAAGGACGCCGCGCGCCAGGCGGCGGCCGCCACCATCGAACGCTACCGCGGCGGCGTGCCGATCGTCGTCCGCGTCAACGCGCTCGGCTCGGCCGTGTTCGAGCGCGATCTGCGCGCGATGGCCGATGCGCGCCCGTCGGCAGTGATGCTGCCCAAAGTCGACACGCCGGAACCGATCGAACGTGCGCTGTCGCTGCCGAGCGACGTGGCGTTGATCCTCCTGCTGGAGAGTCCGGCTGGCATTCTGCGCGCGCTCGACCTCGCACATGCCGCGGGGCCGCGGTTGTGCGCGCTCGCGTTCGGCGCGGAAGACTTCCGCGCCTCCATGGACGTGCCCCTTGCCGACGCCGGTGCGCTGCTCGATATCGCGCGTGCGATGCTGTCGATGGCGGCCGCGGCCGCGCGCGTCCCCGCGATCGATGCGCCGCGGCTCGCGCTCGACGATCCCGACGGTCTCGCGGCCGATTCCCGCCGCGCCCGCGCGCTCGGGTTCCGTGCGCGCCTTGCAATCCATCCCGCGCAGCTCGCGCCGATTGCCCGGGCGATGGCGCCGGACCCCGCCGATCACGCGTGGGCGACGGACGTGATCCGTGCGGCCGCGGAGTCCGGCGGGGACGCCGTCAGCGCCGGCGGACGCATGATCGATGCGGCAACCGTGCGCCGTGCACGCCGGATCCTCGAAGGACGCTGAGCGATGTCCCTCGCGTCGACGCTTGCGGCGTTTGCCATCGATGCACGCGTGCCCGATGACGCGCGGCGCCGCGCGCACGGTGCGTGGATCGACACCATCGGCGTGATCCTCGCCGGCAGCGTGGAGCCTCCGGCGCGGATCGTCCAGCGCCTTGCGTGCGCGGAAGGTGGTCACTCGCGATGCCGCGTGCTCGGCGTCGACCTCGCGACCTCGGCATCCCTTGCCGCCTTCGCCAACGGCACTGCCGCCCACGCGCTCGATTACGACGACATGTGCTTCGTGTCGCTGGCGCATCCGAGCGCGACGCTCGTGCCGGCCGCGCTTGCCGCGGGCGAACTGGCCGGCGCCTCCGGATCCGCCGTCCTCGATGCCTACGTCGTCGGCTTCGAGGTCGAGGCCGTGCTCGGCCGGGCGATGAACCCGAGCCACTACGCGCGGGGCTGGCACTGCACGTCCACCTTTGGCGCCGTCGGCGCCGCCGCGGCGGCGGCGCGGCTGCTCGGACTCGATGCCGACCGCGCGTGCCATGCGCTCGGCATCGCCGCTTCGTCCGCCTCCGGCCTGAAGGAGAACTTCGGGACGATGACGAAGCCGCTGCATGCGGGATTGGCGGCGCGAGACGGCGTCACGGCGGCGCTGCTGGCGCGCGACGGCTTCACGGCGTCGCCGGCGGCGCTCGACGGCGTTCAGGGATTGATCGCTGCCGCGAGCGATGCGACGGACAGAAGTCCGGCGATTGCGGATATCGGACAGAGGTGGGAAATCATCGAGACGGGCATCACGACGAAGCTGTATCCGTCGTGTGCCGCGACGCATCCCGCGCTCGACGCGATCCTCGATCTCCGGCGTGAGCACGACCTCACCGCTGACCATGTCCGGTCGGTAACCATCATGGTCGACGCGGTCACGCCGAGCGTGCTGCTCTACCCTGCGCCGGACACCGGACTGCAGGCCAAGTTCAGCATGCCGTACTGCGCCGCGGCGGCGCTCGTGAGCGGACGCGTCGGCATCGATGCGTTCGGCGACGCCATCCACGACGCCGCGATTCGCGACCTCATGGCGCGCGTGACCATGACGGTCGATCCCGATCTTGGACGAACGGCGCCTTCACTCACGCAGGCGCGCGTCGCACTCGCGCTCGCGGAGGGACGCGTGCTGCGCGCGTTCGCCGATGGCGCGCGCGGGTATCCGAGCCGCCCCGCCTCGGAGGCGGCGGTGCACGACAAGTTCGTGGATTGCGCCCGGCGAACCCTGACGCCGGACCACGCCGAAGAAGCGTGGCTCGCCGCACGGGAGATTCCGGCGGTTCCAGACATCCGGGCACTCACCGACCGCCTGTGCGGAACGTGAGCGGCTTGCCCAATCGCCGACGGGCGACCTTCGGTTCACGCGGGACCCGTTCGACGCGCTCATCTGCGCGGCAGCGCGCGACCTCGAACTTCCGCTCCTCACACGCGACCGCGCGATCGGTGAATCGGGGACGGTGCGAACGCTCTGGTGACGTGAAAAGTCTGGTTTAACGGGCGGCGGGATCAGGCGAGCATGCCGGACGCATCGTCCCGGAACGGGACGTTCGCGGTATTCAGCAGCCACCGGCCGAGCAGATCGTCTGCGCCTGTGCGCACGTGGCCGTGCGCCTCGCAGACCTGCCGCAGCCGAACGCCCGCGGCCGGCGCGACGAAATGCGCCGATGCATATCCGCACATCAACGTGAACGGCCCGCGCGCGGCCAGCGCGTTCCACATCGACTCGAGCGCGACCGCCGCGGCGAGTTCCCCGCGCTCGGCGAGCACATCGACCATTTCTCCGTAAATGCTGAGGGGACGCTCGGTGGAGAGCGTGCGCACGAGCGCGCCAACCGACGCCTCGAACGCCTCGGCGTCGGGCTCGTTGTATCGGCTCACGAGTCCGAGCGTCGCATGCGCGTCTCGAACGACCAGTCGCCCGTCGGTCTCCGCCGCAGCCGTCCCGAATCCGAGGACGTCGAGCTCGCGGCGGATATTCACCCAGTGTTCGGGCTTGGCAACAACGAGAAGATGATCACCGAGGACGGCGCGCGCTTCGAGGAATCTGGCAACGGCAACGGCGCGCGACTCGAACGTGTCGAAGAACTGGACGACGTGGTGCGCGTCACGGTCGTGTCCACCCGTCGCCGACGACATCAGCGGATGATACGGCCGTTCGCGAGCGTCTTCAAGTCCGGACGGCTGAGCTCGAACGTGAGTCGCCTCACTCGAACCGCAGCGCCTCGATCGGATCGAGGCGCGCGGCCTTGATCGCCGGGTACCAGCCGAAGAACACGCCGACGGCGGCCGAGAAGCCGAACGACAGCGCGATCGCGCCGGCGGAGACGGACGTCGGCCACGCGAACATCGCGGTGAGCGCCTCCGACGCTCCCAACCCGAGGGCGATGCCCGCGCCGCCGCCGGCGAGGCTGAGGAGAATCGCCTCCGCCAGGAACTGCAGCAGGACGTCGCGTGCGCGCGCGCCGATCGCGACCCGGAGCCCGATCTCGCGCGTCCGCTCGGTGACCGACACCAGCATGATGTTCATGATGCCGATGCCGCCGACGAGCAGCGACACCGCCGCGATGCTCGCGAGCAGCGTCGTCATCGTCTCCGTCGCGGCGCTGCGGACGTCGGCGATCTCCTCCAGCGTCCGCACGCGGAAGTCGTCGTCTCCTCCGGGCGGAATCTCGTGGCGTACGCGCAGGATGTTCGCCACGCGCGCGGCGACCTGCGGCACACGGCTCGCCGTCGCCGCCGAGATCGTGATGTTGCTGATGTACGTGACGCCCATCAGCTTCTTCTGCGCCGTCGTGTACGGCACGTAGATCACGTCGTCCTGATCCTGCCCGCCCGACGACTGCCCCTTGCTCGCGAGCACGCCGACGACGCGGAACGGCTCGGTGCCGATGCGGATCGTCTGGCCGATGGGATTGGCGTCGACGCCGAAGAGCGTGTCGCGCACGATCGAGCCGAGCACCGCGACCTTGTTGGCCGAGAGCACGTCCCACGGGCCGAAGAACGCGCCGCGCGCGAGGCGCCACTGCCGGATGTAGGGCAGCTCGACGCCGGTGCCTTCGATCGACGTGGACCAGTTCTCGCCCCCGGCGATGACCTGCCGCCGCGTGCGCACGCCGGAGACGAGGAACATGATCCCCGGCACCTGCTGCCGGAGCGCGGCCGCGTCTTCGGCCGTCAGCCGGCTGGAGGAGCCCATCCCCAGCCGGACGCCGCCGGACGTCCAGTTGCCGGCGCTCACGATGATCATGTTCGTGCCCGCCGCTTTAATCCGCTGCTCGATGGCGGTGCGTGCGCCGGCCCCGAGTGCGACCATGCTGATCACGGCGGCCACGCCGATGATCAGCCCGAGCATCGTGAGCGCGGTACGGAGAAGGTTGCGTCGAAGCGCGCTCAGCGCGACGCGGAGGATGATGAGCAGCGGCATCCTTTTATTGTAATCAACGCGATCGGCCGTTTGTCCTTGCCACGGCGCCGCTCCCTTCGTAAGATCCGCATCTTGCACCCGGCGAATCCGTTCCACTCCTGAGGATCAGAACCAATCGTGGCCAGCCTGATTGAAGCGATCGACATCAAACGCAAAATGTTCTTCGAGTTCGAGGACGCGCCGTATCACTGCCTCGACGTCGAGATTTCGAGGCCGACGGCGCGCGGCGGTCAGACGCTGGTGCGCATCAAGATGCGCAACCTGTTGACGCGAGCCGTCTTCGACCGCACGTTCAAGGCGGGGGAGAAGTTCCGCGAGCCGGATCTCGCGATCGCCGCGGCGTCCTATCTATATGCGGATGCCGCGGGCTTTCATTTCATGGACCAGGAGACGTTCGACACGCTGTCGCTGTCGGACGCGGTGATCGGCGACGACCGGCAGCTGCTGGTGGACGGCGTCATCGTGCAGGTGCAGATGTACAACGGCAACCCGATCGGCCTGCAGTTCCCGCCGCACGTCGAGCTCACGGTGGCCGCGACGGAGCCGGGAGTACGCGGCGACACGGCGAGCGGCGGCGTCACGAAGGTGGCGACGCTCGAAACCGGGCTGGAGATCCGCGTGCCGCTGTTCATCCGCGAAGGGGAGAAGGTGAAGGTGCACACGGAGACGCGCGAGTTCGCGGGGCGGGCGTGACGCCAATCCGGCTGCTGCTCACGCTGCTCGACCAGGCGTACGATCGGCGGTCGTGGCACGGCACCAACCTGCGCGGATCGATTCGCGGTCTCGATGCCGACGCGGCGTCCTGGCGGCCGGGCCGCGGCCGCCACAACATCCACGAGATCGTCGTCCACGCCGCGTACTGGAAGTACGCCGTCCGCCGGCGGCTGACCGGCGAGAAGCGCGGCGGGTTTGCGCTGAAGGGCTCGAACTGGTTCACGCGCGATCGATCGCAGTGGCGCGAAGACGTCGCGCTGCTCGCGGCGTCGCACCGTGCGCTGCGCGAGACCGTCGCGGGCCTGACAGAGGCCGATCTCCGCCGGCGCACGCCCGGGACGTCGTTCGACGGGGCGTCGCTGGTCGGCGGCATCATCGCGCACGACCTCTATCACGCCGGCCAGATTCAGCTGCTGAAGCGCCTCCGCGCCGGTGGGTGACCCTGCTCTGACCCCGATCCCGCCGACCGCCGCCCCACTTTTGCTCTGACCCCAATCGGGCCGCCAGCCGCGCAGTTTTGCTCTGACCCCGATTGGGGCCGCCGAGGGGCAAATTGGGGTCAGAGCAAAATCGGGTCGTCAGGCCAGCGAAAAGCAGAACGTCGGTGCGTGCAGCCAGCAATCGGCGGTCGGCTCGTGCGGATCGCGGCGCAGCCGCCGCGGGACGGCGAACGGCGCGCGCGCCATCGCCTGCCCCAGCGCCGCATCGAGGACGGCGTCGCGCAGCCCCACCGCCGAATACGCCGCGATCACCGGCGCGATCCGGCGGACGGCGAACGAACCGTCGGACACGCGGGTCAGCAGCAGCATCGGGCCCTTGCCGAGCGGCCCCATCGGCGGCAGCGTCGCCGTCAGCGGCAGGACGATCCGCCCATCCGCCGCGAGCGCATCGAGCCAGGCGTCGGGGACGTGCGTCAGGCCGGCGCTGACGAGGATGGCGTCGAGTTCGTGCGGCACGCCGGCCGACCCGTCGCCATGGGCCACGTGCACGCACGGCATCGCCTGCAGCCGGGCACGCGCCTCGTCGGCGAGCGCCGCGTCCACCTCGAGGGCGTCCACGCGTCCGGTCGGCCCGACGATGTGCGCGAGGATGGCGGTGTAGTAGCCAAAGCCGCAGCCGACGTGCAGCACGCGCGCGCCGGACCGCAGCGCGAGCGCGTCGATCGTGGACGCGACGATCCCCGGCCCGCCGTTGAACAGCTGCCGCGCCGGATCGATGGCAATCGAGAGATTGTGGTAGACGCGTGCGGGGTTGGCGTCCGGCGTCCGGCGCGGCGCGCCGCCGATGTCCCCCTGTCCCCGAACGACCCACGGTCCGGGCGGAAGGAACGCCTCACGCGGGACGGTTGCGAGCGCCTCGACGAGCGCCGGGGTCGTCAGGCTGGCGACCGCCTCGATCTCCTCGGCGAAGAACCGGCGGCGCGGCGCCAGATCGTCCATGGCATCCTCCGCCGCGAGGATAGAATTTCTGAATTGTTACTGTCAAGAATTAGTCGGTTAGACTGGAGGGCATGAAGAAGTCCTCCTCCCGGCGCGCTCGCCCCGGTCGCCCCCCCAGCGGTCCCGGCGGTCAGAAGGTCAGTCAGTATCCGCAGCTGACCGTCCGCCTGCCCGCCGAGACGAAGGCGAAGCTGAACACGCTCAGCCTGCTGACGGGCCATCCGATCTGGAAGCTCCTCGATCAGGCCGTCGAGGCCTACGTGCAGAACATGCCGGAACCGGAGCGCAGCCGCCTCGGCGCGATCGCCGAGCGGCTCGTGCGCGGCGACTGGCCCGTCACGTCGCACTGGGCCGCAGCGTGGTCGACGGCGAAGCCGGCTGCCCGTCCGGGTGCGAAAGGACGCTCCGCCGCGCGCCGTTGACGCGCGGGATCACGTCCGCGGCGAACCGCTCCATCTCCTCGTGCTGCGGGCTGAACTGGAGCAGCAGCAGATCGATCCCCTGCCGCTCGAACTCGAGGATGCGCGAGGCGACCTGCTCCGGCGTTCCGACGAGGCCGCTCCGGAGCCCGCGGTTCGACACCGAGTAATCCTCCAGGCTGACCCGCTGATCGAGCTGTGTGTTCCCGATCCACTCCTGATAGTTGGCGTATCCCTGCGCGCTCTGGCGGACGTCCGTGATCCGGTCGTGTTCGCGCAGCGCGTCCTCCTCCGTCTCACGGACGATCGCGTACGCGGCGGTTCCGAACGCCATCGGCGGCAGCCCGTGCGCCGCGCGCCGGGCCCGCATGTCCGCGACGCGCCGGCCGACCACCTCCGGCGGATCGCCGTGCGTCAGCCACGCATCGCACGTCCGCGAAATCAGCTCGCGCGCGGCCGGCGACTCGCCGCCGGCGTAGATCGTCGGACGCGGCGTCCGCACCGGCTTCGGCTCGAGCACCGCATCGTCGATCGTGTAGAAGCGCCCGTGCACGGAAACGGTCGGCTGACGCCACAGCCGATCGACGACGTCGAGCCATTCGCCTGTCCGCGCGTAGCGCTCGTCGTGCTGATCGAACGGCACGCCGTACATGCGCGCCTCCGACGCCCACCACGACGACACCACGTTGATCGACAGACGTCCCCCGCTGATCCGATCGATGTTCGCCGCCTGCTTCGCCAGCAGCGCGGGCGCGTGGAACGTGGGGCGGACGGCAACCATGATCTCGAGCCGTTCGGTCACCGCCGCGAGCGCGGCCGCCGTGCTCCACGCATCGAGCGATGGCGCGCGCACCCCCTTGATGTCGTTGAGGTTCAGCTCCGCGATGAGCGTGAGGTCGAAGCCAATCTGCTCACTGCGGCGCGCGAGGCGGCTCACGTAGTCCCACGTCGCCGACATGCCTTCGTCTTCCACGTTGCGGAGCCAGCCGCCAAAGACGGGGAGCCAATAGCCGAAACGCATCACGCCACCTCCACCGGTGCGGCGGCCGCCGCCAGCTCCGCCTCGAGCCAGTCGGCGAGCCGCGCGAACGGATCGAATCCGACGATCCGCGGGGCGTCCGCCACGAAGTTCGAGAGCGCATTGATGTCGTAGAAGTACGGGCGGCCGTCGCGCGCATCGACCATGTACTCGATGCCCCCCAGCTCGATTCCTGCCGCCGCCATCGTCCGTTCGACGGCGTCGATGACCTCACGCGGGGGCGTATAGCCCTCGACGCGCAGATTGTTCTTCGGCGCGTCCGCCGGGCACGCCGCGCGCACGAGCTCGGCGCCCGCGACGTCCTGGCACACGTCCGCCGGGCACAGATTGAAGCGGTCGCCGCTCGTGTAGATGCGAATCGCGTAGAGATAGCGTCCGTTCAGCACTTCGACGCGGACGATCCGATCCGCATCCGCCGGCACATGCTCCTGGACGAGCGCGGTGCTGTCGAGCCCCAGCGCGATCGTGCCTGCGCGAGCCGCGGCCGCCAGCGCCTCGGGCGTGTCGAAGCGGACGATCCCCGCGCCGCTGCCGCCGATGTTCGGCTTCACGATCACCGGAAACCGCAGCCCCTCGGCGGCCGCGGACGCCTGCGCGGCATCGTGAATCACCCGCGCCTTCGGATACGGCAGTCCGAGACGCTCGAGCAGCGACAGCTGATACGCCTTCGAAATCTCCGTCCGCCATGCCTCGTACCCGTTGATCACACGGACGCCGAGCCGCTCCAGGTGCGCGAGGTACTGCTGCGTGAAGAAAATCAACTGACCGCCTCCGCGCGTGTACGCCGAGGGGCTCATGCGATTGAACACGACCGCGTAAGGCGACCTCGTCGCGGATGGATCGTAGCGGTGCTCCGCCGCGTGCAGCGCGTCGTACGGCACGCCGCGCCGATCGAGCTCGGCAAACAGCGGCCGATACCAGTCAGGATGTTCGTAGTAGATGCCCAGCCGGGGCCGTGATTCAGACATCGGGGTTCACTCCTTCGCCAGTGGGGGCGCGAGCGCCAGCGCCTCCGTGATCGCGCGGTCGACCCGCGCGAGCAGATCCTGCGCCGGACCATCCGGTCCGAATTGCGCATCCGTTCCGTAGATGCCCGTCGGCACGACCAGCGCGCCGACGCTCGCCAGCAACGGCCGCAGCGCGTGATCGATCACGAGCTGATGGGCCAGGCTGCCGCCGGTCGCGATGCAGACGCCGACCTTCCCCGCGAGCGCGTCCGACGCGAAGAGGTCGAAGAACACTTTCAACAGGCCGCTGTACGTCGCGCGATAGACAGGCGTGCCGACGATCACGAGGCTGGCGCCCGCCAACGCGTCGAGCGCCGAGACGACGGCGTTCGATCGCGCGCGCCCCAGGAGGTCGTCCGCCGGCAGGTCGCACAAGTCGATGGCGGTCGTGCGGAGGCCGACCGCGTCGAGCCGGGCGGACGCGTGGGCGAGCAGCCGCCGCGATCGCGAATCGCGCGACGGGCTGCCGGAAATGGCGACGGCGGGCAACATGGAAGCGGCCTCGGGCAAAAAAAAAGGCCCCTCTCCGTGTGGAGAGGGGCCTCGAAATGTGGATCGAGTCTTATGAATTACGCCGGTCGTGCCGCGCGCAGACGCCGTCCCCCCTCTCCCGCGACGGGAGTGCTACAGATGCAGGGACAGAGACAGCGATGACGCATACCGATGCCCTCATCGTAGGATGCGCATCGAATGGTGTCAACCGAGTCGCCAAGGCGCGCGGTATGAACATCGACGCAGCGGCGGGGTCTACGTTCATATGATCGAAGCGATCGCCGCCACAGTGCTTTCGACGCTTGTGCTGGCGCAGCCGCCTGCGGCCTGTCGCTTCGCGAACGTCGTCGAGTCGCCCGGCGACCGTCCATCCCGGCTGATCGAGTCATCGCGTCACCAGCCGGACTTCTCCCATCTGCTGTTCCCCGGCCGTGCGCGCGACCTGACCGTGTGGCTACGTGTCGACCGTGACGGGCGCGTCACCAACGTGTGCCTGCTGGAAGCTCCGGACGGGTTCCGCGATCGCCTCATCGAGGCCGCGAAGCAACTGCGGTACGACCCAGCGAGAGATACCGGCCAGCCAGTGGCGACGATTGTGGCCGCGACGTATCACCTCGAGGGGCGCTTTGACGGCCGCGGCATCATCCAGGATCTCGGCACGTCCGAAGATGTGACGTCGCTCGAACGGATCGCCGGCTCGGCGGAAGCGGCACGCAACCTCTGGCAATCGCAGCGCCGACGACCTGGACAGCCGAAGGATCTGCGCGTCGTCGCCTACGCCCGCCTGGGCGAGCTGGCGACGGATGAAAGTCTGGCCGCACAGAAGCGCGTCGAGATGGCGGCGCGCGGTCGCTCGCTGGTTCCGGCATCGGTCACGCTGGACGAGCCGTGGCCCCATCCGGGCTGGCACATGACCGACTGCATCCCGACGCCGGTCGCGTCGATCAACGCTGATGGCAGTCGACTCGTGCTGCTCGTGTCCGATCTCTACGGTGCGTGGCAGCTCTTCCTGTTCCGCTGCAATGTGGGCTCTCGGCGATGCGACCGTCCGAAGCCAGTGGGACCCTGGAATCTGCGGTACGTCGGATTCGAGGCGTCGCTCGACGCGATCGCACCAGGCCGCCTGCGGTTAAGCGTCGTGCCGCGCGCCTTGACGGAACCCGCGATCATGGACGGCACGGCGCCGCCGCCGGATCAACGCCGCACGTCTCTCCCCTCGACCGAGACCCGCGAGATCGTGATCGCGGAGGTGGACCGCGACACGGACGGCGATGGATGGACCGATCTCGAGGAGCGGATGCTCGGCCTCGACCCCGCGCGCGCCGATACGGATGGCGACGGCGCAGACGATGCGCATGACGGAGCGCCTGACTACGCGCCGCGCGCGTCGAACGCCGAACATCAGGAGATCCTCGGGGCCGCGCTGTTCGCGATCTTCGGCATCACGGAGTCGGCGTGGCCGCTGTTTGCGAGAGACCGGAAGGTGCCGCAACTGCAGCCATGGGGCCTGTCCGCGCCGGTCATCTTCAACCGTCCGCTGAAGGACCCGAGGACACAGCGAGGCGGAGTCTTCGTCACATGGCAAATTCTGCGTACCAACGACGAGCAGGCGATCGTCGAAATGACCGACTGGGAAGGCATGCTGGCGGCCGGTGGCCAGGAAGTCTATCTCCGCCGCATCGCGGGATCCTGGGTCGTGATCGGGCGCCAGACGACGTGGATTAGCTGAGCGAGCGGCGTGTGCACCGTTTGCTCTGACCCCGAGTGGGTCGGCCGCTGCCGCACTTTTGCTCTGACCCCAGGTCGCCCCCGTCGCGTGCATGTCGGGGTCAGAGCAAGACCGGGCGG
>DASSOM010000332.1:0-3384 GCA_035700625.1 Vicinamibacterales bacterium
TCCACGCACGGCGCGCGCCCCGGTCACGGCATCAGCGTGTGGCACGTGGACGGCACCGACCTGCGGCGCAACCACATCACCGACGCGCGCGACGGCATCTATCTGTCGTTCACCGAGCACGTGACCGTCGCCGGCAATGTCGTGACGAACAGCCGGTACGCGCTGCACTCGATGTATTCGCGCGACATCCGGTTCGAAGACAACGACGTGTCCGGCAACCGGCTCGGGGCCGCGCTGATGATGTCGGACCACCTCGTGCTCGCGGGAAACCACATCCGCGACCATCGCGCCGGCGCCGCCGCCTACGGCGTGCTGCTGAAGGACATCGCGAACCTCGTCGCCGAGGACAATCGGATTCTGTCGAATCGCATCGGGGTGTACGCGGAGGGCGTCGCGCCCGGCCGCGGCGATACCGCCATCCTGCGCGGCAACGTGATTGCCGCCAACGAGGTGGGGCTCGCGCTGCAGAGTACGGCCGCGCTGACGGTCACGGCGAATCGCTTCGCGGAAAACCTCACCGACGTGCGTCCCCTCGGACGCGAGCTGTCGTCCGCGATGCGGTGGACCGACAACGGGCGCGGAAATTCCTGGGGCGACTACCGCGGCTACGACGCCGACGGCGACGGCATTGGCGACGTCCCGCATCGCGTCGAGAGCGCCATGGAAGACCTGATCGAGCGGAATCCGCTCGCGCTCGCGTTCCTCTACACGCCAGCCCACACCGCGCTCGAATCCGGCGCCCGGATGTTCCCGCTCTATCGGCGCGCGCCCGTGCTCGTCGACGATCGGCCGCTCATGCGGCCGCCGGACGGGAGGACTCGATGATCGTCCTGTGTCATCTCTCGAAGCGGTACGGCGATCGTCCGGCGCTGGACGGCGTCTCGCTGACGCTCCGCCCCGGCGAGGTGACGGTGCTGCTCGGCGCGAACGGCGCGGGAAAGTCGACGCTGCTCCGCTGCCTGCTGGGCATCACCGCATTCGAGGGAGACGTGCAGGTGCACGGCCGCGATCCACTGCGCGACGGCCGTGCGGTCCGCGCGCTGATCGGCTACGTACCGCAGAACGGCGGCCTCGATCCGCACCGCACCGTCGCCGACACGATGCGGCGGTGCGCGGAGATTCGCGGGATCCCGACCACGCGCTGCGCCGCGCGCCTCGACGAGGCCGGGCTTCGCTCGCACGCCTCGGCAAGAGTCGGTGCGCTTTCGGGCGGTCTGCGCCAGCGCCTGAGTCTCGCGCTCGCGCTGCTGGCGGATCCGCCCGTCCTCGTGCTGGACGAACCCGGCGCCAGCCTCGACGCCGACGGCCGCTGCTGGCTGGCCGATCGCCTCCGCGCGCTCGCGCGCGACGGCCGCATCGTGATCGCGTCGACGCACGGCACCGACGAACTGCTCGCCGTCGCCGATCGGCGCATCGTCCTCGACCATGGGCGCGTCGTCCACGACAGCCAGCCTGCCGCGCACCTCGCGGCGCCTCGATCCGTCACCGCGGCGCCGGCCGGCAGGCTCCTGCCGCTCGTGCGTCACGTCATCGCGGATGCCGCCTCGAACCGGTGGCTGATCGGCTACGCGGCGCTGCTTGCCGCGCTCGGATTCGCGGCGACGAGTGCGGGTCTCGGCGGCGCGGCTGGACTCGCGATCGAAGCGTTCGGCAGGACGTCGGCGACGCTGATGAATCTGTGTCTGCTCGTCTCGCCGCTCGTTGCCGTGCTGATGGGCGCGGGCGCCATCGCGGGCGAACAGGATCGCGGAACGCTCGAATACCTGCTCGCGCAGCCGCTGACACGGACGCAGATCCTGATCGGCAAGTACGTCGGGCTGCTCGCCGCCCTTGCCGGCGCCACCGCCGCCGGGTTCCTGCCCGCGGGCGTCCTGGTCGCGGCCGGCGCGGGACCCGGCGTGATCCCGCACTACCTGCTCTTCCCCGCGATCGCGGTGCTCGTGGCCGCCGCGATGGCCGGCATCGGACTGTTCATCTCGGTGTCGAGTTCGTCCGCCGCGCAGGCGCAGGCTTCCGCCGTGTTCGCGTGGTTCGCCTTCGTCCTGCTCTACGACCTCGTGCTCATGGGGACGCTCGCGTTGAGCGGCCTAAGCGCCGGATGGCTCGCGGCGCTCCTCGTGCTGAATCCGATCGACGCCGCGCGCGTCCTGGGCCTGCTCGCCCTCGAACCGGATCTGTATCTGCTCGGTCCGGCCGGCGCGTTCGTCGCCGCGCGGCTGTCGCGCGCAGGCGCCGCCGCGCTGCTGCTCTCGTCGCTGACCGTCTGGGCCGTCATGCCGGTCGTGGCGGCCGCCGTTCGTTTCGCCATTCCGCCGCTACGGAGGAGGACTCGTGTCGACCTGGTCACTGAAACCGATCACGCTGCTGATCGCCGCTGGACTGCTGAGTCTCGCAGGCGCGTGCGCATCTGAAGACGCGTCGCCGATGTCGAACGTCGAGGCGAGCGGCGCAAAGGAGGCGGCGGCGCCCGCGGTCACGCCGGCGATGCTCGAAGCGGGCCGCGCCACGTACAAGCAGTACTGCGTCGCGTGTCATGGCGAAGGCGGCAAGGGGGACGGTCCCGCGGCCGGAGTGCTGAAGCCGCCGCCGCGCGATCACACCGATCGCACGTACATGGACACGCTGAGCGACAAGCAAATCGCGGACGTGATCACGATGGGCGGCGCCATCAAAGGCAAGCCGCTGATGCCCAGCCATCCGCAGATCCGCGGCGACGAGCTGACGTCGCTGGTCGCGTACGTGCGGTCGCTGAGCCGCTGAGGTGGACCGGAGGCTCCGCCGGCTGCGGATCTGGTTCTGGACGCTCGCGGCCGTGACGCTGGCGGTGCTCGTCGTCGGCGGCGTCACGCGACTGACGCGGTCAGGCCTCTCCATCGTGGAATGGCAGCCCGTGGCCGGCGTGCTGCCGCCGCTCGATCACGAGCATTGGGTCGCCGCCTTCGAGCGTTACCAGCAGTTCCCCGAATACCAACAGCTCCGCCGCGGCATGACGCTCCCGGAGTTTCAGCGGATCTTCCTCTGGGAATACGCGCATCGGCTGCTGGCGCGCCTCGTGGGTGTCGTCTTCCTCGTGCCCTTCCTGATCTTCTGGCGCGCCGGGTACTTCACGTCCTCGCTCGCGCGGCGCGCGAGCGAAGGCGTGAAGTATCCGGCGCGCCAAAAGAGCAGGAAGGGCACCAGGAAGATGACACCCACGAGACGCGCCAGCAGCCGATGCGCGTATTCCCAGAGGAAGATGCGTTGGAACTCCGGCAGCGTCATGCCGCGCCGGAGCTGCTGGTACTCGGGGAACTGCTGATAGCGCTCGAAGGCGGTGACCCAGTGGTCATGATCGAGCGGCGGCAGCACGCCGGTCACGGGCTGCCATTCCACGATCGAAAGGCC
>DASSOM010000333.1:0-5920 GCA_035700625.1 Vicinamibacterales bacterium
GTACTGACCGGACGGTGGCGGTGGCGTCGACGGCGGATACTGCCCGCTCGGCGGCGGCGTCGGCGGCGGCGGATACTGACCGCTCGGCGGCGGTGGCGTCGTCGGTGGGTACTGACCCGTTGGCGGCGGCGTGGGCGGATATTGGCCGGGAGGCTGATCCGACGGCGGTTGGCCTGTCCCGTACGGCGGTGTCGGCGGCTGCGGGTTCTGTTCACTCATCGCGATCTCCTGCCTCTTGAATCCGTCACGTTCATGCTCGGCTGCCGGCCCGCTAGATGCCGGGGAACGACACGTCGCCCAGCGACCTGGTCGTGCCCTCCTTCACCGTGTCCTGCGGGATCACGAACGGCGGCTGACCGTCGATCTCGAAACGCAGCTGGAACTGAAACGTCTTGAGCCCCGCGGCCGCCGTGTTCTCGGGCGGCGACGGCAGGAAGGGGACGACGAACTCGCCGCGCTCATCGGTGCGTCCGCGCAGCGTGGCGGTCGCGTTGACGAGCAGGACGATGCGCGCGTTGGCGACGGGCGCGGCGTCGCTGGCGCGCACGAGGCGGCCGCGCGCGAGCGTCGCGAGCTCGCCGAACGGATAGCCCGGGCGCGGCAGCAGATCGACCGTCACGAAGTTCCGGTTGAGCGGCTGGTTCGGCACCGGCACCGTCGCGAGCACGAACGATCGTTCGCCGTCGAAGTACGCCTGCCGCTGCGCCGACGCAGGCTCCACGCGCGCAGTGTAGAGCCCTGCCGCCACGTCGAGATCGGTGAAGCCGTAGACGCCGGAGAGTCCGGCGATGGCCCTCGCGGTCACGCCATCGAGCGTGACGCGCACCGGGGTCGTCATGCGTCGCGCGGTGACGAAATCGCGCGGCTCGATCACGACCCAGACGGATCGCTGCAGCCGGTCGGGCGCGAGGGGAATGAGCGGCGCGGCCATCGCTAGGCTCCCGCCCCCTGGAGCTCGGGCTGATAGTGTCCCTGGTCGTGGATCTGATCCACGACCGGCGCGCCCGTGACCTCCACCGTGGAATCGATTTCGACCGGCGTGACGAGGTAGCTGACCGAGATCTCGTACGGCGTGTCCGGGAACACGCTCCAGATCCGGGTCATGTCCTCCATGCTGATCGGGTTCAGCGTGACGCGAAGGATCGAATCCGCGGTCAGGCCGGTGTCGTTCTCGGCGCGCAGCAGCGATCCGCGGATCACGCCGTTGTCGTTGAAGATGCCCATCGCCTTGCTGAGCGCGAGGTGCGCCTCGAGCAGATCGCCGTCCGCGGCGTGCGCGGTGAGCAGGTAGTAGGCGTCGAGCGTCAGCGGTGCGTGGCGCTCGGTCAGGGATCCGTTGTTGCGCTCGACGATCGGCGGCGCGTTCTTGAGATCGGGGTTCTCGGTGACCTTGTAGAGAAACAGCGTCAGACGGTTCGTGCCGGCATTCTTCGGGGACGCCAGCGCCACCGCCACGCCGCCCATGTTGTTCGTGAGCAGATCGAGCAGCGTGCGGCTCACGTCACGCAGCGTCTCGACGTGGGTGCCGCTCATGCGCCGTTCTCCGGACCCGCGGCGCCGGCCAGCTCGCGCGGCGCGAAGTCGGCCTCGTTGAATTGCCGTCCGAGCTTCTGCAGCTCGCGTTTGGCGGCGCGCGCGAAGTGCTCCATGCGCACGACCCCTCCGGGTTTGTACGCGAGCGACGCGGCGCTCAGGCAAATGTTCATGATCGAGCCGCCCGAAATGCGCAGCCGTCTGGCGAGCAGCGGCAGATCGACGTCTTCGGCGAGCCTGAGTTGTGCCGGCAGCGAGCGGCGCCAGATGTCGAGCCGCTGCGCGTACTCGGGCATCGGGAACTCGATCGCGAACCGGATCCGGCGGACGAACGCCTCGTCCATGTTGGCCTGGAGGTTCGTCGCGAGGATCGTGACGCCCAGCCGCTCCTCCATCTTCTGGAGCAGGTAGGCGATCTCGATGTTGGCGTAGCGGTCGTGCGCGTCCTTGATCGCGGACCGCTTGCCGAACAGCGCGTCCGCCTCGTCGAAGAACAGCATCGCGTTCGCGTCCTCCGCCTGCTGGAAGATGCGATCGAGGTTCTTCTCCGTCTCGCCGATATACTTGCTGACGACCCGGGAGAGGTCGATCTTGTAGAGATCGAGCCCCAGCTCGCGCGCGAGAATGCCGGCGGCCATCGTCTTGCCGGTCCCGCTCGGTCCGGCGAAGAGGGCCGTGATGCCACGTCCGTACGCCAGACGCGACTGGAAGTCCCACTCCTGGAGCACGCCCGTCGCGTTGCGGATCGCCGTCTCCAGCTCGCGCAGCTGATCGCGCGGCTTGTCCGGAAGGATCAAATCGTTCCACCCGAAGTCGGTCGTCACCGGCCGCGCCAGCGATCCGAGCCGCGGGCTGCTCTGATCGCGCGCGCCGCGGTAGATGTCGGTAAGCGTGAGCGCGGGGCTTCCTGGTCGATCCCACAAGGCGCGCGTCTTCGCGGCGGCGACCGCTTCGTGGATCTGCCCGGGCGACAGCCGGAACCGCGCTGCAAGCTCCCCGGATGCGGTCTCGGCGCCGCCGGTGTCCGGTGCGAGCGGCGCGTCGCGCAGCGCGGACGCCCAGATCTGCCGCGCTTCCGCCAGCTCCGGCAGATCGAGGAAGACGCTCTGGAACGAGCCGTCGGTGAAGAGCCCTTCCGGCATCCACGGCCGCTGGCCGGTGACGAAGGTGACGGGCGAGAACGTCTGCACCGCGCGGGCGATCGTCCGCAGCGCCTGCGTCGCCGACGCCGGCGCATCGTCTTCGATGAGCGGATCGATCATCTCGATGCAGACGGCCGTCGGCTGGAGCGCCGATTCACGCGCGAGCAGCGTGAGCGCCTCCTCGAGTTGCGCATGCTGCATCGCCGCGAGCCTCGTCGGATCCACGCGCAGGAGGCGGAGGCCGCGACGGCGGCAGATCCCCGCGATCAGCGTCCGTTTACCGCTGCCGCGACGTCCGTACACGTGCAGCACGAGCCGCGGCGGGGCGCCGCGCGCGCCGTCGACGACGTCCCCCACGAGCTGGACGAGGCGCGCTTCGAGCTCGCCGGTGATCGCGACGCCCCACGGCTCCGGTTCCCATCCACCGACGACGGCGAACTCCTCCATCTCTGGACCGAGATCGTCGAGGCCGAGGAGGAATCGCGACATCCGGTCGTCGAGCTCGATACGACGGCCGAACGGCGCCGCGGGTTCGCCCGCGTCCCGCGGGGCCAGCCGGATGAGACTCCAGCGCCTGAGCGGCCGGCCGGCGTCGAACGCACGCGCCGCGTCCCACCGCGCGCTGTCGCTCGATCCCTCGTACAGGCGCAGCAGCAGCTCCCACGACGGCTGCTTCCTCGTCACGTCGTCCTGCAGCAGCGCGAACGCCTTGCCGTACTTGTTGCGATCGATCTCGATGGCGAGCGCCGCGATGATGCAGAACTGTTCGAAGGGATCGAGGTGAAAACGGTCGATGAGCCGCACGAACGGCGGCGCGTCCGCGCGGCCCGACGTCGCCGCGAGCCGCTTCGACGTCCATTCCGACATCCGCTGCCGTCGGCGTTTCAGTTCGCCGCTCTGGCGCGGACCGGCAGCCGCACCGCCCGCATCGAGCAGGGCGCGCACTTCTTCAGGCGAGACCGCGAGCCCCTGGAGTCGCTGCGGTCCTTCGTCCCAGGTGGTGGATTCGAACAGATCGACTTCAGCGAGGAGCGCCAGATCGAGCACGCGCAGCTGATCGTTGAGGCAGTCGGCGTTCGACGTGTAGGGATCGGTGGCCTCGCCGGCGCGCTCGCCGTCGGACGGCCGCCCCAGCTCTATCACTCGCGGGCTCTCGACGAGATGTCCGACCGCGCTGCGCACGACGGCCATCAACTGCGCGGCGCCCGCGTTGGGAATGCACACCGCGGCTTCCCGTCCTTCGCGCGCGAGACCGACGACGACCGGCGGGTCGGGCTCCGAAAAAAGCTCGCGGCAGATCTCCGGCAGATCGTGCGCGGGAACATCGCAGATCAGGACATCCGGTTTCTGATCCGCAACGGCCGCTTTCAGATCGACCTGCGCGAGATGGCCGATCAGTTCCATGTCGGGTTCCAGACCGGTGATCTGCGCGAGGATGTCTCGCAGCATCGCTGCCTGCACATCGCCGAGCGCGACACGAATCCGGCTCATGGTCTGCGGCGTGATTGTGGCGAACGCAGAGAGGCAGGAGAATCCTTCGAGCGGCCCAATTCCGATCTAGCGAGAGGATTGTCGGCCGGCTGGTCCCCCGACCGGTTCGTACGATTCAGATCCGGTCCGGTTCTAGCCGGCCTTCTCGTTGGTGACGCGGCGGCGGCTGACGGGCAGCGTGGCGCGCACGGCCGCCTGCGCACGGTTCGTCACTTCCAGCTTCTCGAGCAGGTGATGGACGTGGTTCTTGACGGTGGGCTCCGCGATGTTCAGCTTCTGCGCGATTTCCTTGTTGGAGTGCCCGTCGCGGATACAGTCGAGCACCTGGCGCTCGCGGCTGGTCAGGATCTTCGTCTGGCTGAACGGCAGTCGCGAGGCCCGCTCGGAGATGCGGCGGAACAGCCGGGCTGCGATCCGCGGCGAGCAGACCAGCTCCTCGCGTGCGATGCGTTCGATCGCGTCGACCAGATCGTCGACCGACGCATCGGCCGTGACGTAACCGCTGGCTCCCGCTTCCGCGCAGTCCAGGATGTCGGACGTAACCTCCTCGACGGCGAACGCCAGCGTCTTGGAGTTGGGTGTGTCGCGCCGCAGTTCCGCGATCAGTTCCAGGCTCTCCCGCGTGGCCATGTCGACGACAACGACATCCGGGGACAACTCACGGACGCACGCGCTCGCGTGGGCACGGTTGGGACAGGTGCCAAGGACCGCGAGGTTGCGACTCGACAAGCTGGCGGCGAGCCCCTCGCGATACAGGCGCACGTCTGCCACGATCAGCACACCGACGATGCGAGGCTGGCGGGGACCGTCGCTTCCGACCACGGTAGAGATTCCGATCGGGGCGCAACGCCCGAGGAGTACCGGGCGAACAACCGGCTACGATCAATTAGTAACGAAACGCTCGTCCCAAGCGAACACGATCTGATCGCCCGCGTACTCCTCGCGAACGTCACGACACGTCGAAGCTCTTCCGCGACATGTGCGATCCGTGTGCGCCTGACGTTTAGAGAGTCATGAACACCGAGGTCATTCTCAACGGCAGCACCGCGCCTGATGCCCGTTACATCGGCTGGGCGCCGCTCCGTTGCGACGTGCGGCTCACGGACGCCACCGGAGCCACGACACCGGTGACGGTGACCCTGCAGAACCAGAATCCGGCGGCCGGCGGCCAACTCCTCTTCTTCGCGCCCGGTCCGGGAGCGGTCTGGCAGGATCAGATCGCGCTGACGCTGCCGCTGGACGGATCTCCGGTCGGCTTCTTCGTCGCCGGACGATTCGGCCGTCCCAGCGTCGCCGACAAGGATGCCGCGATCGACGTGCGCGAGGCCGGCACCAACGCGGTCCTGTCGACGACGACGATGATGGTGCGCGTTCGAAAGGATGCCAATACTCTGACACCGGGAGAGCGCGCCAACGTCGTCTCCGCGTTCGCGACGTTGAACGGCGCCGGCACGGGGCGCTTCACCAGATTCCGCGACATGCACCGGGACATCTCGCGTCAGGAAGCGCACGGACTTCCGGGATTCCTGTCGTGGCACCGCGCGTACCTGCTCGATCTCGAACGCGAACTGCAGAGCATCAATCCCGGCGTCGCGCTGCCGTACTGGCGCTTCGACCTCCCGGCACCTCAGCTGTTCGCGCCGGACTTCTTCGGCGTCTCCGATCAGAACGGCGTCGTCCACTTCGACGGTTCCAATCCGATTCAGTTCTGGAAGACCGACGGGCAGCCCGGCATTCTGAGGAGTCCGAGCTTC
>DASSOM010000334.1:0-3178 GCA_035700625.1 Vicinamibacterales bacterium
GCGTTTGTTGTAGGGCGGGTCTTTAGACCCGCCTCTGTCGGCGTCGTTCGCTCACGGGACGCGCCGACGCGGGGTGTCGCTCCGCGGCTCCCGCTGAGCGCAGGGCGGCGGCTGGTGTTCGGATCGCGTCTCCCGCTGATCCGCGCGGAAAAACGGTCCTTCCGGCGCGTGTCTGACGGAGCGGTGTCGGCTGGGGTCATCACCACGACAGCCAACGATTGGCGATCGACAGCCCGGGTTCCCTCGGGATCGCGCAAATACAGCGCCGACACCGACCGGAACGCACTCCAGGACCGTTTTGCCCCCTGACGCCTGTCGCGCGTCTCAGAGGTCGACGCGATCCGAACACCAGCCGCCGCCCTGCGCCACCGCTACTCCCAGCGATCACCACGCGGTCCGTGATGCGGCGACGCGGCGTTGCGGGTCGACGCGACCTCTGGCGATGGGCGGACCCGGGGCATCGGTCCGCGAGCGACCTCCGACCCGCGCGATCATCGTCAGAGGACAAAACCGGCCGCAGGCGTTCCGGCCGCGTCGGCGCAGTCTTTGCGGACGGCGATCGGATCACCCGAGCGCCGCTTCAATCGTGATCAAGCGCCGCAGGTCACCCCAGCCGACGCGGTCAGCGTCAGGACACCCGCCGGAGGCCGGTTTTTCCGCGCGGCGTCGGCGGGAGCCGCGGACTGATGCCCCGGGTCCGCCCGTCGCCGTCTCGCGGGAGACGCGATCCGGACACCAGCTGCGGCGAGTGCGCACCGGAGCCGCGGACTGATGCCCCGGGTCCGCCCGTCGCCGTCTCGCGCCTCACGCCTCCTCACCGATGCGCCGGCTGCTGCAGGCGGACGCGCAGGCCCAGGCGCGCGCAGACGTCGTGCAGCATCCGCGCGGGCTGGATCGACGTACCGGCGGAGCGCCACGCGACGACATCGTCGGGGCGGACGAGCACCGCGCCGGCGTCGGTGACGCCGAACGCGGACGGCCAGCGGCGATCGACGTCGACGAGGTCGCTGCCGAAGCGGCGGCATTCGATGCCGAGGCGGCGCGCGGCGTCGCACCAGGCGTCGCTCTCGGGGCCCGCGAGCAGGACGAAACGCTTCCCGAACAGATCCAGCGTCGACATGCGTTGGCCGCGGTACTCGACCGTGAAGTGCGGCGCGCGCGTGCCGGGACGGCCCGAGAGCTCGCGCGCGGGCTCGAACGGCCGCGGCGGCGGCGTCTCTTCCGCGATCACCGCACCCGCATCGTACCGCTGGCCGAAAACGACGTCGTAGTCGTCCACCTGCGGCACGGCGGGCGGCAGCCGGTTCGATGGGTCCTTGAACCACGCGCGCAGCCGCGCGAGCGCCTGATCGAGTGAGCGCTGCGCCACGGAGCGGCGCTCCGCGTCGTACGTGTCGAGCAGCGCCGGATCGGCGGTGCCGTTCAGGACCGCCGCAAGCTTCCACGCGAGATTGTGCGCGTCGTGGATCCCGGTGTTGCCGCCGAACGCGCCGGTCGGCGGCATCAGGTGAGCGGCGTCGCCGACGAGAAACGCACGGCGGTCGCGGAAGCGCCGCGCGACGAGCGCCGCGACCTCCCACGGACGCGCATCGACGAGATCCGCCTTCACGTCATCGCGCCCGGCTCCCTTGCGCACGAGTTCCCGCGTCTTCTCCGCGTCGAACGACTCGGGCGTCTCCCCCTTCTCCGGCGCGTACTGCAGCGCGAGCAGCCAGCGTCCTCCCTCGCGCGCCGTGAACGTCGCGTTGAGGTCCATGACGAAGCAGGACGTCATCCGCTTCCCCTGCAGCACCGGCTCGAGATCGGTGTCGAAGACGATGTTCATCCAGTGCTGCAGCACGCCGGGACCGTCGCGATCGATGCCGAGCATCTCGCGGACGGAGCCGTTCGCGCCGTCGGCGGCGACGAGATAGTCGGCCTGCACGTGCTCGTCGCGGCCGGTCGCGCGATCGCGGACGATCGCGTCGATGCGGTCGTCCGACTGTGCGAATGAGACGAGCTCGGTGTTGAATCGCACGTCCGCGCCGCGGCGCTCCGCATGCGCGCGCAGGATCGGCTCGAGCACGTGCTGATCGCACGTCGCCGGCGGCGTCGGGCTCAGCCCGGTCACGTCCGGCCACGCCGATCCGCGCATCCACGTGAGATCGGGATCCGACAGCGTCCGCCCGCGCGCAATCCCGCCCGCCTGCTGATCGCCCGTCTTGTTCGCGCGGATCTCGTCCTCGATGCCGAGGCCGCGGAAGATTTCCATGCTGCGCGGCGAAATGCCGGCGAACTTGTACTGAATGGCCGTGCCGGGATGCCGTTCGACCACGATGCAGTCGACGCCAAGGTCGGCGAGGAGGAGGCCGGTGGTCAGCCCGTTGAGGCTGCCGCCGACGACGAGAACCTGAGTGCGAGTCGCCATCCCTGAATGCTTCAACCTGCGGGTGATGGTGTCAAGCAGAGCCCTGACGCGCGTTCGACTATGCTATCCGCCATGCATCTCAGCCGATCCGGATTACGCACTGACATCTTTCTGATCGTCCTTTTCGCGTTCCTGACCTCGCCGATGGCGGCGCAGGAGCAGAAGCCCGCGACGCCGTCCAAGCCGGCGGACTCCGCGCAGGCGAAGACCGACCACGACGCGCTGCCGCCGCTGCCGGCCGACGCGCACGTGGACCAGACCATTCAGATCAACGGCGGCACGCTGAAATACACGGCCACCGTCGGCACGCTGCCGGTGTTCGGTGAAGACGGCAAGAAAACGGCCGACGTCGTCTACACGGCGTACACGGCGGAGGGACGCGATCGTCCCGTGACGTTTGCGCTGAACGGCGGCCCCGGCGCCGCGTCGGTTTACCTGAACCTCGGCGCGATCGGGCCGAAGCGCGTCGCGTTCGGCGAGGAAGGCGACAGTCCGTCGGATCCGGCGGCGCTCAGCGACAACCCGGGCACGTGGCTGGACCTCTCGGATCTCGTCTTCATCGATCCCGTCGGCACCGGCTTCAGCCGTTCCTACCTCAGGCCGGACGAGACGGCGAAGGCGTTTTACAGAACCGAGAACGACATCCAGTATCTGTCGCGCGTCATCTACGACTGGCTGCTGAAGAACGGACGGCTGACGGCGAAGAAGTATCTCGTGGGCGAAAGCTACGGCGGCTACCGCGTGCCGCGGCTGACGCACTATCTCCAGTCG
>DASSOM010000335.1:0-9359 GCA_035700625.1 Vicinamibacterales bacterium
GAGGAGCTCGTTCGGCGCGGCATGCGCGACGGCGCGTTCGGCCTGTCGAGCGGATTGTTCTACACACCCGGCAGCTTCGCCGCGACGGAGGAAGTAATCGCGCTGGCCCGCGCCGCTGCGGAGTCGGGGGGCGTCTACACCAGTCACATCCGCGACGAAGGACACTATTCGATCGGCGTCGAGGCGGCGGTGCGCGAGGTGATCCGTATCGCGGAGGAGGCGCACACGATTGGCATCGTGAGCCACATGAAGGCGCTTGGGCGCGACAGCTGGGGATTGTCTGCCGCGCTGATCCAGGAGGTCGAGGCGGCACGCGCGCGAGGTGTGCAGGTGTTCGCGGATCAGTATCCGTACGAAGCGTCGTCGACGTCGCTGCGCGCCGCGCTGCTGCCCGGCGGCGTGGCCGTTGGACCTCGCAGCGAGTTGATGGACAACGGCCGCCTGGAAGTGTCCGCGGAGATACAGGCAACCCTCGCGAGGAACCTGCGGCTGCGGGGCGGGCCGGACGCCATTCTGATCTCGTCGTTCAAACCGGATCGCACGCTCGAAGGGAAGACGCTCGCGCAGGTGGCCGCCGCGCGCGGGACGTCTCCTGAGCGGACGGCGCTCGAACTCATCGCGCAGAGCAATCCCTCGATCGTGTCGTTCAACATGTCGGAGGCGGACATCGAGGCGATCATGCGGCAGCCATGGACGATGACGTCGAGCGACGGGGCGCTTCTCGCCGTGGGAGCGGGGCGTCCGCATCCGCGCAACGACGGCGCCTTCGCGCGCAAGCTCGCCGTCTACGTCCGCGAAAAGCACGTCCTCGGTCTGGCGTCCGCCATCCGATCGATGACCAGCCTGCCGGCCACGGTCTTTCATCTCACCGATCGCGGCGTGCTCCGCCCGGGCGCGTACGCCGACATCGTCGTGTTCGATCCCGCGCGCATCCGCGACACGGCCACGTATACCGATCCGCAGCAGCTCGCCGAGGGGGTGTCATACGTCCTCGTGAACGGGACGCTCGTCCGGGAGGGCGGCCGGTTCACCGACGCGCTGCCGGGGCGGGTACTGCGACGAGATTGATTGGGGGACTGAAACAAGAGATCAGGAGATCCCGCGGACGAATTCACTTGACTGGGGGCCGTCGTCCGTTTAATACTACATCCGGATATACGGATGGATAGACGCGGCGCCGCGGCGCCCCTGCTCGACCATTTCAGCGCCCTCGGGGACCACACGCGCAGCCGGATGCTCATGCTGCTCGAGCGGCATGAGCTGACCGTTTCCGAGCTCTGCGCGGTGCTGCAGCTGCCGCAATCGACGGTCAGCCGGCAGCTGAAGACCCTGTCGGATGCCGGGTGGGTCAGCTCGCGCCGCGACGGCACCAGCCGCTACTACACGCTCGCGCTCGACACGCACGATGCGGCCGCGCAGCGGTTGTGGGCGCTGCTGCGGGAACAGGTCGCGCTGACCCCCGGGGCCGATCAGGATGCGCGGCGGCTCAAGAGCGTGCTCGCGCGCCGCGAGGAGACGTCCCAGGCGTTCTTCGCGTCGGCCTCCGGCCAGTGGGATCACTTGCGTGCGGAGCTGTTCGGCCGCAGCTCGATGCTGCAGGCGCTGCCGGCGCTCCTCGACGAGCGCTGGACGATCGGCGACCTCGGCTGTGGTACGGGCCACACCGCGGCGACGCTCGCGCCGTTCGTCGCACGGGTGATTGCGGTCGATCGGTCCGGCGACATGTTGAGCGCCGCGCGCCGCCGCCTCCGCGAATTCGCGAACGTCGACGTCCGCCGCGGCGATCTGCAGGCCCTGCCGATCGACGAGGGGACGCTCGACGCCGCGCTGTTGCTGCTCGTCCTGCACCACGCGCCGGATCCGGCCGCGGTGCTCGCCGAAGCGGCGCGCGTGCTCGCACCCGGCGGCCGGCTCGTCGTGTGCGACATGCTGCCGCACGATCGCGAGGAGTACAAGCAGGGCATGGGCCACGTGTGGCTCGGCTTCGGCGAGGATCAGATGCGCCGGCTCATGACCGCCGCCGGCTTCGCCGACATCCGCATCGTCGGTCTGCCGACCGACCCGTCGGCAAAGGGGCCGGCGCTGTTCGTCGCCTCGGGCCGGCGCGGGGCACCAGGCACCGAGGACCAAGCACCAAGCACCAGCACCAAGCACTGAGCATCAAGCACTCAGCACGTACAAGGAGCGAGTAATGCCGACAGCCGTTCGTGAAGCGCATGCGTTCGACGCCGCCGTCAAGGCGGGGCGTCAGCCCTACAAGGTCCGCGATCTCGGGCTCGCCGAGCTGGGACGCAAGGAGATTCGTCTCGCCGAGCACGAGATGCCCGGCCTCATGGCCGTGCGCGCGCGGTATCGCGACCGCAAGCCGCTCGCCGGCGCGCGCGTGATGGGCAGCCTGCACATGACCGTGCAGACCGCCGTCTTGATCGAAACGCTCGTCGACCTCGGCGCTGACGTCCGCTGGGTCTCCTGCAACATCTTCTCGACCCAGGACCACGCCGCCGCGGCCGTCGTCGTCGGACGGCCGGAGACGGGGGGTACGCCCGAGCATCCGCGCGGGACGCCCGTGTACGCGTGGAAGGGAGAGTCGCTCGAGGAGTACTGGTGGTGCACGAGCGAAGCGCTCATGTGGCCCGACGGCAGCGGCCCGACCCAGATCGTCGACGACGGCGGCGACGCGACGCTGCTGGTGCACAAGGGAGTCGAGTTCGAGAAGGCGGGGAAGGTGCCCGCGTTCGATCCCGACAAGGAACCCGAAGAGTGGGGCGTCATCCTCGATCTGCTGCGGCAGGAGCTGAAGCAGAACCCGTC
The DNA here is from genome assembly GCA_035700625.1 of Vicinamibacterales bacterium. GTDB lineage: Bacteria > Acidobacteriota > Vicinamibacteria > Vicinamibacterales > 2-12-FULL-66-21 > DASSOM01. The sequence continues at coordinate 2,812 of DASSOM010000335.1, forward strand.
GCGCTGGACGAAGGTCGCGGCCGGCATCCGCGGCGTGAGCGAGGAGACGACGACCGGCGTGCACCGGCTGTATCAGATGATGGAAGCGGGGACGCTGCTGTTCCCCGCGATCAACGTCAACGACTCGGTCACGAAGAGCAAGTTCGACAACATCTACGGCTGCCGCCACTCACTGATCGACGGGCTGAACCGCGCGACCGACGTGATGCTCGGCGGCAAGGTCGCGCTCGTCTGCGGCTACGGTGAGGTGGGGAAGGGCTGCGCGCAGGCGCTGCGCGGACAGGGGTGCCGCGTCATCATCGCCGAAATCGATCCGATCTGCGCGCTGCAGGCGGCGATGGAGGGCTACGAGGTCAAGCGCGTCGACGACGTCATCGAGACGGCGGACGTCTTCGTGACGGCGACGGGCAATCTCAACATCATCACCGTCGACCACATGGCGCGGATGAAGCACAACGCGATCATCGGCAACATCGGCCACTTCGACAACGAGATCGACATGGCCGGCCTGAAGAAGCGCGGCATCGAGCGGATCAACATCAAGCCGCAGTACGACGAGTTCCGGTTCCCGGACGGGCACAGCGTGCTGATCCTCGCCGAAGGGCGGCTGCTCAATCTCGGCTGCGCTACGGGGCATCCGAGCTTCGTCATGTCGGCGTCGTTCACGAACCAGGTGATCGCGCAGCTCGAGTTGCACGAGCACAACGACAAGTACCAGAAGAAGGTCTACATCCTGCCGAAGCACCTCGACGAGGAGGTGGCCCGGCTGCACCTCGATCATCTCGGCGTGAAGCTGACGAAGCTCACGCCGGAGCAGGCGCAGTACATCGGCGTGCCGGTGGACGGGCCCTACAAGCCCGAACACTATCGCTACTGACGCGCGTCAAATTGCTGCCGGAGCCAGGCGAGGCGATCCTGCCTGGCTTCGGCAGTCAGTTCGTGTTCGGCCTGTTCGTAGATTTTCACCGTCTTGGGGCCGCGGACCGCGTCGGCCTGCGCCGCGGCGGCTTCATTCGAGACGAATCGGTCCTTCCCGCCGAACTGCATCAGGATCGGCCGCGGTGAGATCTTCGGGAGGTATGCGATCGGGTCGAGCGGCGCCAGCCGTGCGATGAACGCGTCCCGATCCGCTCCCTTGCGCTCCGGCGCGAACAGGAACCAGTCGCTGAACGAGCGCGTCCCCGCGATGTAGACGAAGTGGGTGACGCGAGGATCGGCCGCGACGGCGAGCGCGCCGTACATCGCGCCGAAATCGTGGCCGACGTATCCCACGCGCGTGCGGTCGATCCCCGGCTGCGCCAGCAGCACGTCGATCGCCCGCCGCAGCTCCTTGACCTGCCCGACGGAAAACTCGTAGTCGCGTGCGCTGTCGCGCGTGGGGAACCAGTCCTCGCGCGACCACGGCGTGTCGATCAGCAGCGAGACAACGCCTGACGAGGCGAGCTCGATCGCCTCCTCGATGAATTCCGTCCGGTTGGACGTGGGCTTGGGCGGCTCGTACCAGTGGACGAACAGGACCGCGGGATGCGGCGCGCGCGCGGACGCCGGCGTCACGAGCGTTGCCGCGTTCCGGCCGCCATCCAGCGTCGCGTAGGTCAGTTCGCGAACCGTGGCGCCCGCGCCATCACCGGCGGGCCGCACATCCAGCGGCCGCGCCGTGTCGTACGCGAACGACGGCGCCTGCAGGATCCAGAACAGAACGAACGTGGCCAGCACCGGACGAGGATAGCAGCAGCGCTCCGCGTCCGGTTGTGCGGTGGGACCACCCCGCGAGGAAGGGACTCTAATCTCGACGTATGTTAACATAAGCATATGAAGCGGACGACGATCTACCTGGAGCCCGAGCTGGAAGTGCTGTTGAAGCTCGAGATGCACCGGCAGCGGCGGCCGATGGCGGAGATCGTCCGGGAGGCCGTGCAGGCGTACGTGACGCGCGCGCCGCGTCAGGCTCCTCCCGGCGCCGGAGCGTTCGCGAGCGGCCGTTCGGACACCGCGGAACGCGCAGAGGAGATTCTGACGGAGACCGGCTTCGGAAGCGGGAATCCCGCCCCGCGCCGGCGAACACGGCGCTCGCGCGGTTGACGGTACTCCGCGCCCCGCCTGCGCTTTTCCGTGTTTTTCTGTGTTGTTCCGTGGCTGTTGTTCTGTGGCTGTGTTTTTCTGTGGCTTCTGTGGCACTCTTGCTCGACACCGGCATCGTCTACGCCTACTACGACCGCAGCGATCAGTGGCACGCGCGCGCCCGCCGTGTCATCGAGGAGCAGCCGCACGGTCTGGTACTTCCGGCTCCCACGATTCCCGAGATCGATCATCTCCTCGGCGTGCGGCTTGGTCGGAAGAGCCGCCACACGTTCTACGCCGGAATCGTGGAGGGGCATTATCTGGTGGCGGAGCTGCCGAGAGAGCGGTATGCGCGTGTGTCGGAGCTGAACCGCCAGTTCGACACCCTCGATCTCGGGTTCGTCGACGCGGCCGTCGTGGCCATTGGGGAGTCGCTCGGCTTGTCGCGGATTGCCACCACCGATCGGCGCCACTTCGATCCGCTCGCCGCCGCCCTCGACCTACAGCTCGTACCGTGACAATCGCGTTGACACCTATGTAGAATTTCATATACTGACGTTGGACGTTCGACGTTCGAGGTTCGAGGTTCGAGTGGCGGGCACCTCGCACCTCGCACGACGGACACGATGCGCTACATCACCTACCCGACCACTCTCGTCCTCCACGCCATCGCCAACGGCGTGAAATACGGCTTCGACATCGCCGACCGCACCGGCCTGCAAACGGGGACCGTCTATCCGTCGCTGCGCCGCCTCGAATCGCTCGGCTTCGTGCGGTCGCGCTGGGAGGACGAGAAGGCCGCGCATCGCGAGCAGCGGCCGGCGCGGCGGTACTACGAGATCACTGCCGCAGGGACGGCTGCCCTCGACGTTGCGCTTCAGCGCTTCGAAAATCTCGGACGCCTGCCGTCGCGCGCGCGCAATGCCTAACCTCTCTCACCGGCTGATCGCCCTGGCCGCACGGCTGGTGCCGGCATCCGCGCGAGGCGAGTTCCGCCGCGAATGGGAGGCGGAACTGGCGTGGGAGGCGCGGCACGGCGGCGCTTCCGGAGGACGGCTGCTGCGTCGGGCCGCCGGCGCCGTTCCGGACGCGCTGGCGCTCGTCCGCCAGCAATGGAGTGCAGACATGATTCGACAGGACGTTCGCTACGCGCTGCGGCTGTTGCTCCATCGCCCGGGATTCACGCTGCTCGTCGTGCTGACGCTCGCCGCCGGCATCGGCGCCAACACGGCGATGTTCAGCGTGGTCGACGCCGTGCTGCTGCGGCCGCTGCCGTTCAAGGATCCGTCGCGGCTGGTCCGCGTCTGGGAAAACGATCGGCTCAATCACAAGCCGCGCTACAACGTCGCGCCCGCCAATTTCAGGGACTGGCAGGAGCGGACGCACGCGTTCGAGCACCTCGCCGCGTTCATGACGGGGTCGACGGAGATGACGATCGAGTCCGAGACGATCCATCTCGAGGAAGCGGCGGTCACGACGAATTTCCTGGATGCGCTCGGCGTGCCGCCGCTGCTCGGGCGGACGTTCACGCCGGACGAGAAGACGCGGCCTCGCAATCGCGTGCTCATCCTGAGCCACACCGCCTGGCTGAACTGGTTCGAGGCCGATCCGAACGTCGTCGGGCGCACCGTCCGTCTGGGCGAGACCCCCTTCCGGATCGTCGGCGTGATGCCGCGTGGGTTTGCCTATCCCGATCGCGAAATCGACTACTGGCGTCCCTTGCCGGATCCGCTCGGCCCGGACTTCGACATGCGCGCCGTGCACTTCCTCAGCGTGATCGGAAGAATCCGGTCCGGCGTGACGATCGAGCAGGCGTTCGCGGATCTCGAAACGGTCAACGCGGAACTGCAGAAGCAGTATCCGCGCACGAACGACCAGCGCGGCTCGACCGTCGTTCCGCTGCGGGAGTCGATCGTGGGGGACGTCCGCCAGCCGTTGTACGTGCTGGCCGCGGCGGTGCTCCTGGTGCTGCTGATCGGCTGCGGGAACGTCGCGAACCTGCTGCTCGTCCAGGCCGGGAGTCGCCGCCGCGAGCTGGCCGTCCGCACCGCGCTCGGCGCGGACCGCTTCCGCATCATCCGGCAGCTGGTCGTCGAAGGACTCGTGCTCGCCATCGCAGGAGGCGCGGCGGGCGTGCTGCTGGCGGTGTGGACGACGCGCCTGCTCGCGAGGGTGGCGGCCGACTACGTTCCACGCATTACCGACGTCCAGGTCGACGCGCGCGTGCTGGCATTCGCCGTCGTCATCTCTCTGGGAACCGGGCTGCTCTTTGCGCTCGCGCCAGCCTGGACCACGTCCGGGAACGACGTGCAGAACGGGCTGCGCGACGGCGTGCGCGCGGGGGCGGGACGGGCGGCGCGGCGGCTGCGCAGCACGCTCGCCGTAGCCGAGTTCGCGGCGGCCATCGTGCTCGTCATCGGCGCCGGCCTCGTCGTCAGGAGCTTCTGGGAAGTGCTGCGCGTGTCGCCGGGCTTTTCCGTGGATCACGTGCTCACTGCCGATACGAGCCTGCCGAGCCGTTACGACGGCGTCGTCTCGCTCCACCAGTTCTACAGCTCCGTGATCGATCGCGTGCGCGCGGTGCCGGGGGTGACCGGCGCCGCGGCCGTGAACAACCTGCCGATGGCCGGTCCCGGCTGGACCACGTGGCTGACGATCGAGCACCGGCCCCCTCCGGCGGGGGAGCCGCCCGAGGTGGGCTATCGGGTTGCGACGCCGGGGTACTTCGAAACGATGCGGATTCCTCTCGAAGAGGGGCGCGGCCTCTCGGACGCCGATACGACGGAGTCCCAGCGCATCGCCGTCGTCAATCGTGCCCTGGTTCGCCGCTTCTTTCCGGAGCAGTCGCCGATCGGCGCCCGGATCCGGATCGGACCCAACCCGAATGCGGAATGGCGGACGATCGTCGGGATCGTCGGCGACGTGCATGCCGACGGCCCGGACACGGCCGCCGCCCCCGAGCTGTACGTGCCGAACGCGCAGGATCCCGCGCAGCTCACGGTGGTCGTGCGGACGGCGGGCGATCCCGGCGCGCTGGCCTCGACGCTGCGCGGCATCGTCCGCAGCATCGATCCGGCGGTCGCGCTCTACGACGTTCACACGCTCGACGCGCTGCTCAGCGAGCACCTCGCGCCGCGGCGGTTCACGATGGGGCTGCTCGGCGGCTTCGCGGCGCTGGCGCTCGGGCTCGCGCTGCTCGGCATCTACGGCGTGATGAGCTATCTCGTCGTGCAGCGGACGCGCGAGATCGGCGTCCGCATGGCGCTCGGCGCGCGCCGCGGCGACATCCTGCGCATGGTCGTGGGCGAAGGGGCGCGGCTGGCGGCGATCGGTCTCGCGCTTGGTGTCGCCGCGTCGCTCGTGCTCACGCGGACGGCGGAGTCGCTGCTCTTCAACGTCACGCCGACGGATCCCTCGACGTTCGTGGCCGTCTGCGCCGGCGTCACCGCGGTGGCGCTGCTGGCGTGCTACCTGCCGGCGCGCCGCGCGGCCGGCGTCAACCCGCTCGACGCGATCCGGATCGAGTAGAGCACCGCCGGGTCAGCGCTTCGGGATGGCCGTGACCATGATCGCCGCGCCGCCCTGAGTCGGCACGGGCGTGACGGCGAATCGGGCGTTGCGCGTTCCGATCGACAGCGAACGCGCCGAGGCGATGCCAATGGCGGCGCCGAAGATGACGTCGCTCAGGAAGTGCCGGTTTTCGGACATCCGCGAGGTGCCGACGTACCCCGCCAGGGCATAGGCCGGAAGGCCGACCTTCCAGCCGAAGTGCTGCTGCAGGATGTCCGCGGTCGCGAACGACGCCGACGAATGCCCGGACGGGAACGAGAACTGCGTCCCGTCCGGACGCGTCCGTCCCACCGCGAACTTCAGCCCGTGCGTCAGCGTCGCCGCGACGATCTGCGCCTCGAGGAGGTCCGCGCCAAGGTTCTGGACGGCGGGCCGGTGAACCAGCTTTCCGATCGCCCACGTCCCGAACGCGGCCCCGACCTGCATCTCGCCGCTCCCGAGCGTCGACCCGGGATCGAGCACCTCTTCCACGCGATTGTCGCGGGCGAGCGTCATAACGACCGGGCGATCGGCGGGCCTGACGGCGGTCGCGAGCGCCCCGCCCGCGCCGAGCACCAGCAGGGACCGGGGCGTGACCAGCCGGCCGAAGTCGCCGCCCAGGGATGAAAAGATGGACGAAAAGGGGCGCGGCGTCGACTTCGCCGGAACTACGACCGGCAACAGCTCGACAGGCGCGAGCCTGACCGGTGCGGCGGCTTGCGCCGGCTCGGTCTGGGCAAGGGCCGGGACCGGGACGACGAGAGCGAGCGCGAGCAGCGCGTGGATGAGGCGAACAGGATGACGCACGAGAGCCTCGCAGGAAGCGGGAGTGTTTCCGGAATTGACGGTTAGACGTTAGAAATCATCGGCCAGTCTTGTGCCAGGCGTCGGATCGTCATCGAGCCCCGTTTTGCGCGCCGAGGGTTCGATCGTCGCGT
>DASSOM010000336.1:0-20387 GCA_035700625.1 Vicinamibacterales bacterium
CGCAGGAGGGCCCGCGTCTGATCATCACGTTCGACGCCGCGGCGCTCGACGCGACCTGGCCGGCCGTGCCGGCCGACGATCTGGTCCGCGGCATCCATGCGGGGGACGCCCCGTCGACGATGGCGATCGATCTCGGCCCGCGATTCGCGTCGTACAAAACGGCCGAGGAGACCGGCGACCGCGGCGCCGGTCGCCTGATCATCGACATCGCGGCACAACCGACGACCGCGCCGCCGTCCGGTGCGCCCCCGCCAACCGCGGCGCCCGAAGCGCCGCCGCTGCTCGATCTCCCGCCCGCCGGATCGATCCGCACGATCGTGATCGACCCCGGACACGGCGGCGATCAGGCAGGCGCGCGCGGTCCGGGCGGCACGCTCGAGAAGGACATCACCCTTGCCGTGGCGCGCCGGCTGAAGGCGTCCCTCGAAGCCCGCCTCGGCGTGCGCGTCGTCCTCACCCGCGACGGCGATCAGACGGTGCCGCTGGACGATCGGACGTCGCTCGCGAACAATAACAAGGCGGACCTCTTCGTCAGCCTTCACGCGAACGCGTCGCTGCGGCCGACCGTGAGCGGCGCGGAGGTGTTCTATCTCAGTCTGGCGGACTACGGCGAATCCGCGGAACGCGCGGCGCATGCCGGCTCCGACGCGCTGCCGGTCCTCGGCGGCGGGACGCGCGACATCGACGTCATCCTCTGGGAAATGGCGCAGGCGCGCTATATCGACCGATCGGCGGCGCTCGCGCGCGACATCGGCGCCGCGCTGCAGGCGAAGACGACGATGAACGCACGCGCGATCGAGCAGGCGCCGTTTCGCGTCCTGGTCGGCGCCAACATGCCCGCGGTCCTGATCGAAATGGGCTTTCTCACGAACCCGGATCAGGAGCGGCAGCTCGCGTCGGACGCCTACCAGAAGACCATCGTCCAGGCGCTCGCCGACGGGATCGTGCGCTATCGCGACGGCGCGCCGGCCGCCGGGGGCGGACGCTGATGCGCGGCCGCGGCCTCGTCTTCGCCGTGGCGGCCATCGTCGCCGTCGTCGGCTACTGGATCCTCTTCGTCGCGCTGCCGCGCTCGTACGGGCCGAAGCCGCCCGCCGCGGCAGAAGCGGGAACGCCGCCGGCCGCCACAACGCCGACGACGCCCGCTCCGGAACAGCCCGCGCGGAAGATCACGGCGACGCTGTTCTACGTCGCCGAGGATGGCCTGTCCCTGCAGGCGCACCAGACGGAAGTGCCGTATGCCGAGCGCGTCAGCGATCAGGCGCGGGCGATTCTCGAGGCGCAGATCCGCCCGGCGCCGCCGCTCGTCTCGGCGATCCCCGCGGACGCCAAACTGCGCGCCGTGTTCGTCACGGATCGTGGTGACGCGTTCGTCGACTTCTCGTCCGACGTCAGCGCCCACCATCCGGGCGGCTCCCTGGCGGAGCTGCTGACGGTGTATACGATCGTCAACGCCGTCACCGTGAACCTCCCCGCCGTGACGCGGGTGCAGATCCTCGTCGAGGGACGGGAAGTCGACACGCTCGCAGGTCATGTCGACCTGCGGCATCCGCTCACGAAAAGCCTTCAATGGGTGGCCCATGACTCGCACTGACGGACGCGCCGCGGACCAGCTCCGCCCCACGACCATCACACCGAACTTCCTCGTCCACGCGGAGGGATCCGTCCTGATCGAGGTCGGTCGGACCCGCGTCGTGTGCGCGGCAAGCGTCGAGGATCGCGTCCCTCCTTTCCTCCGGAACACGGGCAAGGGCTGGGTCACGGCGGAGTACGGCATGCTTCCGCGCGCCACGACGACGCGGACGCAGCGCGAGGCGAGCGCCGGCAAGGTCGGCGGCCGCACGCAGGAGATCCAGCGCCTCATCGGACGCGCGCTCCGCTCCGTCACGAAGCTCACCGAACTCGGCGAACGCACCATCTGGGTCGACTGCGACGTCGTCCAGGCCGACGGCGGCACCCGGACCGCGTCGATCACCGGGGGCTTCGTGGCGCTCGTCCTCGCGCTCAACCGCCTGAAGGAAATGGCGCTGCTGCGCGATATTCCGATCCTCGACTACGTCGCGGCCACCAGCGTCGGGCTCGTCGACGGCACCGCCCTGCTCGATCTCGCGTACGACGAGGACTCGCGCGCCGACGTCGACATGAACATCGTCAAGACGGGCGACGGGCGGTTCATCGAGCTCCAGGGGACGGCGGAAGGGCCGCCGTTCGAGCGGCGCGCGCTCGATGCGCTGATGGGGCTGGGAGACAGCGGCGTGCGGCAGCTCGTGGAGAAGCAGCGCGCGATCGTCGGCAACATGCTGGGCCGATAGCGTTGGAGCTGCTCCTCGCCACCACGAATCCGGGAAAGATCCGCGAGATCGTGCATATCCTCGCGGGCGCGCCGGCCACGCTGCGAACGCTCGACGAGTTCCCGCCGATTCCCGAACCGGAGGAAAGCGGACGCACGTTCGCCGAGAACGCCGCGCTCAAAGCGCGCTACTATGCGCGGACCACGGGTCTGCTTGCGGCGGCCGACGATTCGGGCATCGAGATCGACGCGCTCGACCGCGCGCCGGGCGTCCACTCGGCGCGCTGGCACGGCACGGACTATCCGGAAAAGTTCCGCGCGATCTATGCGGAGCTCCGCGCGCGGTGCGTCGCGACGAGTTCGGCGCGGTTCGTCTGCCATGTCGCGGTCGCCGAGCCGGGAGGACGGGTCGTCTTCGAGAGCACCGGCACCGTGGAAGGAGAAATCGCCCCGGAACCGCGCGGGACGTTCGGGTTTGGCTACGACCCGATCTTCTATTACCCGCCGTACGGCCGCACGCTCGCGGAAGTCGACGGTGATCGCAAGGCGGCCGTGAGTCATCGCGGCCTCGCCTTCCGTGCCCTTCGGGATCGTTTGCGCTCGGGACCTGCCCTCGTGCCCTGATCTGATTTTTCGCCAGGAGCCTGGCATGCGTGACCTGGACCTGCCGGTGCGCGGACGCGGGCTGCTGCTCGCGTTCATCGTCTCGCTGGGATTGATGGCGCGGCTGCTGTGTTTCCAGGCGCCCCTGCTCGACCACCACGCGTGGCGGCAGGCGGACACGGCGATGATCGCCCGGAACTTCGTCCGCGCCGGCCTGCATCCGCTCGCGCCGCAGACCGACGCGCGTGGAGCATCGCCGAGCGGCGTCGTCGCGACGGGCCTCGAGCTGCACGCGATCGTCACGGCCGCGGCCGCCCGCGTGACGGGCTTCAGCAACCCGCTCGCCCGCGTCGTCAGCGCGTTGACGTTCCCCTTCAGCGCGCTGTTTCTCTGGAGCTTCCTGCGCCGCCGCGACGGGGACCTCGCCGCGTTCTGCGGCGTGTGGGTCTACGCGCTCGGCCTGCCGCTCGTCGTCTTTGCCGAGCACGCCGTCTGGAACGAACCATTCCTGATCATGCTGACGTTCGCGTCTCTGTGGTGCTGGCAGCGCCGCGAAGGACGTCCGGTCATGAGCGCGCTGGCCATCGTCAGCGTCGCCGTGCTCGCCGGGGTGAAGCCGCAGTGGCTGATCGTGCTCGCGCCGATGATCGCGCTGTCGATCGAACGCGAGGGATGGGCCGCTTTACGCCAGCCCTCGGTGTGGCTCCTGGCCGTCGCGGGCGCGGGTTCGGCCGCCGCGTGGCTCTGGCACATGGACGCTGTCGGGCGCGCAACCGGCCTCACGTTCGGCGCCGCGGACAAGCTGTTCAACCCGGACGACATGTCGATGCGCTACGCGTTCATCGTCGGACGCCGGCTCGTGCGCGATCTGCTCGGCCCCATCGGATTTGCCGCCTTTGCGATCGGCCTCGTCACCGCGGCGCACCAAAGACGCCGCCTCGAGCTGGCGTGGACGGCGGCCTTCCTCGCGTACCTCATCGTCGTCTCGCGCGGCAACCGCGTGCACGACTACTACCAGCTGCCGCTCGCGCCGCTGGCGGCAATCGTCATCCCTGCCGGCATCCTTCGCAGCGTGGCCGCGATTCGCACGCGGGTCGATGCCCGTGCGGCTCTCGGCGTCGTGCTGTGGCTGATGCTCTTCACGACGTTCGTCCGGAGCGTGAGCTTCCATTCGTGGTACGAAGTGGACGCGCGGAAGGCGAGCTTCTGCCGCGCGCTCGGGACGGCCATCGCGGCGGACGAACGGGTGACGTTCGTCGCGTACAACAGCCCGGACGTCCTCTACTGCCTCGACCGCAAGGGGTGGCTGCTGGTGGACGATTTCGGCAGCATGTCGGCCGTGCTCGCGGCGGCGCCCGGCACGACGGTGATTGCGATGCCGGACACCGCGCGGCTTGCCGATGCGCGGCCCGCCGTCGCGCGCGTCGAGGGCTGGGTCGCGGTTCGGCCGTAATCCGCGGCCCACATGCTTGCCGCCTGTCGCAGCGGCGTAGCCGCGAAGGCGGGTGGGTCAGCCCTTCAGGGCTGACATTCTGTAGAATGCGCCGCATGAAGACGACGCTGTTCGCCGCCGCCGCGTGCGCCCTGCTGACCGGATCGCTGGCCGCGCAGAGCGGACGCATCATCGACCTTGGACATCCGATCCGTGCGACGGATCCGAGCTGGGACGGAGCGCCGGCGTTCGAGCGGACGGCGTCGGCGACGTTCGAGAAGGAGGGCTACGCAACCGGCCGCGTCTCCGTCGAGGAGCACTTCGGCACGCACGTGGACGCACCCGCACATTTCGCGAAAGACGGGTGGACGGTCGACCAGATTCCGGTGGAGCGACTGTACCGGCCCGGCGTCCGCATCGACCTGGCAGCGCAGGCCGCACGGGATTCCGACTACCTCGTGACCGTGCAGGACATTCAGACGTTCGAATCACGCCACGGACGCGTGCCCGAGGGATCGATCGTCCTCATCGCGACGGGGTGGGATCGGTTCTGGCCGGATCGCGCGCGGTACATGAACGAGAAGGCAGGGGTGAAGCACTTCCCCGGCCTCTCGCCAGACGCGGTGCGCTATCTCGCCAAGGATCGACGCGTCGCCGGCATCGGCATCGATACGCCAAGCATCGACTACGGTCCGTCGACGTCGTTCGACGCGCACAAGGTGAGCCTGGCGCTCAACGTGTTCCACATCGAGAACGCGGCGCACCTCACCGGCCTGCCCGCCACCGGCTTCACCGTCATCGTCGCGCCGATGAACATCGCCGGCGGCTCGGGTGGTCCGGCCCGGGTGTTCGCGATCCTGCCCTGAAAGCAGCGTCAGCCCATGAAGGGCTGACCCACTCGCCTTCGCGGCTGCGCCGCGACGGCGGGGCAAGCGTGTGGGTCAGGGCTTTAGCCCTGACATCGATCAGAAGCCCGGCGTCAGGTTGAACTGCCACATCCATCCTTTCAACGGACGATCGAGCGGACGGACGTAATCGATCTCGGCCACCGCAAAGCCGAGCAGGTTGATCCGCGCGGCGACCCCGACGCTCTTCACGAGCTCCCGTTCGGCGTCGGTGAACCGGTTGCTGTTCGAGCGATCCCACGCGATGCCGGCATCACCGAACACCGCGAGTTCGACCGGGATCGGCCCGTAGAAGTTGCTGCCGCCGAACGCGCCCCAGAGCGGGAAGCGCAGCTCGGCGTTGGCGACGGCCATCCGTGAGCCGATCAGATTATCGAGCACGGGGCAGGCGCCGCCCTGCGCGTTGCCGCACTCCCGCGCCTCGAAACTGCCGAAGTCGTAGCCGCGCACGAGCTCCTGATAGCCGATGAACAAGGGCTGCAGCAACGAGTCTTCTGCGTCGCGGCCGTAGCGTCCGTAGAAGATGCCGCGCAGCGCGATCGTGAACGGCCGGACGGGCATCAGGTACGTCCGGTAGTCGGCGAGCGCGCTGCCGTACGTCAGCGATCCGCTCGTCTGGTCGTACTCGAAGCGGTAGCGCGACCCGCGGATCGGGCTCGTCGCGCCGAAGATCGACGTGTCGTACACCAGCGCGCCGCTCGCCTGCGCGAGGTTCAGCGTCGGGAAGGAGCTGAGCGTGCGCTTGTCTTCGGAGAGCTGCTGCCCGGTGAACGGATCGAACAGGCGCGTGGTGACGTCCGTCTTGCCGCTGATCTGGCGCAGTCCGCCCGAAAACTCCACGCGCTGCGCGCGGCTGAGCGGATACATCGCGATCCCCGAGAATCCGCGCTCCACCTGAATCTGCCGCAGCTCGTCTTCCTGAATCAGCTGGCCTCCGGGCGTCTGGACGGCCGTCGCCTGGAAGCCGCGCAGCACGTACGGCGTCTGGTCGAACGCCCCGCCCCACGTCCACCGATGCGTCCGGTTCAGATACATCGCGCTGCCGCCCGTTTCGTCGAAGCGGTTCGTCAGGAAGAGGTCTCCGGCGACGACGTGATTGCCCAGCATGTCGCTGAACACCGCCGAGATCCCTCCGCCGACGTACGTGCCGAAGCTGTCGACGCCGACACCAACCATCGGCTGGCCGAGATAGTCGAGCGAGAGCTTCGGGTGGTACTCGTCCGACGGGAACTCCGCGACCGCGGGTAGCCCGCGCTGCTCGTCGTGGAGCATCGCGTAGACTTCCCCCTCCCCTACCCGTCTTGGAGGAAGAACGCCGGCATTGCTCGGCAGCTGCAGCTCGGCGACGCGCGTGGCGGCCTGTCCCGGGGCGTCCATCGCGTAGATGTTGTAGCCGTCCTCTTCGTACGCGCTGAACACCAGGCCGGTCTTCGACGCCGACAGCGCCGGGCTGAGATCCGTGATGCCGCTGACGCCCGTCAGCAGGTTGGTGAGCGGCTGCGGCGTGCCGCCGTTCGCGTCCATGCGATACACGTTCGTGACGCCGCCGTGATCGGACAGGAAGTAGAGCGTCGAGCCGTCGCCGCTCCACTGCGGATCGATGTTCTTCGCGTCGTCGAAGCCGCCGACCTCGCGGATCGCACCGGAGCCGAGATCGATCGAGGCGAGCCGCAGATTCGAGGGATCGATCGCCGCGGCGCTCGCCCCGAACCGGTCGGAGCTGAACACCAGCGATCGCCCGTCGGGCGACCAGGACGGATCCAGTTCGGCGAAATGATCGGTCGTCAGCCGCCGGAGCTGCTTCTGCTCCAGGTCGTACACGAACAGATCGTTGAAGCCGCCAATCAGCGCGGAGAAGGCGATCTGACGTCCATCGGGAGACCACGCCGGATTCAGCACTTCCGCCAGCGTGTTCAGTTTGATCTCCTGCACCTTGTCGCCCGTGTCCACGTCGACGATCGTCAGCACCGGACGGCCTGCCGAGAGGCCCGGGAACGCGAAGCGGCGGCCATCCGGCGACCATGCGCCGGCCGACTCGATGAACTGCAGGCTGTCGTAGTGCGAGTTGGTGGCGGTGTCGGTCAGTTTACGAATCACCTTGCCCGTCTTCGCGTCGGCCAGATACAGATCGATCGAGAACAGGTCGCGCGACGAGAAGAACACCAGGCGCGTGCCGTCCGGACTGATCTCCGGGCTGACGTTGATCTCCGGATTGTCAGGGTCCTCCTTGACGATGACGGGACGCGCGAACGCGCGCGGCATCCGCGTCACTTCGGCGACGGGACGGTAGGCGGCAAATGTCGCGTCGTGCCACTGCGTCGACAACTGTTTGGAGGTGACGCCGAGGACCTGTTCGAACGCCTGCCGGTAGTCGCGGCGCGCAATCCCCGCGCGCAGCAGCGATCCCACCGCCTGGTCGCCGTACTTGCCGGCGATGAACGCCCAGAGCGCCTGCCCGTAGCGGTACGGAAAGTACTTCGGATTGTTCAGATCGTCGATGTCCGGCAGCTGCTCGCGCCGGGTCGCCTCGCGCATCCACATCGCGGTATTCGGATCGACCGGGCCGATCGACAGATATTCCGCCATCCCTTCGATGAACCACAGCGGCAGCGTGAGCGCGCCGGACGCCCCGCCACGGCTCGCGTCGACACTGCTGATGTCGTACTGGAAGGCGTGGACGATTTCGTGGCCGAGCACGTGATCGGTCGACGCAATCGGGCCGGCGAACGGCAGGACGATGCGGCGCTTGTACGCTTCGGTGACGCCGCCCGTCCCTTCACCCAGCGAGCCCTCGATCACATTCGTCTGACGAAAGTCGGACGCGGATCCGTAAAGAATGAGCGGCTGGCGGTTCTTGAGTTGGTGGCCGAAAATCGACGAGAGCCGCGTGTACCAGCGCTCGGCCATCCGGCCCGCCATCGTCGCGGCGTCCGCTTCCTCCGGGTAGTAGTAGACGTCGAAGTGCTGCGTCTTCATCACCCGGAACTTGAAGTCGCGGTACTGGACCTTGTTCTGGCCGAAGTAGCCCACCTGGGCCACGGCGGGCGCGGCCCCGACGCCGCCAAGCGCGAGCGCCAGCATCAGCGCGCGCAGAAATCCGGACTTCATGTATTCCTCCTCGGGCGACCCGCAGGAGAGTGCAACGCATGTGCCGGCAGAATAAGGCGGAGTACCACGCACAGCCGGGCCCATGAGGGTCGCGACGACCTGCCGGGATGACAGGCGCGCCGCCGGGCGTGGACGGAATTCAGCCCCGGACCGGGGCGAAACGGTCGGCGACCTCCGCCGCGACGGGAATGCGCACGCGGCGGCCGCTCCACGCCTGCCACATGCAGTAGAGCCACACGCCCGCCCACACGAGCCACACCAGCGACGCCGTCCAGAGCAGGATAGGGAAACCGGTCGCGGAGATCAGCAGCATCGCGAAGGCCAGCAGGTAGCACGCGAAGCCGATCAGCCAGAGGCCGCCGAGCGCGACGATCGACTGCCACGCGTGGAAGCGAACGGCTTGGCTGCGCGATTCCGCGAACAGGATCAGCGCGCCGGAGATGGGTCCGACCAGATATGCCAGCGCGGACGCGGTCCGCACGTCGAAGCCCGTCGTGGAGGTTTCCGTATCGGCAGACCTGAAGGTCTGCGCTCCTTTCTGATCATCCGTCCATCTGACCGGCCCGGTCGGACGTGGAAAGCGGACGATCTGAAAGGGGCTCGTCACGATCTGCGCGGCGATCTGTCCCGGCGGGGGCTGATGCGTCACGGCGTCGAGCGTGACGCCCGCGTCCTCCGACGCGCGCGCGACAATCTCGACGGAGTATCCCGGCGTGGGACGCTCGCCGAGGAAGGCCGCAGCCACCATCTCGGTCGTGAAATCGACCGGCGGCGGGGCGCCCTCTGGTCCCATGTGTGCGGCCCACAGCGCGCGCCACTCGTCGTCATTCCACACGATGGCCTGCCGCGAACGGATGATCAAGCTGCCATCCCCGGCGGCCACCGTGGTGAGCGGCGTCATTGGACGCGGAACTCGACGTCGCGCTGCACGGCGGGCGTGCCGGTCAGCGTCGACTTCGCCGCAATCCGCAGGACGTATCTTCCCGGTGCGAGCTGCGTCAGCGGCACCTGCGCCGTGTAGCCGTAGCCGCCGGGTTTGCCCTGCAGCTCTTCGCTGCGCCGCTGATCCGACGTCGTGTAGACGACCTTGCCGTCATCGGCGAGGATGCTCAGCGTGATCCCGACGCCATGCGCCGTCGTCGGTTTGTTGTCGTAAATCTCGGCGAACACCGCGAGCGCATCGTTGCGCACGAACACGCGACGGGAGGTCGGCGCCGCGGGCAGGACGTCCTTGAACGCCGGATCCGCGCTCGCCGTCGGCGTCCGGCTGCCCGCCGCCGACGCGATCGCGATCCCGCTCATCGAGAGATCGCCCTTCGCGAAATCGGGGACATCGAGGTCGTACAACACCGTGCCGGTGAGACCGCCGTTCGCTTCGCGCGCACCGGCGACGAGGCGATAGCGCCCGGGGGGCACCTCGAGCCGTCGCGTGACGCGAAGGCCGTTCGTCCTCACCGCGTCGTAGCTCTGTCCGAGCTTCAGATTCACGATGTCGTGCCCGCCGTCCTTCACCTTGGCTTTGCCGTCGATCGCGACGAGCGAGATCTCCAAATCGTCCGTGTGGACGCCCTTTTGATCGGCGAACTTGAACTGGGAAGCGTCGAACTCGAGCGTCAGCGCGATCGACGCGTTCGGTTCGGTTCCCTTGAACGCCGCCGCCGACAGGCGGATCGGAAGCCCGCTGACCGGAATCGGGCTGTCCATCGCCGCGCGTAGCGGCTCGGATGTCTTCTCCCCGGCTGATCGCTTCGGCGTGTCCCCCTTCCCCTTCGCCGCGACGTAGCCGCGCCGCGTGCGCACTTTGAGACCGGGGCGCGTGACCTTCACTTCGATCTTGTGGAAGCGTCCATCGCGCTTCTCGCTCGCCGGGTAGTAGCCGAGCACGTAGTAGCTGCTGTTGTCCTGCACGATGCGGGAGAACGCGTCGTGGAAATCGTTCTGGTTGACGGTCGCAAACCCGCCGGTCTCATCCGACAGCACGCGCAGGCTGTCCTGCGAGAGGCGCAGCTCGTTGTTCAGCGAACCCGGGCCGTACGAGTTGTCTTCGGGCAGTCCCTGAATCTGAATCGACTCGTCGCCGAGGCCGCCGAGCCCGCGCGGGTCGACGCCGTAGATGCTCACGTTCGCACGGGTCGCCGACGCAATCGCGTCGCGCGTGGCGATCTGAACGTCGCTCGCGAACTGGGTCGTGCCCGACGTGTTCATGAAATCGTAGACGTCGTAGTCGATTCCCTCGCTGAACAGCACGACCGCCTTGCGCCGGCCGCGGATCCCCGCGAGATAGTCCGCCAGCCCTTTGATCGTTGCGAGCGTGTTGCGCGCCTGCATGCTGCGCTCGAAATCGCTGGCGCTGCGGCTGGCGTTCGTGCCCGTGCCGTCCGGGAGCCCTCGATTGATGTTCGCATCGTCCTGGGCGGCCAGCGTCGCCGAGCGCGCCTTCCGGCCGGAGAAGCTGTCGATCGCCTTCAGGATGAGCGTCTTGTTGCTGGTGAAATCCTGAGCGCCGTCCGTGCGCCCTCCCGTGTTCACGACCGCGACGAGGTCGTTGGCGCCGACGTACCGCTCGACGAACAGCTTCGCCGCGGCTTTCGTCCCGGCCGACCGCATGAAGTTCGTCTGCAGATCGTCGAGCAGGAGTACCCACACGCGGCCGTCGAACGGCGTGTTCGCGGTCGTGTCGGGCGGAATCGTGGATGAGGCGAACAGCGGCGGATCCGCCCGCTCGATCGGGATATCGACGTGCGAGAAGACGGAGAGCGTCTGCGGCTTTCCGTCTTCGTAAACGGTGAAGTCTTCCTTCCGCAGGTCCGTGACGCGATTGCCCTCGGCGTCGGTCACCACGGCATCGACTTCGACGTAGTTGATCTCGACCTTGAACGTGAGCGGCGGCTGCTGCGCGTCGGCCTGCGGCGGCGCCGCCGGCTGCTGCGCGGCGAGGCCAACCGCGAGCGTCAGTGCAATCGGGAGAGCAAAAAAGGTATGGCGCATACAACGTCGTCTTCGGCAGGCCCTTCAATTATAGGACCGCCGTCGTCACCTCCGACATCCGACATCCAACATCCGGCCTCCGGCCTCCAATCAACGTCTAACGCTATACTTAAAGGATGCCGCTGCCGATTCCGGCCGTCCAGCGCGCGTTGTCAGATGAGCGGCTCGATGGATGGCTGCTGTACGACTTTCACGGCTCGAACCCCATCGCGCGCCGGCTGACCGGGCTGGACACCAGCCGGAAGATGACGACGCGGCGCTGGTACTACTTCATCCCGGCCAGCGGGGAGCCGAAGGCACTCGTCCACGCCATCGAGCGTCATAACCTTGATCATCTGCCCGGGCCGAAACGGGTCTACGCTGAACGCGAACAGTTGTCGGCAGGGCTGAAGGATTTGCTGGATGGGACGAAACGTGTGGCGATGGAGTACTCGCCGCGCAACGCCATCCCGTATCTGTCGCGGGCCGACGCCGGCACCGTCGAATCGGTCCGTGCCCTTGGCGTGGACGTCGTGTCGTCGGGCGATCTGGTGCAGCGGTTCGAGGCAGTTTGGTCGGATGAGGCGCTTCGGTCGCACCGTGCCGCCTCCGAGCGCCTCTACCGCGTCAAGGATCGCGCGTTCGACATGGTGCGCGAGGCCCGCCGGAAGGGGCGGCCGCTGACCGAATACGACGTCCAGCAGGCAATGGTGGGCTGGTTCGGCGACGAAGGGCTCATCAGTGACGCCGCGCCGTGCGTCGCCGCGCAGGAAAACGCGGGGAATCCCCACTATCAGCCGACGGCCGAGGCGCATCGGTCGATCGGGGCGAACGAGATCGTCCTGCTGGACCTGTGGGGCAAGCTCCCGGACCCCGGCGCGGTGTTTGCTGATATTACGTGGGTTGGCTTCACCGGTGATTCGGTACCCGAGCGGTACGCGGCGGCCTTCGAGGTGATCCGGAACGGCCGGGACGCAGCAATCGAGCTGGTCCGCAGTGCGGCACGCGCGGGACGCGCGCTGCAGGGCTGGGAGGTCGATCGGGCCTGCCGCGACGTGATCGAGCGCGCGGGGTTCGGCGCGCAGTTCATGCACCGCACCGGCCACAGCCTCGGGACGGAAGTCCACGGCAACGGGGTCCACATGGACGATTACGAAACGCACGATGACCGGCGGTTGATCCCGGGCACGGGGTTCACGATCGAGCCGGGCATCTACACGCCGGAGTTCGGCGTCCGGACCGAAATCAACATGTTCGTCGGGGAACGCGACGCAGAGGTCACCGGACCGCTGCAGACGGAGATCGTCACGCTGTAGGAGCCAAGAATGTCCACCCGCAAGACCACCCTCTTCTACGCCGTTCTGTTATCGATTGCCTCGGTGGCGGTCGGGATGGTCATCGCCTCCCGGCTCGACCTCGCGCCGGCCTCCTCCGCGCAGACGGTGGCCGTGCCGGCGATGAACAGCGCGCCGATCACCGGCGCGATCGACGCGACGACGTTTCGCAATATCGCGAAGACGGACATCCCCGCCGTCGTGAACATCCAGACGCAGTCGCACGCGAAGCAGCAGGACCTGACCGAGTTCTTCGGCGACGACATGCTGCGCCGCTTCTTCGGCGGGCAGGAGCCCGCCCCGCGCAACCGCGACCGCGCCCAGGGTCCGCTGATGCAGGGCCAGGGGACCGGCTTCATCATCGACAAGGCCGGATTCATCCTCACCAACAATCACGTCGTCGAGGGGGCGGAGAAGATCAAGGTGTCGCTCTTCGGCGCGGACGGCGCGACCTACGATGCGAAGGTCGTCGGCCGCGACAAGCTCACCGACAGCGCGCTCATCCAGATGGAGGAGCTGCCGTCGCAGCCGCTGCACGAGGTGAAGTTCGGCGACTCCGACCAGATGGAACCGGGCGACTGGGTGATGGCCATCGGCAACCCGTTCGGTCTCGGGCACACCGTCACGGTCGGCGTCATCAGCGCGCTTGGCCGTCCGCTCGGCGGCGTGACGGGACGCGAGCAGAGCATGCTGCAGACCGACGCCGCCATCAATCCCGGCAACTCGGGCGGGCCGCTGCTGAACGTTCGCGGTGAAGTGATCGGGATGAACACCGCGATCTTCACGGATCAGCGTTCGGCCAACATCGGCATCGGCTTCGCAACGCCGATCAACACGATTCGCGATCTGCTGCCCGAGCTCCGCGCCGGCAAGGTTGTTCGCGGCGTGATTGGCGTGCAGGTCGCCCGCGCGCCCATGACCGAGGAGCAGGCGAAGGCGTTCGGGCTGCCGAGCACGAACGGCGCGGTCATCAGCACGGTCACCGCCAACGGCCCGGCCGACAAAGCGGGACTTGAACCGGGGGACGTCGTCGTCGAGTTCAACGGCAAACCCGTGAAGGACAGCGACACGCTCGTCGACATGGTGGTGAACACCAAGCCGGGCACCACCGTGCCGGTCACCCTCTATCGCGACAACCAGAAGAAGTCGCTGAACATCACGATCGAGGAGCTCGATCTCGACGCCGAGCAGGGCCGTCTGCGCGGCGGTGGCGGTGGTGGCGGCGCCGAGGAGCCGGCCGAAACCGGATTCGGCATGACGCTGGAACCGATCACGCCGGATCTGGCCCGTCGGCTCGATCTTCCGGCCGGGACCGGCGGCGCGATCGTCAGCGACGTGGCGCCCGACGGTCCGGCGGCCGGCGTCATCGGACGCGGCGACGTGATCCTCGAAGTGAACCGTCAGAAGGTCGGCAGCGTCAGCCAGGTCACGCGCGAGCTGCAGAAGGTGCAGTCCGGTCAGCCGGCGTTCCTGCTGCTCTGGCGCGAGGGCGAGGAAGTGTTCGTCACGCTGACGAAGAAGTAGACCCGCTCGTTCGCGGGCAGATGAACGCCGGGCGCCTCACGGTGCCCGGCGTTTTCTCTTTAACCGACGTGCTCGCCGGTCAATTCTGGCGTGGAGCTTGCGGATCGATATCGCTATAATGCGCCGGGACAAGGAGTGAGCATGAGCCCGACCACGATGCTCGAGCGGGAAATCAAGCTGCGCTTCGATTCCGCGGACGAGGCTCGCGCGGCCGTGCTGGGCATTGGCGCGACGCCGCTGCTCGGCCGCCGGCTGCAGGAAGACGCGCTGCTCGATACCGAAGACGAGCAGCTGCGCCGGCGCCGCTGCGTGCTGCGCGTCCGGCTCGAGAACGGCAAGAGCCGGCTCACGTTCAAAGGTCCGGTGCAGCCGTCGCTGATGAAACTGCGCGACGAGCTCGAGACCGTCGTCGGCGACGGCATGATCCTGATGCGCGTGCTCGAAGAGCTCGGGCTTCACGTCTGGTTCCGGTACGAGAAGTACCGTGAGGAGTACAACCACGACGACGTGATCATTGCGATCGACGAAACGCCGGTCGGCGTGTTCGTCGAGATCGAGGGCAGCGAGACGGGCATCGCCGCCACCGCCGAAGCCCTCGGCCGCGGGCCGGCCGATTACATCGTCGATTCCTACCGCACGCTCTTTCTCCGGCACCGCGACGAGTTCGGGCTGACCGGCACCGACATGGTGTTCGAGCAGGCTTGAACGCGCCGGCCTTTCCGCGCGCGCTCGTCCTCACCGCGGGGCTGGGCACCCGGCTGCGTCCGTTGACGCTGGTCCGCGCGAAGGCGGCCGTGCCGGTCGACGGCGAACCGCTCGTCCGCCGCGTGCTCGCCTGGCTCGCCGCGTCGGGCACCCGCGACGTCGTCCTCAACCTGCATCACCATCCGGCGTCGATCACGGCGGCCGTCGGCGACGGCGCCGATCTCGGCGTGCGCGTCCGCTATTCGTGGGAGCAGCCGGTGCTCGGCTCGGCCGGCGGTCCGCGGCACGCGCTGCCGCTGCTGACCGACGGCGGGTTCACCGGGCCGCTGCTGCTCGTCAACGGCGATACGCTCACCGACGCGCCGCTCGACGCACTGGCGGCCGCGCATCGCGCGTCGGGTGCGCTCGTCACGATGGCGCTGATTCCGAACCCGCGGCCGGACAAGTACGGCGGCGTCGCGCTCGACGATCGCGGCATCGTGACGGCCTTCACCCGGCGGGGATCGGGCACACCGTCGTATCACTTCATCGGCGTGCAGGCGGTCGAGGCGGAGACGTTCGCGGATCTGGACGACGGCGTTCCGAGCGAATCGGTGCTGGCGATCTACCCGCGGCTCATGCGGCAGCGTCCGGGATCCATTCGCGGATTCGTCACGCGCGCGGCGTTCCAGGACATCGGGACGGCCGTGGATCTCCTCGACACGTCGCTGGCGCTCGCCGCCGCGGCCGGACGCGCGGGCGCGCCGAGCCCGGGCGCGCGTACCCGCATCCATCCTTCGGCGCGCGTCGAGCGTACAATCCTGTGGGATGATGTGACGATCGGCGCCGGCGCTTCCCTCGTCGAGTGCATCGTCGCCGACGACGTGACGATCCCTCCGGGCGCGAGCTTCCGACGGTGCGCGATCGTCCGCGCCGGCGGCGCGACGCCCGGCCCTGGCGAGCGCGTCGACGGGGACCTGCTCGTCGCGCCGATTTGATCCGAACATCGCCCCGATTTGAGCCGAACGTGTAGCGCAGACCTTCAGGTCTGCCGGCACCCGAATCGAACATGACCGACGACCGCCGCTCACCACCGTCCGCCGCGCCGCGCGGCCTGACCACCGACACGCGGCGCCACGACGACGAGGTACGCGAACGCATCGATGGCTATCTCGAGCGCAGCGGCCTTGCGGCGAAGTCGCCGCGCGTCGTGCCGCTCACGGGCGACGCGTCGGACCGCCGGTATTTCCGCGTGCTGCTGCCCGACAGCCCGTCGATCGTCCTCGCGGTGAACGCGGCGCCGTTCGACGTGCGCACGCTGCCGTTCGTCAATGTCGCGACGCTGCTCGCGAAGATGCCCGTGCCGATTCCGAAGGTGCTCGGCCAGGCGGGGGATCTCGCTGTGCTCGCGCTGGAGGATCTCGGGGACGTGACGCTGCAGGCGCACCTCGGCGCCGCGCCGCCGGCGGAGCATGCCGCGCTCTACCGCCAGGCGGTCGCGCTCATCGATACGATGCAGCGCCGCGGCGCGGAGCTCGCGTCGACCGAGTATCTGCCGTACACCATCGCGTTCGACGTCGAAAAGCTGTCGTGGGAGCTGGACTTCTTCACGAAGCATTTCCTCGAGGCGTATCGCGGCGTCACGCTGCCCCCGTCCGAACGCGACGAACTCCGCCGCGAGTTCGCGGTGCTCGTCGAGGAGCTGGCGGCGGAACCGCGCGTCCTCTGCCATCGCGACTATCACAGCCGCAACCTGATGCTCCACGAGTCGCGGCTCTGCATCATCGACTTCCAGGACGCGCGGATGGGACCGGACACGTACGATCTCGTGTCGCTGCTGCGCGACTCGTACGTCGATCTGCCGGATCACACCGTCGAGGAGCTCATCGCCTACTTCCTCGCGCTGAAGGGACGAACGGGCACGGAAGCGGAGTTCCGCCAGCGGTTCGACGCGATGGCGCTCCAGCGCAATTTGAAAGCGCTCGGCACGTTCGGGTACCAGACGACGGCGCGGCGCAATCCGGTCTACATCCAGTACATCCCACGCACGCTGCGCTACGTCCGTGACAACCTGTCGCAGCAGCCGCAGTTCGCGGCCATGCGGGAGTTGTTGGGAACGTACGTGGAAGAGTTCCGCTGACAGCCACAGAAAAGACAGCCACAGAAGAACACAGAAAAACAGCCACAGAAGAACACAGAAAAACACAGAAGGCGGCCACAGAAAAACACAGAAGAACACAGAAATTCTTGCTGCGAAGGTCGGGGCAGAGCATTGCAATGTTTGCGTACCTTCGCGCGCTTTCCGCGGCCAATGGCCTCTATAGACGTGGTTTGCCGATTGCACATGGCGCGGCCGTGGCTGCGTACGCGGACTCCGACCTCACGCACACCGTCATCGGCTGCTTCTACGAGGTCTTCCGGGAACTGGGGCACGGCTATGCCGAGAAGATCTATCGGCGGGCGCTGGCGATCGTTCTCCACGAGCACGGCCTGGAGGCGCTGCAGGAAACGCCGCTGACGGTCAACTTCCACGGCCGGCAAATCGGCAAGTTCTGGGTGGACATTCTCGTGAACCAGTGCCTCTACGTTGAGGTCAAGGCCGCCGCCGACATCGAGCCATACGCGACCGCCCAGCTGCTCAACTACCTGAAGTGCGTCGGCGGAGGGGTCGGGCTGCTGGTCAATTTCGGCAACGAGCTCAAATTCCGCCGGTATATCGTGGGCCTGCCCCCGAAGAACGACACTACGGCCGTGGAAGAACACTGAAAAACCCAATATTTCTTTCTGTGTTCTTCTGTGTTTTTCCGTGGCTTGTTTTTCCGTGTTCTTCTGTGTTTTTCTGTGGCCCTTCTTTCTGCGTTTTCCCGTGGCCCTCGCTTCCGTGGCTTACAATAGATAGTTCTGCGGATGCAATTCGGGATTTCCACGCACCTGCACCACGAACAGCGGCTCACACGGGAGCACCTGGCGCGCATTGCCGCGGCCGGGTTCGAGGCCGTGGAAGTCTTCGCCACGCGCTCGCACGTCGACTATCACGACGACGGGACGATCGCGCAGCTCGAAGGCTGGCTGCGCGACACGGGGCTGAGGCTGCACGGGATTCACGCACCGATCACGGATAGGCTCGGCGCGAACGATACGTGGGGCGAGGTGATCTCGAATGCCGCGGCGGACAACGCCCGGCGGCAGGCGGCGGTGCACGAGACGGATCTGGCGCTGAACATCGCGCGGCGGATCGAAACCACGGTGCTCGTCGTGCATCTCGGCGTGCCCGACGCACAGGGCGGCGAGAACAGCCGCGCCGCGGCGCTGCGCAGCATCGAGGAGATCTGCCGGCTGGCGGAACCGATCGGGATTCAGGTCGCCATCGAGGTGATCCCGAACGCGTTGTCGGATCCGGCGTCGCTTGTGCGGGTGATCGAGCGCAACCTCGAGGGAACCGGCGCGGGCATCTGCCTCGACTTCGGCCACGCGTTTCTGCTCGGCGGCGTGCCCGACGCCATCGAAGTCGCCGGCGAGCACATCATCACGACGCACGTGCACGACAACGGCGGCCGCCGCGACGACCATCTCGTGCCGTTCCGTGGCCGGATCGACTGGGACGCGTCGCTCCTGTCGATGCAGAAGATCGGCTACGACGGCACGTACGTGATGGAGGTCGCCGGCGCCGGCGATCCGGCGGCGGTCCTCGAAGACACGCGCCGCGCCCGCCAGCGCTTCGAACGGATCCTCTCGGCCGTCTGACGAAGGAATCCGAGCTGGAAGCTGGCGGCTGGAAGCTGGAAGCTGAATGAGCAACGTCTACATCGAAGACATCGCGAAGCACGAAGGGGAAACCGTCCGCATCCGCGGGTGGCTGCACAACCGGCGCTCGAGCGGGAAGATCCACTTTCTGCAGGTGCGCGACGGCAGCGGCTTCATCCAGTGCGTGATGTCGAAGAAGGCGGTCGGCGACGAGACGTTCACGCGCGCCGATCATCTGGGCCAGGAGAGCGCGATCGCGGTCGAAGGGACGGTGCGCGCCGACGCGCGCGCCCCAGGAGGATACGAGATCGACGTGACCGGGTTCGAACTCGTCTCCCCCGCCGCCGACTACCCCATTACGCCGAAGGAGCACGGCGTCGACTACCTGATGGATCGGCGGCACCTCTGGATCCGCTCGCCGCGTCAGCAGGCGATCCTGCGCGTACGCCACGAGGTGATCGACGCGGTCCGCGACTTCTTCAACAGCCGCGGCTTCGTGCTCGTCGACACGCCGATCTTCACCCCCGCGGCGTGCGAAGGCACGACGACGTTGTTCCCGGTGCAGTACTTCGATGACGCGACGGCGTACCTGACGCAGAGCGGACAGCTGTACAACGAAGCGGACGCGATGGCGCTCGGCCGCGTCTACGCGTTCGGCCCGACGTTCCGCGCGGAGAAGTCCAAGACGCGGCGCCATCTCACCGAGTTCTGGATGGTGGAGCCGGAGGTCGCCTATGCGGACCTGAACGACGTCATGGATCTCGCCGAGGCGCTCGTCGTGTACGTGGTCGGGCGCACGCTGGAACAGCGGTCGCGCGAGCTGAAGGTCCTCGAGCGCGACACGACAAAGCTCGAAGCGGTTCAGTCGCCGTTTCCGCGCATCTCGTATGACGAAGCGGTCGAAATCCTGAAGAAGAAGGGGCTGCCCTTCGAGTGGGGCGGCGATTTCGGCGCGCCCGATGAAACGGCGCTCTCGGAGGAGTTCGACCGGCCTATCTGCGTGCACCGGTATCCCTCGAAGGTGAAGGCGTTCTACATGAAGCCGGATCCGGATCGCCCCGAGGTGGCGCTGGGCGTGGACGTGCTCGCCCCCGAGGGCTACGGCGAAATCATCGGCGGCGGCCAGCGCATCGACGACTACGACCTGCTGCTCCAGCGCATCAAGGAGCACGAGCTGCCGCAGGAAGCGTTCGAGTGGTATCTCGATCTGCGCCGCTACGGCAGCGTGCCGCACGGCGGCTTCGGGATGGGGATCGAGCGGGTGGTGAGCTGGATCTGCGGCCTCGAGCATCTGCGCGAGGCGATCCCCTACCCGCGCATGTTGTACCGGCTGTACCCGTAATGAAAATCGGTCTCATTTCACTCGGCTGCCCGAAGAACCTCGTCGACGGCGAGGTGATGCTGGGCCTGGCGCAGCAGGCCGGGCACGAGATCACGCCCGCGGCGGACGACGCGGACGTGCTCGTGGTGAACACGTGTGCGTTCATCGATCGCGCGAAGCAGGAGTCGATCGACGCCATCCTGGAGATGGCGCAGCAGAAGCGCGCCGGCAAGTGCGCGCGCCTCGTCGTGACGGGCTGCCTCGCCGAGCGGTATCGCGACGAACTGAAGAGGGAAATCCCCGAAATCGATGCGGTCCTCGGCACCGGCGAGGTGCCGGGGATCGTGGAGGCGCTGGAAGGGCGAGGAGCGAGGAGCGAGGATCGAGGAGCGGCGGTACCGCTGAAATTCCACCGCCCCTCGCTCCCCGCGCCTCGCTCCTCGGTCCTCGTTCCTCGCTCCTCGAACCTCGCTCC
>DASSOM010000337.1:0-3359 GCA_035700625.1 Vicinamibacterales bacterium
AAGGCGTTCATCAAGGCCGCGCGCACGGCGTTTCCCGACCTGACGCTGACAATCGAGGAGAGTCTCGCCGTCGGTGACAAGGTGTTGTCGCGGATCCTGGCGCGCGGCACGCACACGGGGCCGTTCATGGGGGTGGCGCCCACGGGGAAGACCTTCAGCGTCGCGCGATTCGATGTGTTCCGCCTGGCCAACGGGAGGTTCGTCGAGCACTGGGGCGTGATCGACCGGTTGTCATTGTTGCAGCAGATCGGGGCGAAGGTGATATCCGGATCGACAGCCTGAGGCGCGTGGGAGGCGGCGATCACTCTGCGCGCAGCGCCAGGACGGGGTCAATCCGCGCCGCGCGGCGCGCGGGCACGTACGCGCCCAGCAGCGCGGCGGCGACGAGCGTCAGCGCGACGAGCGAATACGTCAGCGGGTCAGTCGCCGCGATGCCGAACAGCAGCGTCTGCATCGCGCGCGCAAGCGCCAGCGCACCGGCAACGCCGATCGCGACGCCAAGGACGGCCGCGATCAGTCCCTGGCCGACGATCATCGCAAGAACGCGACTCGGCGTCGCACCGAGCGCGAGGCGGATCCCGATGTCGCGCACCCCCTGGCTGACGAGATACGCGATGACGCCATACACGCCGATCCCCGCGAGGATCAGCGCGACGCCGGCGAACAGCGTCAGCAGGAGCACCGCGAAGCGCCGCTGCGCGAGCGAGGCTTCCACGCGGCTGTCCATCGACCGCATGTTGTAGATCGGCAGGTCCGGATCGATGCGGCGGATTTCGCTGACCACCGATGACGCCACGCTCTCCGGACTGGTCGTCGTCCGCACCACCACATTGATCGACCGTCCCGGCACCTGCGTGTGCGGGTGATACATCGCGATGCGCGAGTCGGTCTCGTCGAGCGTGTACTGCTTCACGCTCCCGACGACCCCGACCACGGTGAGCCACGGCGCGTCTTCGGACGCGTCCATGCCGCCGCGGCGGAGGCGCTTGCCGAGCGGATCCTCGTTCGGCCACAGCGCCGCCGCCATCCGGTCGTCCACGACGACGACGCGCGGCGAGTCCATCGTGTCGTGCTCGGTGAAGAGCCGCCCCTTGAGAAGCGGGATCTGCATGACGGCGAAGTAGTCGCTCCCGACGGTCCGCTGATCGACGTTGATCCACGCCTCGCCGCCGGGCAGCGGCCGCCCCTCGAGAACGATCGGTCCCCACGCGAACATCTGGCTGAGCGGCAGCATCGACACGCCGCCTGCGGCGGTGACGCCGGGCAGCGCGGCCAGCCGCGTCCACAGCTCGCGGCTCGCCTCGAGCACCTGCGGCGGCCCCGCATACTTCCGTCCCGTCATCGTTAGTTCGAGCGTGAGGACGTTCGACGCGGTGAAGCCGGGATGCACCTGCTGCAGCCGCACGAAACTGCGAATGAGCAGCCCCGCGCCGATGAGCAGCATCACCGCGAGCGCCAACTCCGCGACGACGAGCAGCCAGCGTCCGCCGGAGCGGCGTCCCCACACGGCGGCGCCGGACGACCGGCGTCCGGCATCGGCGAGCCGATGCTGCAGCCCCGCGCGCGTCGATCGCAGCGCCGGCGCGAGGCCGAACAGCACGCCCGAGACGATCGAGATCAGGATCGTGAACACGAGCACGCGGCGATCGACGCCGACCTCCTCGAGCCGCGGCACGCTGCCCGCGCCGAGCGCCTGGATGCCGGCCAGCAGCCAGAACGTCAGCACGAGGCCGACGATTCCGCCCGCGCCGGCGAGCAGCACGCTCTCCGCCAGGAACTGCCGCACGAGCCGCGCCCGGCTCGCGCCGATCGCCGCGCGGACGGCAATCTCTCCCTGCCGCCCCAGCGCGCGCGAGAGCGTCAGGTTCGCGACGTTCGCGCACGCGATGAGCAGCACGAGCATGACGGATCCGACGAGGACGATGAGATACGGCCGCACGTTGCCGACGACCTGATCCTGCAGGGGGACGATGCTGAAGGTGAGGCCGCCGTTTTCGGGATACACGTCGGGATGCTCGCGCCGGAGCCGCGCCGTGATCGCGTCCATCTCCGCCTGCGCGCCCGCGACGGTGACGCCGCGTTCGAGCTTGCCGATCAGGTTGTAGTCCTCGCCGTTGCGGACGCGCGCGGCGTCGGCCGCGAGCGGCAGCGGCAGCACGACGTCCGCGTGCTCGGCGCCGCCGAGCGTGGGCATCACTTCCC
Organism: Vicinamibacterales bacterium; assembly: GCA_035700625.1. Taxonomy (GTDB): domain Bacteria; phylum Acidobacteriota; class Vicinamibacteria; order Vicinamibacterales; family 2-12-FULL-66-21; genus DASSOM01. Next base: position 2,203 of record DASSOM010000337.1, read on the forward strand.
GCGGAATGTCGAAGGTGCTGGGGAGGACGCCGACAATTTCGTAGGGACGTCCGTTCAGCGTCAGCGTCTTCCCGAGCACGTCGCGCGCGCCGCCGTAGCGCCGCATCCACGCGCCGTAGCTGAGAAGCGCGCGCCCCGATCGTCCCGGACTGTCGTCCGCCGCCGAGAACAGCTCGCCGAGTGCGGGGCGGACGCCGAGCATCGGCAGCAGGTTCGACGACACGCGCAGCACGCCGACGCGCTCCGGCTCGCCGCCGCCGGTGAGGTTCCAGTTCGCGCCAATCGCGATCGCGACCTCCTCGAACCCCGAGTGGCCGTTCCTGATGTCGAAGTACTGCCCGGTGGAGAACCAGTCCTCGGCGATGCCGATGCCGGGCGATCGATTCCAGAGGATGACGAGGCGGTCCGCGTCGGGATACGGCAGCGGCCGGAGCAGCAGCGCATTGACGACGCTGAAGATCGCGGTGTTGACGCCGATGCCGATCGCGAGCGACACGATTGCGGCGGCGGCGAATCCGGGCGAGCGGCGGAGGCCGCGCAGCGCGTAGCGGAGGTCCGTCATGGCTCGGCGCATCTTAGCGCAGGCCCTCGCCGCATGTGGGTCAGCCCTTTACGGGCTGACGGGGCGAGCGGCGCCGGGACGTTGCGGGTCTAGCTCCCGCTGTCTCGCGCGGGAAAACGCGCTCCCGGCGCAGACCTGACGCTGCCGCGTTGCCTGGGGTTTGCCGGTCTCCGGTGAGCCGACTGGTCATCTTCAAGGGTTTGCCGGTCGCCGTCCGCGTACTCATCGGCAACGCGGACGGAGCGCCTCCCGCGCGTTTTCCCGATACCCGCGTCGCGCGAGCCAGAGGTCGCGTCGACCCGCAACGTCCCGGCGCCGCTCTGGTGAGTTATCCCCTGCGGCGCCTGCGGACGCGCGAGGGCCGGAGGAGGTCCGTTCGCAGACGGCGATCGCCGTGGCCGGTGTTCGGATCGCGCCGACCTCTGAGACGCGCGACGCGCGTCAGCGGGTAAAACGGTCCTGGAGTGCGTCCCGGTCGGTGTCGGCGCTGTCTTTGCGCGATCCCGATGGAACCTGGGCTGTCGATCGCCAATCGATGGCTGCCGCTGTGATAACCCCAGCCGACACCGCATCGTGAGCCACGCGCCGGAAGGAC
>DASSOM010000338.1:0-5778 GCA_035700625.1 Vicinamibacterales bacterium
GTACCCGGCCGCGGTCATCCGCATCGACGCGAGCGGATCCGCCTCGTGCGCGTCGAACCCGGCCGAGACGATCAACAGCTCCGGCGCGTACGCGCCGATCACCGCGGCAAGCGCGGCATAGACGCGGCCGTAGTCCTGATCCGACGCACCCGCCTCGAGCGGCACGTTGACCGTGCACCCTTCGCCCGCGCCTCGCCCGACCTCGCCGGCCGCGCCCGTGCCCGGATAGAACGGGTACTGATGCGTCGAGACGTACAGCACCCGCGGCTCGTCGTAGAAGATCCACTGCGTGCCGTTGCCGTGATGGACGTCGATGTCGGCGATCGCGACGCGCGACAGCCCGCGCGCGAGCGCCGCCGCCGCGGCGACCGCGGCGTTGTTGAAGAGGCAGAACCCCATCGCGCGATCGCGCTCCGCGTGATGCCCTGGCGGACGCACGAGCGCGAACGCCGGCTCGCCGCGATCGAGCGCGTACTCGACCGCCTGCACCGCGGCGCCGGCCGCCAGCCGCGCAATCTCGTACGACTCCGGCGACGTGAACGTATCCGGATCGAGCGCGACGGCGCGGGCCGTCGTCTTCTGAATCGACTCGATGTAGGTTTCGTCGTGCACGCGCGCCAGCTCCTCGACCGTGGCCGGCCGCGGCGCGACCGTCCGCCCGCCGCGCTCACGCCAGCGCGCCGCGACGGCGTCGAACACGTGCGCGCGGTCGGGGCGCTCGGGATGACCCGGCGGCGTCGTGTGCTCCTCGAACCGCGGCGAGGTGATCAACAGCATCCCGGAAGGATCTCACGCCACGGGATCTCACGCCAAGGAGCCAACGCGCTAAGAGATCTCACGCTAAGGAGCTAAGCAGCCAAGGGATCTCACGCCAATTCACGAGCACGCTGGCGGGCTCGATCGTGAACGCCGGGACACGGGCGTCGGCGAGCGCGCGCGTGGCGCGCGCCTGACGGACAGCCGATCGGCGGAGACAAGCAGCGAAGGAGCGGCAGGAGCGCTGTTTGTCTCCGTCGACCGGCTGTCCGTCAGACGGCCGGCCGCAGGCCGGCGTTCGCCGACGGCGCACCTTGGCTCCTTGGCTCCTTGGCGTGAGATCTCGTGGCTGCTTGGCGTGAGATTCCGGCCGACGATCACCGCGCGAGATCGAGCGCGCGGCGTTCCAGGTGGCCCAGGACGATCTCGAGCTCGCGGCGGCGGGCGTCGATCGTCGCGTCCTGCGTATCGGCCACCTCGATCGGGGCGCCGATGGCGAGCCCGACGCGGCTGAACGGCTTTGGCACCTGGGTGCGATCCCAGCTGCGCGCGGTCCACGCGCGCGAAGATTCCAGGTGGAACGGCAGGAGCGGGTTGCCGGTCGCCCCGGCGAGCCACACGGCGCCGGGCTGCGCCGCGTGCGCGGGGCCGCGCGGACCATCGAGCGTGAACGCGACCGGACGGCCGTCCGCCATCTCGCGCCGGAGTTGCACGAGCGCGCGCATGCCCCCGCGCGACGACGACCCGCGCGCGGTGCCGTAGCCGAACCGGTTGATGATGCGCGCGATCCACTCGCCGTCGAAGTTTTCGCTCGTGATGACGACGATGCCGTGGTGCTTCCAGAAGAGGAGGCCGGGCAGGATGCGCCCGTGCCAGAAGGAGAAAATCGGCTGACGGCCGGACGCGATGATCTGTTCGTAGTGCCGGTACCCGTCGACCCGCCACCGCAGCGTCCGGCCGAGCACCGACACCAACGGCGCGCCGAGCGCCGCGATGAAGGCGGCGCGGCGGCGCTGGGCGGGAGTCAGGGAAACCATGTAATTGGTGAAGTGGAGATTTAGTGAATTGGTGAATTGAATTGGCGAATTGAATTTAATGGAATTCACCAACTCACCAACCCGCCAATTCACCAATTACAGGTTACTCCTACATGCCCTCGTACTGCGGCCCTCCGCCACCCTCCGGCGGCACCCAGTCGATGATCTGATACGGGTCCATGATGTCGCACGTCTTGCAATGCACGCAGTTGGACGCGTTGATCTGGAGCTTGCGCGTGCCGTCGCCGGCGTCGACCATCTCGTAGACGTTCGCCGGGCAGAAGCGGATGCACGGGTTGCCGTACTCCTCGCGGCAGCGCGTGCGGCACACCTCGGCGTCGTGGACGATGAGATGAGACGGCTGGTCCTCGGCGTGGCGCGTGCCCGAGAAGTGCACGTTCGTCAGCCGATCGAACGTCAGCGTGCGATCGATCTTCACGGGATTGACGGTGGATTCCGGATCGGGGCGCGCGTCGGGATAGTACTCCGCAAGCGTCGCCAGGCGCTCGTAGCCCGCATGCGCCGGCATCGGATCGCGATACCACCAGCCGCCGGTGACCATCGACAGGCCCGAGTACGCCACGCCCGCGAGCAGGCCGTAGCTGAAGCTCTGATGGACGTTCCGCACGGGATAGAGCTCGCGGCGCACGGCGCTCGCGTTGATGCGATCTTCGTACGCCTTCAGCCGCGGCGCTGACGCATCCCCCGCGCGGACCGCGTCGAAGGCGGTTTCCGCCGCCAGCATGCCGGTCCGCATCGCGAGATGGATGCCTTTGAGCCGCAGCGAATTCAGAAACCCGCCCGCGTCTCCGGCAATCAGCGCCCCCCCCGCATACGCGCGCGGGATGGTATGCCAGCCACCTTCGGGCAGCGCCTTCGCACCGTAGCGCACCATCTGCCCGCCGTCGAGCAGCGACGCCACGAGCGGATGCCGCTTGAAATGCTGAAACGCGACGTGCGGATCGAACATCGGGTCCCGGTAATCGAGGCCGGCGACGAATCCGACCGACAGCACCCCTTCCGGCATCGAGTAGATGAAGCCGCCGCCGAACTCCTCCATGCGCAGCGGGTAGCCCATCGTGTGCAGGACTCGCCCAGGCGCGACGCGCCCCTTCGGCACTTCCCACAATTCCTTGATGCCGATCGCGTACAACTGCGGGCTCCGCCCATCGTCCAGGCCGAGTCGGCGGACGAGCGACTTGGTGAGGTTGCCGCGGACGCCATCGGTCAGGATCGTGACTTTCGCTCGGACGTCCACACCGGGCTCGAACGTCGGCTTGCGATCGCCGTGCTTGCCGATGCCGCGGTCGCCGGTGCGGACGCCCACGACGGCGTCCCCTTCGAGCAGGATCTCGGACGCGGCAAAGCCGGTGAACACGTCGATGCCTTCGGCCTCGACGAGGCCGCCGAGCCACTTCACGAAGCGGTTCAGCGAGATGACGTAGTGGCCGTGGTTCGTCAGCGGCGGCGGCGTGATTGGAAATCGGAACTGCCGCCCGCGCGTCAGGAAATACACGTCGTCGTGCTGGACTTCGGCGGCGAGCGGCGCACCCTGTTCCTTGAAATCGGGGAGCAGGTCGCGCAGGGCGGAGGGATCGAGCACGGCGCCGGACAGCATGTGCGCGCCGACCTCGCGAGCCTTCTCGAGGACGGCAATCGCGAGCGGCTCGCCTCCCTTTTCCTTCTGGAGCTGCGCGAGCCGCAGCGCGGCCGACATCCCGGCGGGACCGCCGCCGACGATCAGAATGTCGACGTCGAGGGTTTCACGAGCCATGCGCCTGGGCTACCCGAGCGCCGCGATCATCGCCGGCACCACCTCGAACAGGTCGCCGACGACGCCGTAGTCGGCCACTTCGAAGATCGGCGCCTCGGCGTCCTTATTAATAGCGACGATCGTGCGCGCCCCCTTCATCCCGACGAGATGCTGGATCGCGCCGGAGATGCCGAGCGCGACGTAGAGCTTCGGCGCGACGGTCTGGCCGGAGCTGCCGATCTGGCGATCCATCGGCAGCCAGCCGGCATCGCAGATCGGCCGCGACGCGGCCAGCTCGGCCCCCATCGCCTGCGCGAGCTGCCGCGCGAGGTCGATATGCTCCTGCCCCTTGATGCCGCGACCGACGGCCACGATGCGTTCGGCCTGCGACAGGTCGACCGCCTGCTTCGCTTCCTTGAACGGCTCTTCCACCCGCTGCCGGATCGCGGACGCGTCGATCGCGATCGACGCTTTGCGGACCGGCGCGGCCGACGCGCCGCGCTTCACCGCATCGGCGCGGTACGCGCCAATCTGCCACGTCACGAAATGCGGCGACGGCCCTTCCGCGACGACCTGCGCCTGGAGCTTGCCCTGAAAGACCGGCCGTGCGTAGCTGAGCGCATCCCCCGCGCGCTCGAACGAGACGACGTCCGTGACGAGCGCGCGCTGCAGGCGGGCGGCCAGCGCGGGCGCGAAGTCACGCGTCTGGTACGTGTGCGGCAGGAAGACCTGCGACGGCGACTCGGCGGCCACCACCTGCTGGAGCGCCTGCACGAACCCGTCGGCGGTGTACATCTTCAACGCCGGATCGTCCACGACGATCACTTCGTCGGCTTCGGCCGCGGCCACCTCCGCCGCGACGGCGTCCACGCCGCTGCCCAGGACGGCGATCTTCACGGGACCGCCGGCCTGCTGCGCCGCGGCGATCGTTTCCCACGCCGCGCGATTGAGCTGTCCGTCCCGCTGTTCCGCGACCACGAGCCTCACGTCAGAGCACCCTCGCTTCCTCGCGCAGACGGCGCACGAGTTCCTTTGCCGCGTCCGGTGCGGTGCCGGGAATCATCTGCGTCTGCTTCCCCTTCTCGGGCACCGCGATCGCGGTAATCCGCTGGAGCGGCTGCGCCGCATCGGGCGCGGCGACCTTGCGGATCTCCTTCTTCTTCGCGGCCATGATGCCTTTGAGCGTCGCGTAGCGGAGCTGGTTGATGCCGCTCTGGATCGTGAGCAGCGCCGGCATCGGCAGCGTCATCCACTGAAACCATCCGCCCTCCAGCTCGCGCTTGACGCGCACCGCCTGCCCTGAGCCTGTCGAAGGGTCGGAAGCCTGCACTTCCATGATGATCGTGGCGTGCGGCATGCCGAGCATCTCGGCGAGGATCACGCCGACCTGGCCGAAGCCCTGGTCGTCCGACTGCAGGCCGGTCAGGACGAGATCGACCTGCTCGCCGCGGATCGCGGCGGCCAGCGCCGCGGCGACGGTGGAGGCGTCGGCGGTCGCGAGCGCGTCCGACTCGACGTGCAGCGCGCGATCGGCGCCGCGCGCGAGCGCTTCGCGGATCACCTGCGCCGCCCGCGCCGGCCCGGCGGAACACACGATGACTTCGCCGCCGTGCTTCTCCTTGAGCCGCAGCGCCTCTTCCAGCGCGTAGGCGTCCGGCTCGTTCAGTTCGAAGCTCGCGTCCTGATCGCGGATCCAGGTCTTCTGGTCATTGACGCGCAGCTGCCACTCGCGCGTCACGACCTGCTTGATGCAAACGACTATATGCATTGCCGATTGATGATTGACGATTGGCGATTGCAGTGCCGATTGATGATTGCCGATCGCGTTGACGATTGACGATTCCAGGTCGGCAATCGCTCAGACTTCATCATCATACCGACTGAGCAGCAACGTTCCATTCGTCCCCCCGAAGCCGAATGAGTTCGAGAGTGCGTAGCGGATCGCCATCGGGCGCGCCTTGTGCGGGACGTAGTCGAGATCGCAGGCCGGGTCGGGATTGTCGAGATTGATCGTCGGCGGCGCGGTCTGGTGGCGGACGGCGAGCGCGGTGATGCCCGCCTCGAGACCGCCGGCCGCGCCGAGCAGGTGGCCGGTCATCGACTTGGTGGACGACATCGCCAGGCGCGCGGCGTGATCGCCGAACACCGTCTTGATCCCGAGCGTTTCGGTGGGATCGTTGATCGGCGTGGACGTGCCGTGCGCGTTGATGTAATCGACGCGATCGGGCATGA
>DASSOM010000339.1:0-15206 GCA_035700625.1 Vicinamibacterales bacterium
GTACTCGGCGCGCCCGCGCTCGCGCAGCCACGCGTGCTCGGGACCGACGGCGGCGTAGTCGAGACCGGCGGAGATCGAGTGCGTCGGTTCCACGTTGCCGTCCTCGTCCTGCAGCACGAAGCTGCGCGTCCCCTGCAGGACGCCGGGGCTTCCGCCCGCGAACCGCGCGGCGTGCGCGCCGGGCCGGATGCCGCGCCCCCCTGCTTCGACACCGATCAGCCGCACGCCCGGATCGTCGATGAACGCGTCGAAAAGGCCGATGGCGTTGCTGCCGCCGCCGACGCACGCGACGATGGCGTCGGGCAGGCGGCCCGCCTGCTCGAGGACCTGTGCCCGCGCCTCGCGGCCGATGACCGACTGGAATTCGCGGACCATCAACGGATACGGATGCGGCCCGAGCACGGACCCGAGGAGGTAGTACGTCGTGCTCACGTTCGTGACCCAGTCGCGCATCGCTTCGTTGATCGCGTCCTTCAGCGTGCGCGCGCCGGCGTTCACTTCGACGACCTCGGCTCCGAGCAGCCGCATCCGGAATACGTTGAGCGACTGCCGTGCCATGTCTTCCGCACCCATATAGACGTGGCACTCGAGGCCGAGCAGCGCGCAGGCGGTCGCCGTCGCGACGCCGTGCTGCCCCGCGCCGGTTTCCGCGACGACCCGGCGCTTGCCCATGCGCGCGGCGAGCAGCGCCTGGCCGAGTGCGTTGTTGATCTTGTGCGCGCCTGTGTGCGCGAGATCCTCCCGCTTGAGGAACAGCCGCGCGCCGCCGAGCGACGCCGACAGCCGCTTCGCTTCGTACAGCGGTGTCGGGCGGCCGACGTAATGGCGCAGCAGGTTGGACAGCTCCGCCCGGAACGCCTGGTCCGCGCGTGCCTCGAAGTAGGCGGCCGCCAGTTCCTCCACGGGAGCCACGAGCGTCTCCGGCACGAACCGGCCGCCGAACCGGCCGAAGTAGCCGCGTGAATCGGGATCGCGGACGCCGAACCGCGGTGCAAGATCGTCGGTCATGATCGTGGAAGCGCCGCGAACAGCGCGCGGAGCTTCGCGGGGTCCTTTCTGCCGGGCGCCTCTTCGACGCCCGACGACACATCGATGCCGGACGGGGAGACGGCCGCGATCGCCGCGGCCACGTTGCCGGCGTGCAGCCCGCCGGAGAGCACGACCGGCCGCTCGCGGGCGACCCGCGCGGCAACGTCCCAGTCGATCGCCTGCCCGGTCCCGCCGCGCTTCTGCGGATCGAAGAAATCCAGCAGCACCGTCACCGACGCGGGCACCGCCAGGGCGGCTTCACCATCGTCGGCGTCCCGGAGCGCGATCGCCTTGATCACGCGCACCGGCAGCCTCACGTACTCCTCGACCCGTTCATCGCCGTGCAGCTGCGCCGCGCCAAGTCGCGCGAGCCGTACGGCGGCGAGAACCGCATTCCTCGGCGCGTTCACGAACACGCCGACGGGCGTCACGAACGGCGGCAGCTGTTCGACGATGCGGCGCGCGGCCAGCGGCTCGATGTAGCGCGGACTTTCGGGCCAGAAGATGAATCCGATCGCGGACGCTCCCAGCTCCGCCGCGAGACGCGCGTCTTCGGGCCGCCTGATGCCGCAGATCTTGACGCGCATCATCCGTCCGCCTCGCGCAGCCGCTTCAGAGCCGCCCCTGGATCGTGCTCGGTCATGAAGCGTTCGCCGATCAGGAACGCGCGGTATCCGGCATCGCGCAGACGCCGCACATCCTCCGCCGACCGGAGACCACTCTCCGCGACCGCTATTACTGACGGTGGCATGTTGCCGGAGAGATCATCGTGGAGTCGCGGCTCGACCGCCAGCGTTTTCAGATTCCGGCTGTTCACGCCGATGACCTGCGCGCCGGCGCCCACGGCACGCGACAGCTCATCGCGGTCGTGCACTTCCACGAGCGCGCCGAGTCCGACGCCTCGCGCGTCGGCGAGTCTCGCGGCGAGCTCGTCGCCCGAGAGCGCGCCGACGATCAGAAGAACGGCGTCGGCGCCCGCGGCGGCGGCTTCGACGATCTGATAACGGGTGACGATGAAATCCTTTCGCAGGATGGGGATGTGGGTCGCCGCGCGCACGTCACGCAGATGATCGAGCGAACCGTCGAAAAACGTGGGCTCGGTGAGCACCGACACCGCCGCGGCGCCGGCCTGCTCGTACGCGCGCGCGTGCGCCGCCGGACGATAGTCCTGGCGGAGAATGCCGCGCGACGGAGACCGCCGCTTGCACTCGGCGATCACGCGCGGCGCGGGTCCGTCGCGCAGCGTCTCCGCGAAGCGGCGCGCGCCGTCGCGCGGCTCGAGGCCGCGCTCGAGCTGCGCGAGCGGCACGAGCCCCGACCGCACGTCCACCGCGCGCCGCGCGGCGGCGACCATCGTCGCCAGCAGATCGGGGGCGGTCGTCATCCTGCACGGCTCCCGTTTTCGTTGGACAGCGCGACCAGCGTGTCGAGCAGCGCGGCCGCCCGGCCGCTGTCGATCGCGTCGGCCGCGGCGGCAATCCCTTCGGGGACCGACGCGGCCGCCCCCGCAATCAGCAGCGACGCGCCGGCGTTCAGCAGCACGATATCGCGCGCCGCACTCCGGCGTCCGGAGAGAATGTCGCGCGCAATCGCGGCATTCGCGGCGGCATCGCCACCTCGCAACGCCTCCGGCGACCCCTTCGGCAGGCCGACATCCGCCGGATGCAGGTAGAACGTGTTGACCGACCCGCCGCGGCACTCCGAGACTTTCGTGTAACCGGTCGTCGACAGTTCGTCGAGACCGTCGGCACCATGCACGACCCACGCCCGTTCCGAGCCGAGCAGTGCCAGCGAGCGTGCGACGAGCTCCGTCAGTTCCGGCCGCGGCACGCCGACGAGCTGGCGCGATGCGCCTGCCGGGTTCGTGAGCGGTCCGAGCAGGTTGAAGGCCGTCCGGACGCCCAGCTCGCGCCGCGTCGGCCCCGCGTGCCGCATCGAGGGATGGAACGTCGGGGCGTAGAAGAACGCCAGGCCCGCCTCGTCGAGGCACCGCTCCACGGCGTCGGGAGAAGCGGCGAGATTGACGCCGAGCGCCTCGAACAAATCCGCGCTGCCGCAGCGGCTCGACGCGCTGCGGTTGCCGTGCTTGGCGACGCGCACGCCGCAGGCCGCGACCACGATCGCGGCCACGGTCGACACGTTGAACGTGTTCGCGCGATCGCCGCCCGTGCCGCAGGTGTCGAACACCGGCGCCCACGTACGGCGAAGGGGTGTCGCGCGGCTGCGCATCGCGCGCGCGAGGCCGACGATCTCCGCCGGACGCTCCCCTTTCATGGCCAGCGCGACGAGCAGCGCGGCGATGTGCGACGGCGCCGCGGCGCCGTCCATGATCGCCGTCATCGCGGCCGCTGCCTCACCGGTCGTGAGGTCCTGACGGCGCTGCAGCTTGTCGATCAGCGCGGGGAACATGGCAGCTCCAGAAAGTTTCGCAGGATCCGGCGCCCCTCGCCGGTCAACACCGACTCCGGATGGAACTGCACGCCGTGCACCGGCCAGGTGCGATGCCGCACGCCCATCACGATGCCGTCCTCGCTCCGCGCGCTGACCTCCAGGCCATCCGGCACGTCGGGCGCGACGACGAGCGAGTGATAGCGGCCCGCCGCGAACGGCTGCGAGAGGCCGGTGAACACGCCGCGGCCGTCGTGGTGCACGGCCGACGTCTTGCCGTGCATGACGTACGGCGCGCGCTGCACGAGGCCGCCGAAGGCGACGCCGATCGCCTGATGACCGAGACACACGCCCAGGATCGGCGTCCGCTCGCCGCAGCGGCGGATGACCTCGACGCTGACGCCCGCCTGTTCGGGACGTCCAGGACCCGGCGAGATCACGATGTGCGAGGGGGCCATGCGCTCCACGTCCTCGAGATCGATCTCGTCGTTCCGCCGCACGACCGGCGCGCTCCCCATCTCGCCCAGATACTGAGCCAGGTTGTAGGTGAACGAGTCGTAGTTGTCGATGAGCAACAGCATTGTCGTTGGCAGGCCTAAAGGCCTGCGCTACAGGGCCTGCGCTACAGCTCCGTCTCCGCCATTTCGATCGCCTGCAGCAGCGCGCGCGCCTTGGCGCGCGTTTCCTCGTATTCCGCCTCGGGGTTCGAGTCCGCGACGATGCCCGCGCCGGCCTGGACGCGGGCGAGCCCGCCGCGAATGGTGATCGTGCGAATCGCGATGCAGAAGTCGAGATTGCCGGCAAAGTCGATGTAGCCGACCGCGCCCGCGTAGATGTCGCGCCGCGTCGGCTCGAGACCGGCGAGAATCTGCATCGCGCGGATCTTCGGCGCCCCGGACACCGTGCCCGCGGGAAAGCAGGCGACGAGCGCGTCCAGATGATCGCGCTCCGCCGCGAGCGTCCCCTCCACGCTCGACACCAGGTGCATGACGTGCGAGTAGCGCTCGAGCGCCATGTACTGCGGCACGCGCACGCTGCCGAATTCACATACGCGCCCGAGATCGTTGCGTCCGAGATCGACGAGCATCACGTGCTCGGCGCGTTCCTTTTCGTTCCGTTTCAGCTCCTCGGCGAGGCGCAGATCCTCCTCGTCGCTGCCGCCGCGCGGACGCGTGCCGGCGATCGGATGCGTCTCGACGCGGCGCCCTTCGGCCCGCACCAGCATCTCCGGGGACGATCCGACGATCGCCAGGCCGCCCATGCGCATGAAATACATGTACGGCGACGGATTCACGTGGCGGAGCGCGCGGTAGATCGTCAGCGGGTCCGACTGGACGTCGGTCTCGAAGCGCTGAGAGAGCACGGCCTGGTAGATATCCCCGGCCGCGATGTGGTCCTTGATCGTCCGCACGCCCGATTCGAACGCGTCGCGGGACACGTTCGAGCGCACGACCGGCGGCGTCCGGCGCGCGGGCTCCGCCTGCGACAGGCTTCGCTCCAGCTCGCGCTCGAGAAACTGAATCTTCGCGCACGCGAACTGGTACAGCGCCGACAGATCTTCGTCGCCCGTCACGCGCGCGTTCGCGATGATCAGGATCCGGTGCTTCACGTGATCGAACGCGAGGACCGTGTCGAACAGCATGAAGCCCGCTTCGTCCTCGGCGCCGTTCATCGCGGCGAACGGCGCTGCCTGCCACGCGCCGTCGAGCGCCGGCTCGAAGCGGACCGCGGCGTCGTAGCCGATGAACCCGACGGCGCCGCCCGTGAAGCGCGGCAGGTCGGCGACCGCCGGCGCCTGGAACTCCGCCATCAGCCGCCGCAGGACCGGCACGAACGGCTCCCCGGTCTCGGTCGTCACGCCGGAGCGGTCGACGATCGTTCGCCCGCCGCGCGAGCGGAGCACGAGGAACGGATCCTTGCCGAGGAACGAATAGCGCGCGACATGCTCTCCGCCTTCCACGCTCTCGAACAGGAACGCGTAGTCGGAGTGCTCGGCGACCTTGACGAAGGCGGAGACCGGCGTCAGCAGATCGGCCATGATCTCCTTGACGACCGGCACGAAGGTGCCGCGCCGCGTCAGGTCTACGAATTCTTCGAAGGTCGTGTATTTCATGTGTTTGCGGTCCGCAAATTCGCACCGCCTTCTCTCAGCGACAGCGCCTGGAGCGCCGCCTCGTGAAAGAGACCGCGCGGCGGACGCTGTCCGGTCCAGGTTTCGAACTGCCGCTCGGCCTGCGCGACGAGCATCTCGAGTCCGCCAATTGCCTCGACGCCCGCGTCGCGCGCGGCCGACATGAGGGGCGTCGGATCCGGTTCGTAGACGAGGTCGTACACCAACCGGCCGCCGATGGCGGAGGCGGGGATCGGCATTCCCGGATTCGCCGCGCTCCCGCAGGTCGTCGCGTTCACCAGGAGGTCCCACGACGCGGCCGCGGGCGGCCAGGGGCCAACCCGCGCGCCGGACTGCTCCGCGACGTCGCGCGCAGCGGCTGCGTTCCGTGCCGCGATGGTGACCGCCGCGCCTTCGCGCGACAGCGCAACCGCGACCGCGCGCGCCGCGCCGCCGCTGCCCAGCACCGTCGCGCGCGTGCCACGAAGCGACACGCGGCCGCGCAGCGGCTCGAGAAAGCCGTCGACGTCCGTGTTCGTCGCCGTCCAGCGCCCGTCGCGCCGCACCAGCGTATTGATAGCGCCCACGGCGTGCGCCACCGGGGACACCTCGTCCGCAAGACCCGCCAGCTCGATCTTGAACGGCGTCGTCACGCTCGCGCCGCGAAGACCGAAGGCGTCGGCGAACTGACGGAAGTCCTCGGCGTCGGCGGCTTCGAGCGGCACGTAGGCAGCGTTCAAGGAGAGCGCCGCGAAGCCGGCGTTGTGCATCGCCGGCGACAACGATCGCGTGACGGGGCGTCCGGCCACGCCGTACAGCGCGGCGTCCGGACGGATCCGGCGGATGCGGAATTCGTGCAGCAGCCGGTCGAGCGGCACCTGGCCCGGTGCGACGCTATCGCCCGCGTACGTCCAACGGCTGCCGAACGCGGCGGGAAGCACGCGCGACGGCACGCCCGCCGCCCCCATCGCGATCAGGACCACGTCGGCATCGGGACCGCGTGGGGCAAGATCCCGGAGGGCGATCAGATCGGACAAGCGCGAGGCGGAGATCGCGACCTTCACCACTTCGGCGCCGGTGGCACGCATCGCCGCCACACGCTCCGGCAGGTCCGCGGGCATCCCGTCGAAGTCGTGCAGCGAGACGATGACGCCGCGCCCGCGGCGGGCCGCGATCAGCGGCTCGAATCCCGCGTCCCACTCGACGTCGATGAACTCGGCTCCGAGCGACGCGGCATCGGCGAGCAGCCGCCGGCGTTCTTCCTCCGAGCCGCGAAAGCCGCCGCCGTCGCGCGCCGCGCGGCACGTCACGATCGCCGGTCGCTTTCGATCCGCCAGCGCGGCCGCCGGATCCGGCCGCGCCATCGAATCCAGCCGCAGCTCGACGAGATCGGCGGCCGACGCGGCGTCGCGCGCGCGTCGGATCTCATCGGCCGTGCGGCCGGTCACAGTGGCGCAGATTTGGGGATCGGACATAAAAAAAGCCCCCTCGCCGCGAAGGCTGAGGGGGCTGAAGATCCTCGTGTTGACCGGATGTGTCTACCGGCTCGCCCCCTCGCGGACATACCACCACCAATACGGCGTAAACGCCGGGGCGGCGACGGCGAAGAGACGCTGACTGAACACGATGGAGGGACGATACCAGAGTGCCGCGGAATCGTCAATTCCGACGAGCCAGCCGGCCGGCCGTCCTTGACCCCCTGCGATCCGGCCGCTATAAAGGATGCAGGCCCGCCGCAGTCCAGGAAGCTGCATGAACATTCGCCCGATCGTTCTCGCTGTCGCGCTCGCCGCCTCGACGTGGATCACGCTGCCGGCAGCGCCGACGCTGATGCCGCTGGACGAGGTGCGTCCCGGCATGGTCGGCACCGGTCAGACCGTCTTCCAGGGCACCTCGCTGCAGGAGTTCAAGGCGCACATCATCGGCGTGCTTCGGAACGTGCAGGGCCCGAAGCGCAACCTGATTCTCGCGAAGCTCGAGGGAGGCCCGCTCGCCGAAACCGGCGTCATCGCGGGCATGAGCGGCAGCCCCGTCTACATCGACGGCCGGCTCGTCGGCGCCGTGTCGTACTCGATCGGCGCGTTCTCGAAAGAGCCGATCGCCGGCATCACGCCCATCGGCGAGATGATCGAGGCCACCACGCGTCCGGCGCCGCGCGCCCGTTCGACCGCCGCCCGAATCGATCTGCCCGTCACGCCCGAGCGGCTGGCCGCGGCGCTGCGGACCGCGTCCGAGCGCATCGGTGCGTTTGCCGATCGTCCCGCCGACGTGCAGGCCATCGGTCTGCCGGTGGCGGCCGGCGCCCAGCTCGGCCCGATGCTTCGTCCGATCGCGACGCCGCTCCTGCTGAGCGGCTTCGATCCCGCCGCGGTGCAGTTCATCTCGCGCGCGTTCGGCGAGGCGGGCTTCGTGCCGATGGTCGCCGGCACCTCAGCGCCGGCGAACGAAGCGCAGCCGAAGGCGGCGCTGCGCCCGGGGGATGCGGTCGGCGTCTCGCTCATCCGCGGCGATGCCGAAATGGGAGCCACGGGGACCGTCACGCACATCGACGGCGACCGCGTCTACGCGTTCGGCCATCCCTTCTTCAATCTGGGGCCGGCCGCGTTTCCGATGACGCGCGCGTACGTCTACACGTCGCTGCCGAGCCTGATGTCGTCGTTCAAGATCGCGAGCCTCGGCGATGTCGTCGGCACCGTGAGCCAGGACCGCGCGACGGCGATTGCGGGCACGCTCGGAAAGGGTCCGAGGCTCGTACCGGTCACGATGACGCTCGAATCGGAGGCTGGCCCGGCTCGCACGCTGCGATACGAGGTCGTCAACGATCAGTTGTTCACGCCGCTGCTCGCCTACGTATCGCTGTTCAACACGCTCGGGTCGTACGAGCGGCAGTTCGGCGCGGTGACGTTCGCCGTCAGTGGACGCGCCGAGCTGGCCGGACACGCGCCGCTGCAGTTCGGCGACATCTTCACCGGCGAGAACCCGATTCTCGGCGCCGCGGCGTACGTGGCGGGGCCGCTCACGATGCTGCTCGCCAACGACATCGAACCGGTGACGCTCGACCGCCTCGATCTGACGATCAAGACGAGCGAGACGCCGTTGACCGCGAGCATCGAGCGGGTCTGGATCGACGAGGTGCACCCGCGCGCGGGACAGACCGTTCCGCTGAAGGTGCTCACCCGCAGCTATCGCGGCGACGAAACGATTTCGACCATCCCGATCGACATTCCCGCCAATGCGTCGGGGCAGCTCTCCGTTCTCGTGTCGGACGGCCGTCAGCTCAATCAGATCGAGCAGCGCGAGATTGGCCGGTCGCTCCAGCCGCAGAGCGTCTCGCAGATGATCCGCCTGCTGAACGACACGCATCGCAACAATCGCATCTACGTCCGCCTCCTCACCGGCACGCCCGGCGCCGTGGTCAACGGCGAGGCGCTGACGTCGCTCCCCCCGTCCGTGCTCGCGGTCCTCGAAGGGGATCGCAACGGCGGCGACTTCGCCCCGATCCGCAGCGCCGCCCTCGGCGAATGGGATCTGCCGATGGATTCGGCGGTCACCGGCTCGCGTGTCCTCACGATCGACGTCGAACGGAAGTAGAAAGCCGCCAGCTTCCAGCTTTCGGCCTGACGCCCGCCGCACCCCGTACCGTCACCTCCGACATCCAACATCCGATATCCTTGCACCATGTCCACATCGCTTCGCGCGGCCCTCGCCGGCCTTGCGCTGATTTGCGCGCCGGCGCTGCTGCTGGCCTCGAGCCCGACGTTCTGGACCGTGTCGACGCAGGCGGATTTCCTCAAGGGAGACGTCGAAGACTTGTCGATCGACAGCGACGGCCGCCTGCTGCTCGGGCCGGTGTCGACGCGGCTTGCGGAAACGTCGACCCCGTTTCTGTGGGCGATCGCGCAGGCTGAAGACGGCACCGTGTACGCGGGGACGGGCAACGAAGGACGCGTGCTGAAGGTGACGCCCGCCGGCAAGGTCTCGACGTTCTTCGATGCGGGAGAGCTCGAAGCCCACGCGCTCGCGCTGGCGCGCAACGGCCACCTGTACGTGGGCACGTCGCCCGACGGACGGATTTACGACGTCGCCCCCGACGGCACGTCGCAGGTCTACTTCGATCCCGATGACAAGTACATCTGGTCGCTGGCCGTCGACCGCGACGGCGCCCTGTATGCCGCGACTGGCGACAAGGGCGCCATCTACAAGATCACGTCGAGCGGCAAGGGCGCGCGCTTCTACAAGACCAGCGCGACCAACGTCGTCACGCTCGCGTTCGACCGCGAGGCCAATCTCCTCGCGGGCACCGAATCACCCGGACGGCTCTATCGCATCGACCGCGAGGGCAAAGGGTTCGTGCTCCTCGATTCCGCCTTCAAGGAGCTGCACGCGATTCGCGTAGGGAACGATGGAACCATCTATGCGGCGGCGTTCAGCGCAACGAGCGGCGGCGAAGATCGCCCGGCGGATCATGTCACGACGCCTCCGCCGACCGACCGGCCGCCGATCCCGAACGTGTCCACGGAAATCACGAGCATCGCGATCGTCGACACGAGCGGCGTCTCCGCGTCGGCAGCGGCGCCGCAGCCGGAGCCGCGTCGCAGCGCCAAAGGAGCCATCTTTCGCGTCCGGCCGGACGGGCTGTGGGACACCGTCTGGGAATCGCCGGACGATTCGCCGTTCGACCTGCTGATCGAGGCCGACGGCGCGCTGCTCGTCGGCACGGGCGCGGACGGCAAACTGTTCCGCGTCGCCGGCGATCCTGCGCGCGCCACGCTCCTCACGCGCGCCAGCGCCCGCCAGATCACCGCGCTGCTGCGCGGCCGCGACGGCCGCGTCATCGCCGCGACGAGCAACCCGGGCCGGATTTTCGCGCTTTCGTCCGAACGCGCGACCCGCGGGCAGTACGAATCCGACATCCGCGACGCGGGCACGGTCGCCACCTGGGGGATCATCCAGTGGCGGACGACCAGCAATCAGGGAACGGTCGAACTGTCTTCCCGCAGCGGCAATACGGCGACACCCGACGAAACGTGGAGCCCGTGGTCGAAGGCGTACACGGCGGCCGCGGGCGAACCGATCGCCAGCCCGAAGGCGCGCTATCTGCAATGGCGCGCCGTCCTGAAGGCGGATCGCGGCGGCAGTCCCGTGCTCACGTCGGTCACGGCGGCGTATCTGCCCCGCAATCTCAGGCCTGACGTCTCGAGCATCACAGTGCATCCGCCGGGCGCCGTTTTCCAGCGGCCGTTCTCGACCGGCGAGCTCGAGATTGCGGGCTTCGAAGACAACACGTCCGACGGACGGAAGGCCGCCGAGGCAGAGGCATCGACGCCTCCCGGCGTGATTGCCGCGTCACCGGCGCTCGGCCGCCGTGTGTACCAGAAGGGCCTGCAGACGTTCGTCTGGCAGGCAGACGACGAGAACGACGATCGGCTGCAGTACGACGTGTACTACCGCCGCGAGGGAGAGACCGAGTGGAAGGCGCTCCACAAGGGGCTGTGGGATCCGATCTTCGTCTGGGACACGACGTCGGTGCCCGACGGCACGTACTTCGTCAAGGTGGCAGCCTCCGACGCGCCGTCGAATTCGCCGGGCACGGCGCTCGTCGGAGAACTCGAGAGCACCGGCTTCGACATCGACAACACGCCGCCCCGGATCGACCTGCCGCCGGCCGGCGCGAGCGGATCCAACAGCACGATCCAGTTTTCGGTGACGGACGCGCAGTCCGCCGTGGAGCGCGTCGAGTATTCCCTCGATGCCAGCCGCTGGCGCGTCGTCTATCCGGTGGACGGCA
This sequence comes from Vicinamibacterales bacterium, assembly GCA_035700625.1. GTDB lineage: Bacteria > Acidobacteriota > Vicinamibacteria > Vicinamibacterales > 2-12-FULL-66-21 > DASSOM01. The sequence goes on from DASSOM010000339.1 coordinate 11,316, forward strand.
TCCCGGACTCCGTGCGGGAGGAATTTCAGATCGTCGTGGACGAGCCGGCGGCGGCGGGCGTCGTCATCATCCGCGCGACGGATGCGATGAACAACGTCGCCACCGCCGCAGCGGACATCCGGAAGTGAGTGCCCTGACGATCAGAGGTGGGAGCGGTACTTCGCTTTCACGGCCGTGGCGCCGTTCGTGCCCCGCACGGTCGTGTGTTCGAGCAGCCAGATCATGTTGACGGCGATCGGATCCTGGCCGTAGCGCGCCGGCTCGAGCCGGGCGCGCGAAATCGCGTCGAGGATCGTCATGACCTCGCGGCGATCCCGATCGTTCGTCAGAACCTCGACTCCCGAGACCTTCCCTTCCCGGCTGACGATGGCGGAGAGCGCGAGCACCAGCTCCCCCTCCGACACCGATTGCTCCAGGGTCGCCGGCACGACGCCGTCGTGCGTAAGGCTCGGAACGCGGATGCGCCCGTCGAGGCGCATCGGATTGAGATCGGACCCCGACGGGGCCGCGAGCGCCGCGATGAGCGCCGCGAGTGAATCGTCGCGCTCGGGCGAGGCGAAGTGCAGGAGGCCAAGCACCAGCGCGGCGCAGACGCACGTGCCGGCGGTCGACGCGAGGCCAATCCACACCAGATGCATGTCGTCGAACAGGCGGCCGAGGCGCGCCGGCCACGATTCGTAGGCCTCGGCGCGCATGCGGCTGATGACGCCGGGCTGCAGCCCCGTCCAGTCGTCCGCGGGGCCTGGCCTGGCCGCCAGCCGGAGAGACTCGCCAATCAGTTGCAGCTCGCGGAACTGCCGCTGACACGGCGGGCATTCATCGATGTGCTGCCGGACGGCCATCTGCTCCTGAATCGGAAGCTCGTCGTCGTGATAGCCGGCAAGGCGACGGTGCACGGCGGCGCAGGTCAGCGGGATCATGCCACCCTCAACTGCGCCCGGAGGGACTCGCGCGCCCGGGCCAGGCGCGACTTCACGGTGCCGACGGCGATGCCGAGCGAAAAGCCGATTTCCTCGTAGCTGAGACCGTCAATCTCCCGAAGCACCAGGGCCGTCTTCTGATCGAACGGCAGGCGGTCGAGGGCGGTGCGGAGTCGTTCAGCCACGAGCTTCTGGTTGAGCAGCCGATCGGGCGACGCGCCGCCGTTGCCCGGCAGCTCGCCGTGATGCTCGATGTGCTCGTCGAGCGAGACCTGCTCCGCCCGATGCCGCCGCCGCCACCATCGCTGCCGATTGCGCGCCTGGTTCACGACGATGCGGTAGATCCAGGTGCGAAGGCTCGACTGGCCGCGGAAGCTGTGAAGCGTGCGGAACACGCGCAGGAAGACCTCCTGCGAAAGGTCCAGCGCTTCGTTGTGGTCGTTCAGCAGGTTCAGGGAGAGCTGATAGACCATGCGCTGATGCTCGTTCACGAGCTCCGCGCACGCATCCTCATCGCGCGCCACGCATCGCTGAATCAGCAGGGCCTCGCGGCCCCCGGCGTCTGCCCAGGCAATGGCTCGAACGGGTTTCACTGACAGTCCTTCTGCCATGTTAACACCCCGTGCGCGACCGGCGCTTACCCCGGTTAGATCCCGCCGGGGCTGGAAAGTTCCCCGGAACCCGCTCCTGTGGCAGGATACGGGCGTGAAACGCCTGCTGGCGGGCCTGTTGCTGCTCGCGATTGCCGGAACGGCGGTGTACGGCTACACCGTCAGCCGCCGGGAACGGACCTACCGGGAGCTCATTGCGCAGGGGGAATCCGTCGGGGCGCGCGACAACACGTTTGCCGCCATCGAGGCCTTCAGCGGCGCGATCGCCCTGAAGCCCGAGTCGATGCTGGGGTATCTCAAACGAGGCGAGGTGTACCGCCGCCGCGGCGACCTCGACGCCGCCCTTCGCGATCTGCAGCGCGCGTCCGATCTGGATCCAACGGCGACGCGCCCGCTCGAGCTGCTCGGCGACGTCGAATACGCCCTGGAGCGCTACACGGCGGCGGCGGGGCGTTATCGCGCGTACGTCGCGCTGGACGATCGCGCGCCGCGGCTGTCGTACAAGCTTGCGCTGGCCGAGTACCGCGCCGGGCGCCTGGATCTCGCGATCGATGCCGTGCGCCGCGCGATCGCCCTCGACGATCGCATGGCGGAGGCGCACTATCTGCTGGGTATCTGTCTTCGCGAACGCGGCAAGACCGCGCCGGCGCGCGACGCCCTGGTCCGGGCCGTCGCGCTCGCTCCCGCCCTGCTCGCGGCGCGCGAAGAGCTGGCGGATCTGGACCGCCTGCTCGGACGCACGGAGGAACGCCTCGTCCAGCTCGAAGCGCTCTGCGCGCTGGATCCCGGGCCCGCGCGCGACATCACGCTTGGACTCGCGTATGCGGATGCCGGCCAGCGCGATCGCGCCGTGCTCACGCTCGGCCGCGCGGCGGAGCGCTATCCCGAGCACACGGCCACGTACGTGGCGCTCGGCCGCGTCTGGCTGGAAGCCGCGCAGGCGCGAGGCGATCGCATCGCGCTCAGCAAGGCGCTCGGGGCGCTTCAGGGAGCGATCGGACCGAACGACACGAGCGAAGCGCTCACGCTCTTCGGCCGCGCGCTGCTGATGACGCACGACGCCGAAGGCGCCGAGCGGATGCTGCAGGATGCGACACGGCGCGAGCCCGTCGATCCGCTCGCCTACTATCACCTCGCCGAAGCCTCGGCGCGTCTGCGGCATTACGATGAGGCGCGGCGCGCGCTCCTCGACTACGAGGCCCTGCACGGACCGGATGCCGATCCACACCAGCGAGCCGCCCACGCCGTCCGCCTTGGGGACCTCTCGATGCGGCTGAACGATCGCGCCGCCGCCGTCCGGTACTACGGGGACGCCGCGGCCGCGGAGACGGTTCCCGCCGCGCTCGCCCGCATCAACACTGCGCTCGCGCGCGCACGCGCGCGCTGAGCGCATTGCCGATTGGCGATTGGCGAATCTTCAATCGACAATCGCCAATGCAATCGGCAATCGTCACTCGTCAATCGGTAATGCCGAGCCTCTTGAGCATCTTGGCGAGGCCCTGTCGTGAGATGCCGAGCTGAGAGGCGGCTCGGCCCCGGTGGCCGCCCGCGCGGGCGAGCGCGGCGCGGACGAAACGGCGATCGAACTCGGCGCGCGCGGCCTCGAACGCGACGGGCGCGCGAACGGCGAGCCCCGCGACGTGCGCGGGCAGCGACGCCGCACCCAGACGGCCGCGGCGCGGCGCATGAACCGCGAGCGACGCGATCACGTTCTGCAGCTCCCGTACGTTGCCCGGCCAGTCGTATCGCGACAGCGACGCCAGCAGCTCCGGCGAGAGCGATGCCCGCGTGCCGACGCGCGATGCCGCCTCCGTCCAGAACCGCTCCGCGAGCCACGCGACGTCCTCCGGCCGATCGCGCAGCGGCGGGACGGTCAGGCGCACGACATCGAGCCGGAAGCGCAGGTCGGCGCGGAAGCGGCCGGCCTCCACTTCGGCCACGAGCGGACGGTTGGTCGCCGCAACGATCCGCGCATCCACGCGGCGCGTGACGCTTTCGCCGATGCGGCGAACCTCCCCTTCCTGCAGCACCCGCAGCAGCTTCGCCTGCGCGCGCGGCGACAGTTCCGCGACCTCGTCCAGAAACAGCGTGCCGCCGTCCGCCTCCTCGAACAGCCCGGCGCGTTCGGCGATGGCGCCGGTAAAGGCGCCGCGGGCGTGCCCGAAGAGTTCCGCCTCGAGGAGATCGTCCGTGAGCGCGGCACAATTCACGGCGCAGAAGCGCCGTCCTCGACGTGGACTGCGCGCGTGGATTGCACGGGCGGCCAGTTCCTTCCCGCTGCCGCTCTCCCCTTCGATGAGCACCGGGTACGGGGCGATCGCCGCGCGGCGAATCTCCTCGCGCAGCCGGCACGCGGCGGG
>DASSOM010000340.1:0-3365 GCA_035700625.1 Vicinamibacterales bacterium
GAATCGATCTGCGGCCAGTCGGTCTTCTGCAGCTCCCAGCAGATCAGCCCGTCCTTGACGAAGACTTCCCAAGAGCACGAGCCGGAACAGTTCACGCTGTGGCTGCTCCGCACGGACCGGTCGAACGCCCAGCGCTCGCGATAGAAATCCTCCCAGTCGCGCGGTTCGTCCGCGATCCGAAACCACCGCGATCCGTTGGCCGTCTGAGTCATGCGTGTGCTCCTGTCGGGGGCTCGAGCGCGAGGCCGATCCGCAGTGCGGAGACGAACGGACGGAAATCGCGCGCGGTGCCGTAGACCGCAATGACCGCCTGGCGCTGCTCGTCGTACACGAGGTTCACCACGACGTTGCGCCCCATCGGCAGCCGCCGTTCCGCGCCGCCAATCTCGTCGTCGCGCTGTTCGAGCGCCTGGATGGACGCGTAGACGAGGCCAGCGGGGTGCCGCTGCCACCACACGGCGAAGTCCCAGCCGTCGCGGCTGACGTCGGCTTCACCCGACTGGAGGTCGGGATTGGCGGGATCGATCTGCCACTGGAAAACGGGCGGCCACGTCTCGTCCTCGCCCGCCGCGGCGGTGTACTCCGGGCCGGGCAGCGTCATGGGGCCTGCGTCGCCGTAGCCGACGCCGATAGCGAGGTCGTGGCGCATCAGCGAGGCTCCGAGCGCATCGGGATCGGGCACCCAGCCGTCCTCGAGGAATTCCGCCTGCAGCGGTGTCATCCGGCGGTCGTCGCGTCCTTCGCGTCGTGCCGGCGTCCGGTAGAAGCGAAGCGGCTGCACGTCAGCCATGCGGCTCCTCCTTCAACGTTTTCAACAGCGGCGCCATCACGGCGTCGACTCGGTGCGCGTGCGCGTGCCAGAGCGTCTCGAGATCGCGGATCGTTTCGGCGACGTCCGGGCTCGAATCGCGCGTTCCCAATCGCAGGCGATCGGACCGGAGACGCAGCAGCCCGATAAGCTCCCGCAGCGTGTCGTGCTCGCGGATGGCCTCGTCGACCGCGCCGTTGCCTTCTCCCAGGCACTCGCGCAGATGCGGGTAGATGCGGCGCTCTTCCAGCTCGAAGTGCGGCTCGATGCGGCATCCGCACCGTCCGACGAAATCACTCACCGCCGGCGCGAGCATCGTGCGCGGCGGGTTCGCGCCGACCATCCGGACGAGCCGCCGGAGCTCCTGCTCCACGGCCCGGTGTTCGCGACGAACCCTGGCAATCGGATGGTCGTCCACGCGCGAGCAGGATAGGGCGTCCGGGCGCGCCGGACCATGACGGGCGGAAGCAGCGTTCGGGCGGGATCACGCGAAAAAAGATGGGCGTATGATAGGCATCATGTCCGACCCCGTTCGGGACGACGGCGTTATCACGTCGTTCGATGCGGCGGTCGCGCGCGTCGCGTTTCTGCGGGCGCTCTCACCGAAGGATCGGGATCGCCTGCGGCCGTACGCGACCGTGCGCCGCGTGCCGAAGGGCGGGGTGGTGTGGGGCCTCGACGAGCCCGCGCAGGAATTCGTCTTCGCGGTCGACGGCCACGTGAAACTGATGCGGCCGAGCGAGAACGGCCGCGAGGTGATCATCGACGTGGGCAAGCCCGGCGAGCTGCTGTGCGCGAGCGCGGCGTGCGCGTTCGCCCCCTATTGCTGCACGTGCACGGCGCTCGACCGCGACGTGACCGTCCTCGTGCTGCCGCGCCGCGACGTGCTGCACGTGCTCGAGCAGAATCCGTCCGCCGCCGCCGCGTTCGTGCGCGAGGCGACGGGACGCGACATGCGGCTGGGACGCCGCATCGTGGAACTGGCGAGCGGGCAGGTCGAGCAGCGCGTGGCCGCGCTGCTCCTCCGGCTCGCCGATCAGGCCGGCGCGCCGCTCGCCGACGGGCAGATCCGCATTGGCCTGAAGCTGTCCAGGCAGGATCTGGCGGACCTCTGCGGCACGACGCTGGAGAGTGCGATCCGGGTGATGACCAGGCTGTCGCGCGAGGGCACCGTGCGGACGACCGCATCCGGGTTCGTCATTCGGGATCGGCACCGACTCGAGTCGCTCGCCCGCGGGCGCTCCGAGCGCTAACCGGTCCGCTCCTTGCGATCCTTGCGCTGGCGCAACGTCCGGGGGGTGCCCTGATGCAAGACTCCAAGGCAAGGAGTCTGCATTCCGTGGAACATCACGCTCACCTGCACCTGTCCCCCGACCAGCTCTATCCATTCGATGCACGCGGCGTCGCGAAGCGTTTCCGGCACGCGGCGATTTTCGGTGCGCTCGATGCGCTCCGGCCGGGCGAAACCATGCGCTTCGTCAACGATCACGATCCGCTGCCGCTGCTGGATCAGCTGCGCGCGCGCTATGGCGACGGCGTCGCGATCGCGTACCAGCGCCGCCAGCCGGGCGAGATCGTGATCGACTTCGTCAGGCAGTAAACCAGTCGCGGGGCGTCACGCTTTCACGAGCTGCCGCAGGGCCTCGATCAGCACGGCCGGCAGCTGTTCCGGCCTGCGCAGCACCGCAAATCCCGCGCGACCGAACACCCGTCGGGCGTAGCGCGGCGCCTCGCGATCCACCGTCAGGCAGAAGACGGCCACGCCCTGGCGGCGTGCTTCTGCCACGGCCTGGCGCGTGTCCTCGACGCCGTATCGCCCTTCGTACAGGTCCACGTCGTTCGGCTTGCCGTCCGACAGGATGAGCAGCAGACGTCGATCGGTCTGTTCGCGGCACAGCGATGCCGTGAGGTGCCTGATCGCCGTCCCGATCCGGGTGTACCGATCCGCTTCGAGCGCGGCGATCCGTTGTCTCACGATCGCGCCCGACGGTTCATGAAACGACTTGACGGGCAGCACGCAGACGTCTTCCGATCCCTCGCCTGAAAACGCAAAGATGCCGTATCGATCCCCCAGCGCGTCGAGCGCTTCGCAGACGACGAGCAGGGCCTCCCGCTCGACGTCGACGACGCGGCGATTCGCGGAGACCCAGCCGTCGGTGGACGCACTGACGTCGACGAGCAGCGCGACCGACAGCGCACGCCTGGCGGGACGGCACGCGGCATACCACCGTCCGTCGACCGACGCGCCGGCCCGCAGATCCGCGAACGTCGTGACGAACGCGTCGATGTCGAGATCGGATCCGTCCGGCTGCCGGCCGACGCGCATCAGCCTCGGGCGGAGCCGCTCGAACCGGCTGCGCACCCGCCGGACCAGCGGCGCATGCCGGAGCAGCGCCGAGCGGGCCCACGCACCGTCTCCGAGCGGAGGCTCCGGCTCGCGTACGATCGCGCCGGGGTGCCGGTAGCCTCCCGTCCGGTAATCCCACTCGGGATACGACAAGCCGGGGCGTGGTTGTTGGGGGCGCTCGCCGGCATCGGCTCGCACCGGTTCGTCGCC
>DASSOM010000341.1:0-20247 GCA_035700625.1 Vicinamibacterales bacterium
GGCACCCGGCGGATCGCCTTCGAAGCGGAGCGGACGTTCGACAGCGGGCCGTTCACGCGGCTCTTCGGATCGATCGGCCTCTCGCGCCGCGAGAACCCGCACTTCTCCGACACGCCGGACCGCCGGACGACGTGGTTCGCGCGGGCCGAACGGAGACTCCCGGCGCACGTCATGGTCGCGGCGGACGTCACGCGCGCGTCGGTCCGGTTCGGGCCGGATCGCGCGCGGTTCTGGTCGCCGGGCGTGGACGTCGCGTTCGACACGCGACGCGATCCGGCCTTTCCGTCCGACGCGGTCCTGCTGCAGGCGCGCTGGGACTCGCTGCGGCAACCGGACGAAGACGGCATCCGGCGATACTCGCTGGACGCGCGCGGCTACAAGCGCGTCATCGGCCAGACGGTCGCGGCCGTGCGGGCGCGCCTCGATCGCGCCGACGCGCCGCTGCCGCCGTGGGAAGCGTGGCTGCTCGGCGGGGCGGGATCGGTCCGCGGCATCCGCGCCGGCGCGTTCGCCGGCGATCAGCGGTTCGTCGCGTCGGCGGAAGTGCGCGTGCCGCTGTCGTCGCCGCTCGGGTCGAGCCGCGCCGGCTTCACCGTGTTCGCCGACGTGGGCGCCGTCGCCCCGCATGGGGAGCGGCTGCGCGACGCGACCACGCAGCGCGGCGGCGGCGCCGGCCTGTTCCTCGTCACGCCGGTCCTGACGCTGAACCTGGAAGTCGCCCGCGGCACCGGGGACGACACGCGCGTCCACTTCTCGACGGGCTTCGCGTTCTGAACGAGCGGCCCGAGCGAGCGGCGGTGCCGGCGCTGCGGCGGCGCCGGAAATACGCGCGAATGGTATCCTCCCGGCACGATGCCGGACACCCTCACCACCGCCGCCGATCGGGCCAACCAGCGCAACGCGGTGCTCGCCGGCTTCCTCGGCTGGACGCTCGACGCGTTCGACTTCTTCGTCCTCGCGTTCGTGCTCAGCGACATCGCCAGCGAGTTCGGCCGATCGCGGCCCGACATCGCGCTCACGATCACCGTCGCGCTGGCGACGCGCCCGATCGGCGCGATCCTGTTCGGCATCATGGCGGACCGCTACGGCCGGCGGCTGCCGCTCATGCTGAACGTGATCTTCTACGCCACGATCTCGGTCCTGTCCGGCCTCGCGCCGAACTACCAGGTCTTTCTCATCCTCCGCATGCTGTTCGGGATCGGGATGGGCGGTGAATGGGGCGTCGGCGCGTCGCTCGCGCTCGAGTCGGTCTCGCCGCGCTGGCGCGGGCTGCTGTCGGGGCTCCTGCAGGAAGGCTACGCGCTCGGCTACCTGCTCGCCGCCATCGCGTACCGCACGGTGTATCCGTCGTTCGGGTGGCGCGCGCTGTTCTTCGTCGGCGGCCTGCCGGCGCTCCTCGCGCTGTTCGTCCGCTGGCGGGTGCGCGAGCCGGAGGCATGGCACGAGCACCGCACGGACTGGGCCGGCTATCGGCGCGCGCTCGCCGCGAACTGGCGCCGCTTCGCGTATCTCGTCGTGCTGATGGCGATGATGAACTTCATTTCCCACGGCACCCAGGACATGTATCCGACGTTTCTGCAGCGGCAGCGGATGTTCAGCGTCGACCAGACGGCCGACATCACGATCGTCTCGATGATCGGGGCGATCCTCGGCGGGCTGGCGTTCGGGTACTTCTCCGATCGCCGCGGACGCCGGCGCGCGATGATCACCGCCGCGATCGGCGCGCTCGCCGTCGTCCCCCTGTGGATTGCCGCACCTGCGACGGCGTCGATCGTCGCGGGCGTGTTCCTCATGCAGTTCTTCGTGCAGGGCGCGTGGGGCGTGATCCCCGCGCACATCAACGAGCTCTCCCCGGGCGAGCTGCGCGGCTTCTTCCCCGGTTTCGCGTACCAGCTGGGCGTGCTCTGCGCGTCGAGCATCACGTGGATTGAAGCGCTGCTCGGTGAGCGCTTCACCTATGCGCAGTCGATGGGGGGCCTCGCGACGATCGTCCTGATCGGCGGCATTCTGGTGATCGCGCTGGGGCCGGAAGCGAAAGGGCGTTCGTTCCGCGCGCCGGCGCGTGCGGTCAGCCCATAAAGGGCCGACCCACACGGTCGGAGCAAGCGAATGTGGGTCAGCCCTTCAGGGCTGACGCGTCCCCGCTCCGCGTACAATGGCGGGCATGCGCGAGCGGGCAGTGCGGATCGCCGGCGCGGCTGTCGTCTGCCTCTACGCGGCGGCGATCGCGTGGAGCTACGCGCGGCAGCCGCGGACGATTGCGCAGGTCACGGGCGGTCTGGCCTCCACGGTGGGCGCGTACCGCATCGACCAGCAGGCGTTCGACGACGGGCTGCGGTTCTTCTACAACGATCAGTTCGTCGCCGCACGATCGGCGTTCGCGCGCGCGGACCGCGCCGAACGGGATCCAATCACGCAGTTCTACATCGCGTACAGCTTCTATCGTCAGGGCTGGGGACGTCTGTACAGCGACGATGCGCTGTTCAAGCAGGGGCTCGACGCGGTCCAGCGCGCGGAGGCGCTCGCGCCGAACGGACGGATCGCCGTGGACGATCCGCGGCTCGGCATGCACTCGGCGGACGAACTCGAGGCGGAGCTGCGCGCCGGCCTGACGAAGGACGCGTCGGACTTCGATCCGCGCAAGGTGTTCAGGAGCCGCAAGTGAGCGCCGTCCGCGAAGCGGTCGTCCTGCCGCTGCTGTTCCTGACGGTGTTCTGGCTCGCCGGCGTCCGCACGGGCGCGGACGTCCTGCTCGTGCCGCCTCCACTGGTGACGCTGCTGCTCGCCGTGCTGCTGCTCGGCACGCTGCACACCGGCGGCGTCTGCGCGTTCGAGCGGCTGCTCGGTCCGCACCGTTCGCCGCTCGCGAATCTGTCCGGGGGGCTGCTGTTGATCGCAATCGGCGCCGCGAGCGCGCAGGTGTTCAATCTGCTGCTGCCGGAGTCGGGCCTGCTGTTCTTCCTCTTCAGCGCGTTCTTCGCGATCCTGCTGCTGACGACGCTCGCCGCGGCCGGCGATCGCGGCCGTCTCCTGCGCGCACTGTTCGTGATGATCGGATCGGTGTTCGCCTTCAAGTACGTGGTGCTGTCCGCGCTCTACGACCCGAACGGCGGCCTGCTCACGCGCGCCCTGACCGCGATGCTCGAGGGCGTCTCGCTCGGAACGCTGCGCTACGCGCCGCCGGGACCGGCGACAGGGTACGTCGGGTTCATGGCGCTGGTGCTGTTTTTCGCGGGATTGGTGATGCTGCCTGGGAGGGTCGAGGTTCGAGGATCGAGTATCGAGGTGCGAGGAGCGAGGGGCGAGGTGCGAGTGGCGAGGATCGAGGAGTGAGGGGCGAGGGGCGAACGTCTATAATCAGCAGAGACGGGGTGTAGCGCAGCCTGGTAGCGCATCTGCTTTGGGAGCAGAGGGCCGTCGGTTCGAATCCGACCACCCCGACCAGCCTCTGAGTTTCGTCACCTCCGACCTCCGACCTCCGACCTCCGACCTCCGACATCCGTCACTCTACCCAGTCCGCGATAAACACATTCGTCTCCCCTTCCGACTTCGCGTTCCGGTTGGACGCGAACACGAGATGCGTCCCGTCGGGCGAGAACATCGGGAACCCGTCGAACGTGTCGTTGAACGTGACCTGCTCCAGCCCGGTACCGTCGACATTGATCAGGAAGATGTCGAAGTTGCGCTGCTTCGGGTCGTGCATGTTGGACGCGAAGATCAGCCGCTCGCCGTCCGGGTGCCACGACGGCGCAAAGCTCGCGGCGCCGATGTTCGTCACCTGCCGCACGTGGCCGCCGTCCCGGTCCATCACGTACAACTCGAGCTTCGTCGGCCGCCACAGGTGCTCCTTCAGCAGCGCCTTGTAGTCGTCCATCTCCGGCCCCGCCGACAGCGGACGTCCCCGGAACGCGATCTGTGTGCCGTCCCACGAGAAGAACGGTCCCCCGTCCGGCCCGGGTCGATGCGTGAGCCGGCGGACGTCCGATCCGTCCGCGCGCATCGTGTAGATCTCCATGTCGCCGTCGCGCACGCTCGTGAACGCGATGGTGCCGTCAGGCGCGATCGTCGCCTCGGCGTCGTAGCCGGGCGAACGCGTCAGCGCCGTCAGCTTCGATCCGTCGGAATTCGCGCGGTAGATGTCGTAGCCGTCGTAAATCGGCCACACGTAGCCACGCTCGTAGCTTGGCTTCGGCGGGCACGCCGCCCCCGCCTCGTGCGTGGACGCGAACAGGATGCTGTCGCCATCCGGATAGAAATACCCGCACGTCGTCCGCCCCTGTCCCGTGCTCACGCGGTGCAGATCGGTGCCGTCGATCTTCATTGTGAAGATCTGGTCGCACGGCACGCCGTCGCGCGTGGACTGGAAGATCACGCGGCTGCCGTCCGGGGAAAAGTACGCTTCGGCGTTCTCCCCGCCAAACGTGAGCTGACGGATGTTGCGAAGATGGCGCTCGGAGCGGGAAGAATTCGTGGAGTGGTGGATTGGTGAATTGGTGAATGAAAGTCCAATGACGGCCGCGACGGCGGCCACGAAACTCTTCATGGAGGTAAGATTACCGCATCCGATGACACCCCTGACGTCGGAGCCGCTGCACGTGCTGTTCGTCTGTCTCTACAACCGGCAGCGCAGCGCGACCGCGGAGCGGATCTTCTCGAAGGAGACGACGCTCGACGTGCGCTCCGCCGGCGTCAGCGCGGACGCGCTGGTCCGCGTCAACGCGCGGATGCTCGACTGGGCGGACGTCGTCTTCGTGATGGAAGACGCGCTCGCGCGCGCGATTGCCCGCGACTTCCCCGCCAGCCCCGCGCTTCAGCGCCTCGTTTCGCTCGATATACCGGACGACTACCTGTTTCTGGATCCGCGCCTGGTGGAGCTGCTGCGCGAACGAACGCGACCGCATCTGGAGCGCCTGCTCGCCGAACGCGGGGACACGACAGCCGAGTGAATCGTGTCAGGGCATAAAGCCTGACCCACACCCACACACCTCTTTGTGGGTCAGCCCTTTATGGGCTGACAGGTGTGGAACTGTTTTGGTCCGCTCCCGTATCATACGAAAGCATTCGTACCGATACCCCGGGGGACCCATGCCCGAGACCTGGTTCAAGGACGTCCGCTACGCCGCGCGCCTGCTCGCGCGCAGTCCGTTGTTCGCGGCCACCGCCGCGCTCTCGCTCGCCATCGGCATCGGCGCCAACACCGCGATCTTCTCGGTCGCGAGCGCGCTGCTCCTCCGGCCGCTGCCGGGCCTGTCGGACGCGGCCGGGCTCGTCGACATCGGCCGCACGCAGAACGGTCGCGGCTTCGACAACACCTCGTATCCCAATTACGCCGACGTCCGCGAGCGAGTCACGACACTGACCGATGTGTACGCGATCCGCCTGGAGCCACAGCCGATGAGTCTGGCCGGCAACGGCGGCGCCGAACGCGTATACGGCACGGCGGTCAGCGGCAACTACTTCAGCGTCCTGGGCACGCAGCCCGTTCGCGGCCGGTTCTTCACGGATGCGGACGACACGATCGGCAGCGCCCCCGCGACCGTGATCAGCTACGAGCTCTGGCAGCGCCGCTTCGCCGCCGATCCCGCCATCGTCGGACGCACGGTCACCCTGACGAACGAACCGTTCACCGTCATCGGCATCGCCCCGCGGGGCTTCCAGGGGACGACGCTGCTGCGGACGGACGTGTGGGTGACGCTGCACCAGGGGATGCGCAGCGGTCCCTCCGGAACGGACATGTTCACCAATCGGCGCGCGGTGTGGCTGCTGATGGGCGGACGTCTGAAACCGGGCGTCACGTTGACGCAGGCCGACGCGGAGCTCCGCGCGATCGGCACAACGCTCGCGCGCGAGTATCCCGCGGAAAACGAGGGGCGCGGACTCACGGCGGCCGCATCGGCGGTGGTGCCGGGACGCGTGAACTACGTCGCGGCGTTCCTCGGCCTGCTCATGGCGATCGTCGGTCTGATCCTGCTGATCGCGTGCGTGAACGTTGCCGGCATGCTGCTCGCGCGCGCGGCGGCTCGCCGCCGTGAAATCGCAGTGCGGCTGGCCGTCGGCGCGGGACGGGCACGGCTGGTCCGGCAGTTTCTCACCGAGACGATCGTCCTGTTTGCCGCTGGGGGGGCGCTCGGATTGCTCCTGAGCCGCTGGCTCACCTCGCTGCTGCTCGCGCTCCTGCCGCAGCTGCCGATTCCGATCGGGATCGAGATCGCGACCGACTGGCGCGTCGTGTTGTTCGCCGTCGCGATGTGCCTCGCCGCGGCGCTGCTCGCAGGGCTCGCGCCCGCGCTGCAGGCGTCGCGCGCCAGCCTGGTGCCGTCGCTCAAAGCCGAGGGGCTCGACGACGGGTTGTCGCGGCTGCGGCTGCGCAATGCGTTCGTCGTGGGACAGATCACGCTTTCGCTGCTGCTCGTCATCGCGGCGGGGCTCTTCCTGCGCGCGCTCGGCCACGCGGTCGCGATTCAGCCCGGCTTCGATGCCCGCAACGTCGACGTTGTCGCCGTCGACCTGTCGCTTGGCGGGTACGGGCAGGTCGAGGGGCTGACGTTCGCGGACGAACTGGTCCGACGTACGGCGGCGCTGCCCGGCGTGCGGTCGGCGGTCCTCGCCGTGGACCTGCCGCTCGACGGCAGCCGCATGGGGTTCGGCGACCTTCAGCTGCCGGGTACGCCGCGGCAGTCGGGACCGCGCCGCGGCGCGCCGATCGACTGGAACATTGTGACGCCCGGGTTCTTCCGCACGCTGGACGTGCGGCTGCTGCGCGGGCGCGATTTCACCAGCGCGGACGCGGCGGGCGCGCCGCGCGTCGCGATCCTCAACGAGGCGGCCGCGCACCAGTATTTCGGCGACGCGGATCCGCTCGGCCGGCAACTGGAGATCGTGACACCCTTCGGCGACGATCACCGCGAGCGCGTCACCATCGTCGGCGTGGCCGACAACGCGCAGTTCGTCTCGCTCGGCGACACGACCAGTCCTTACGTCTACGTGCCGCTCGCGCAGCAGTACTTCGCGCGGCTGTCGCTGGTGGTCAAGACGGCCGGCGCGACGGCGATCCCGTCGATTCGCACGCTCATGCGCGAGATGAACCCGAACCTGCCCGTGACCTCGGCGATGCCGCTGACGGACATCACCGCGCTCGGACTGATCCCGCAGCGGATTGCCGCGGCGGTCGCCGGCACGCTCGGACTCGTCGGCCTGCTGCTGGCCGCGATCGGCATCTACGGCGTGACGTCGTACGCGGTGAGCCGGCGCACGCGCGAAATCGGCATCAGGATCGCGCTGGGCGCGGATCGGCGCGGCGTCGTCGCCATCGTGCTGCGCCAGGCGCTCGTGCTCACCGCCATCGGCCTCGTCATCGGACTGGCGTTCGGGGCCGCGGCCGCGCAGCTGCTGCGGAGTCTGCTGTTCGGCATCAGCGCTGTCGATCCGCTGACATTCGGGGGCGCGGCGGTCCTGTTCGTCGTGGTCGCGCTCGCGGCAAGCTACATTCCCGCGCGGCGCGCCACGCGGCTCGATCCGGTGACGGCGCTTCGATCGGAGTGACGAGATGAACGCGATCCGGTACGCGCTTCGCCTGATGGCCCGGACTCCGGTGTTCACGGCGACGGCCGTGCTGTCGCTCGCGATCGGCATCGGCGCGAACGCCGCCGTCTTTTCCGCGGCAAGCGCGCTGCTGCTCCGTCCGATGCCCGGCCTCACCGGGCCCGATCGGCTGATCGACATCGGCCGGACGCAGGACGGCTCCGGCTTCGACACGGTCTCCTATCCGTACTACCGCGACGTCCGCGAACGTGCGACGTCGCTCGAGGGCGTCTACGCGCTCGACGTCGAACCTGTCCCGATGAGCCTTGGCGGGCGCGACGGCGCGGAGCGCGTGTACGGCACGGTGGTCAGCGGCACCTACTTCGAAGTACTCGGCGTGCGTCCGCAGGCGGGCCGGCTGCTCTCGCGCGAGGACGATGAAGGCGCGCCGGGCAGCCATGCGGTGGCCGTCATCAGCCACGACTTGTGGCAACGGCGGTTCGGCGGCGATCCCGCCGTCGTCGGCCGGACGGCCGCGATCAATGGACATCCCTTTGCCATCGTCGGGATCGCGCCGCCAGAGTTCCACGGCACGACCGTTTTCCGTCCGGATGTGTGGGTGCCGACGTCCTCGATCGCGCTCGTCACCCGCATGCACGACGACATCCTCCAAAGCCGCCGGGCTGTCTGGCTGATGATGGGCGGCCGGCTGAAGCCCGGCGTGTCGGTCGCGCAGGCGGACGCGGAACTGCGCGCGATCGGCGCCGCGCTGCAGCATGAGTATCCGCGAGAGTACCAGGGCAAGGGCCTCAAGGCGCTCCCGCTGGCCGCGGTGCCGGGCATGAGCGGCACGATCGCACAGTTTCTCGGACTGCTGATGGCGCTCGTCGGCCTGGTGCTGCTGATTGCGTGCGTCAACGTGAGCGGAATGCTGCTCGCGCGCGGCGCCGCGCGGGAGCGGGAGATTGCCGTCCGCATGGCGATTGGCGCACGCCGCTCGCAGATCGCGCGGCAGCTGCTGCTCGAGACCGGAGTCCTGTTCGTGTTGGGCGGCGCCGCCGGCCTGATTCTGAGCCGCTGGTTTGCCGCGCTGCTGCTCGGCGTACTTCCCGAACTGCCGTTCCCGATCTCACTCGATCTCGTGACCGACTGGCGCGTCGTCGCGTTCGCGGCCACCATCAGCTTCGCCGGCGCGCTTCTCGCCGGACTGATGCCCGCCGTGCAGGCGTCGCGCCCGGATCTCGTCCCCATGTTGAAGAGCGCCCGGATGGATGGCGGACGCCTTCGCTTCCGTTCCGCGTTCCTCGTCGGCCAGATCACGCTGTCGCTCGTGCTCGTGCTGGCGGGCGGGTTGTTCCTGCGCGCGCTGCAGCGCGCGACCAACATCGATCCGGGCTTCGATCAGACGAACGTCGACGCCGTGACCTTCGATCTGACGCTCGCGAACTACGCTCAACCGGCGGGTATCGCGTTCGCCTCGGACCTCGCGGCGCGCACCGCGGCGCTGCCAGGCGTGCGCTCGGTCGCGACGACGGTCGACCTGCCGCTGGATGGCGGGCGGATGGGTCTTGGCGGCCTGCGCGTGCCCGGACGTCAACCGCCTGACGGCGGCTCCGCCTGGGACGCCGACTGGAACGTCGTCAGCCCGGGGTTCTTCCGCACGCTGGGCATTCGCCTCGTCAGCGGACGCGATTTTTCCGGTGGCGATACAGTCGACTCCGGGCGCGTGGCGATCGTCAACGAGGCGCTCGCACGCCGGATCTGGGGAAACCCTGACGTCGTCGGACGGCAGGTCCAGATGCAGGATGGTCCCGACAACGCGTGGACGCCGATGACCATCGTCGGCGTGGCGCCCGACGTGCAGCTCATCACCCTTGGCGAAGCGGCGGAGCCGTACATCTACGTGCCCCACTCGCAGCAGTATCTGCCCGGCCTCACGCTGCTCGTCAAGACGGATGACGGACGCAGCGTTGCGCCCGAGATCCGCGCGATCGTGCGTCAGATGAATCCGAATCTGCCGATCTCCCGGGCGATGCCGCTGTCGCAGGTGACCGCGATCGGCCTCGTGCCCCAGCGGATCGCGGCGTCGCTCGCGGGCAGCCTCGGCCTGGTCGGCCTGCTGCTCGCGGCGATCGGCATCTACGGCGTGACGTCGTACGCGGTGAGCCGGCGGACGCGTGAAATCGGCATCCGGATGGCGCTGGGCGCGGACCGCGGCGACGTCCGGCGGCTCGTGCTCCGCCAAGGGCTGATGCTGACCGCTATCGGAGTCGTGATCGGCCTTGGCGTCGGTGCGGCGGGATCGCGCGTCCTGCAAAGCCTGTTGTACGGCGTCAGCGCCGTCGATCCGATCACGTTCGGCACGGCGGCGATCCTGTTTCTGGCCGTGGCGGTCGCCGCGAGCTATCTGCCGGCGCGCCGCGCGACGCGCGTGGAGCCGGTCACCGCGCTACGGGCCGAGTAGATCTGGTCAGCCCATAAAGGGCTGACCCACCCACCTTCGCGGCTGCGCCGCTACGGCGGGCAGGCATGCGGCGTGGTCGCGCAGGCCTTCAGGCCTGCCCCGTGGGTCAGGGCTTCAGCCCTGACTTTCAGGTGGGTCAGGGCTTCAGCCCTGACAGCGCAATGAATTCGCCGGCATCGATCACCTTGTTGCGCACGCGATAGAGGGTGATCCCTGAAATCGCAGGTACCGGATTGTCCGTCGGCCCGGTGATCGCTGCCGCCAGCTCGAAGCGCGTCGTCACGTTCGACGAATAACGGATCGATTCACGCGTGTGGAAGTGGCCGCCGAGCGCGAGCGGCCAGTTCCGCGACGCCATGACCGCCAGGACATCAGGAAAATTCGAGACGACGTGCCGGAACACGGTGCGATCGCCGAGCTTCAGCAGCGTCGGCGCGGGCCCGCCCTCCTCATAGCCGCCCATCTCGTCGACGGCGCTGAGAAATGGAATGTGGTCGAACGTGACGATGGGCGTGTCGGCCGGCACCGCCGCGAGATCCGCGCGCAGCCACGCCAGCTGCGCGTCATCGACATGTCCGTAATACCACTGGTCCGCGATATCAACAGTGTCGAGCCCGACGAAGTGGATACCGCCATAAGTGAATGAGTAGTAGTTCGGGCCGACGCGCTGCCGGTACATCGCCTTGCCGTAGAGCGGATGCGTGGGGCTGACGTGCGACAGGTGCCGCTCGATGCCGAAGTTGTCGTGGTTGCCGGGCACGTTCCACACCGGGACCGGAAACTGGCGGATCTCATCGAGGTACAGGTCGTAGTAGCCGCGCGCTTCCTCCTCGCCAACGCGCAGCGAGTCGCGTACGAGATCGCCGGTCATGAGCACGAACTCGGGCCGACGCGATTCGACGATGGACCGCACCTGCCGGAGCCGGTCGACGTTCGCGGGGTTCACGTGCGGGTCGGAGCCGTGGATGAACGAGAACTCCGCGGGCGCGCGGTGCGGCGCGAGCGCGAATTCGATCGGTGCGGCACTGTCTGAGGGTGCAGGCTTCCAGAACGGGCCGACGGCACGAAACCCGTCTGGCAGGCTGACAAAGACGACCCCATAGCCGCGGCCGGCGAGTTCGTAGGCACCGTCGGCGCGCGTCCTGACGACCTCGCGCTGGTTGGAGACGACGACATCGGCGAGGCCGCGCTCACCCGCATCACGGTGTCCGTTGCCGTTGGCGTCTTCGAACACCACGCCCGTAACGGGCTGTGGCGCCTGAGCGCGAGGCAGCGCCATCGCCGCGACCAGCGCCAGAAACAGTCCGAACGCCAGGGACCGGAATCGCTCTGATGTCATCGCTCAAGTATGTGCGATCGGCGATACTGAAGCGATCGCCACACACGTCCATGCTTCGCGGGCTCATTCTCCTCATCGCGGTCCTCGTCGCGGCCTGCGGCGGCCGCGCGACCCAGTCGGCGGAGACGCCGCACGCGGCGAGCGTCCTCCTGATCACGATCGACACCCTGCGCGCCGATCACGTGGGCGCGTACGGCTACGCGCGGGCGCGCACGCCGGCGCTCGATGCGCTCGCGCGCCGCGGCGTGCGATTCGAGCACGCGTACGCGACCGCGCCGATCACACTGGTGTCGCACGCCAGCCTCCTGACGGGCCTGTATCCGCCCGGGCACGGGTCGCGGCACAACGGGATGCGGATCGACCTGAAGGTCCAGACGCTCGCCGAGCACCTGCAGCGGGCCGGCTTCGCCACCGGCGCGTTCGTGGCGGCGTTTCCGCTCGACCGGCGGTTCGGCCTCGTCAAGGGCTTCCGTGACTACGGCGACGAGATGCCGCGCGATCTCAGCGGCCACGTCGCAAACGAACGCCCCGGACAGGCGGTCGTGGACGAAGCATTGCCGTGGCTCGAGCGCCATCGTCAGGAACGCTTCTTCCTGTGGATTCATCTCTTCGAGCCGCACGCGCCGTACGGCAATCCCGAGGATCCGGCCCAGGCGCGCCGCCCGGCGGAAGATCGCTACGACGACGAGGTCGCCGAGGCGGACCGTCAGATTCAACGCGTTATCGATGCGCTCGGTCCCGCGCGTGAGTCGACGCTCATCGTGGCCGCTGCCGATCATGGAGAGGCGTTCGGCGAGCACGGGGAAATCGGTCACAGCCTGTTCACGTACGACACGACGCTGCGCGTACCGCTGATCGTCGCCGGACCAGCGATTCCGGAAGGACACGTCGTGGACGCGCCCGTGTCGCTCGTGGATGTTGCCCCGACGATCGCGGCGCAAACGGGAACGCCGGCGTTCGACGCGGACGGCATCGACGTGACGGCGGTCATCAACGGCGCGGCGATCCCGTCGCGCGCGCTCTACGCCGAGTCGTTCGCGCCGCTGCTCGACTTCGGCTGGAGCCCGCTGCGCACGCTGCGCGCCGGCGGATGGAAGTACATCGCCGCGCCGAAGCCCGAGCTGTACGAGCTGAGCGCCGATCCCGGCGAAACGCACAACGTGGTGGAGACCGAGCGCTCGCGCGCGGCGCAGATGGCGGATCGCGTGCAGGCGATCTCGAGCGATCGGCTCGCCGATGCGCGCGCGTCCAGCGATCCGGAAGCCGTCCGGCGCCTTCAATCGCTCGGCTACGTATCGGGTGGCGGCGATCGCGGCGGCAGCCGGCCGGATCCCAAGGACCGCCGCGATCTGGCGGCGGCCATCGCGAAGGTGACCTCAGGCGAACTGCAGGGGAACGCGCTCGAGCGCGCACTGCGCGACATCCTGCGCCAGGATCCCGGCAACCCGCAGGCGAACCTGCGGCTGGGCTACGTGCTGCTCGACAACGGATCGTGCGAGGCCGCTGAGCCGTATCTGCAGGCCGCCATCGACGCGCACCTGCCGAGCGCCGATCCGTATCTCGGGATCGCGGGGTGCCAGGCGGACGCGCGTCGCTTCGCCGCCGCGGAACGAACGCTGCGCGAGGCGGACCGCGTCGAGCCCGACAATCCCGTCGTCGCCGCCAACCTCGGCATCGTCCTGTCGGACTCGGGACGCCCCGCCGACGGCTTGCCGTATCTACAGCGCGCGCTGACGCTCGCGCCGGACCTGCACCAGGCGCGCTTCTCGCTCGCGATTGCGTACGCGCGTCTCGGACGACGTGCCGACGCGCGGGCGGAGGCTCAGCGGCTGCTCGATCGATTGCCCAAGGACGCGCCGCAGAGACCGGAAGTCGAACGGCTCTTGACATCCGTCCGCTGAATCCGCCCATTCATCCCATTTATATGGATAGCCGTCACGGACGGAACCAAACACTTGGATCCATTCATCACTTGGACTGAATACTCCGGCGCGGTAACCGTCCCTATCTGCTGACGGTTCATCACTTACCTCCGGCGGTCCATCACGGGCGCCGTGGTGCATCCCTTGCTAACCGGTGCGCGGCCGGCGTCGCGCCGGACGTCCTTCTCTAGATGAAACGTGGAGGCAACTGCATGAAGAAGATCATCGCATCGATGATCGCGATCTGCGCACTCGCGCTGGCGTCGCCAGTCTGGGCGCAGCAGACGACGGGCAACATTCAGGGGCGCGTCGCTGATGCCCAGAGCGCCGCGGTCCCCGGCGTCGTCGTGACGGTCAAGAACACGAGCACCGGGTTCACCCGGAGCGAGACGACGGACACCGAGGGCGTGTATCGCCTCACGGGCCTGCCCGTCGGGACGTACGAACTGACGGCCGAGCTGCAGGGCTTCGCGCCGTACAACCGCACGGGCCTCATCGTCAACGTGTCGCAGACGATTGACGTGGACATCGAGCTGAAGCTCGCCGGCGTGTCGGAGACGGTGAGCGTCACGGCGGAAAGTCCGCTGATCCAGACGAGCAGCTCGTCGGTGGGCGGCGTCGTCGACGTGGGGCGCATCGAGAACCTGCCGCTCAACGGCCGGCAGTTCGCGAACCTCGCGGCGACGATCCCCGGCGTCGGTCTCGGCTTCCACTCGGACCCGACGAAGAGCACGCAGTACGCGCCGCAGATCGGCGGCGGCAACGGCCGCAACCTGAACTACCAGATCGACGGCGGCGACAACAACGACGACACCGTCGGCGGCCTGCTGCAGCAGTTCCCGCTCGAGGCGATTCAGGAGTTCAACTTCGTGACGTCGCGCTACAAGGCCGAGTACGGCCGCAGCAACGGCGGCGTGATGAACATCGTCACGAAGAGCGGCACGAACGACCTGCACGGCAGCTGGTTCACGCTGTATCGCAACGACGGCATGAACGCGATCACCCAGACGGAGAAGGCGAACGGCTCCGAGAAGCAGGACTACAAGCGCTGGCAGTACGGCGGCTCGTTCGGCGGACCGATTGTCAAGGACAAGGTTCACTATTTCGGCGCGGTCGAGCGCACCCAGCAGGACACGTTCCAGGTGGTCTCCACCGCGGGTCTGTTCCCCGAAGAGGACGGCACGTTCGGCACGCCCTACCGCGAGACGCTGCTCACCGGCAAGGTGACGGCGCAGCTGAACCCGAGCCACTATCTCTCGGTGCGCTATGGTCGCAACCAGAACTCGCAGCCGTACGGCGCGGATCCGCAGACGCCGCCAAGCGGCTGGGGCACGAGCGAGAACCACTTCAACTCGATCAACCTGAACCACAACTGGGTGCTCGGGGGATCGAGGCTGAACGAGTTCATCTTCCAGTACGCGGACTTCAGGAACCACATCGGCGCCAACAGCGGCGATCCGCAGCAGACGTTCCCCAACGGCGTCAGCATCGGCCAGAACGGCAACACGCCGCAGACGACCGAGCAGCACAAGTTCCAGTTCCGCGACGACTTTTCCTGGTACAAGGCGGGCATGGGCGGCGTGGGTCACGCGTTCAAGACCGGCGTGAACTACATCCACGAGCCGCGCCTGTTCATCACGTTCAACACCGGCACGAACGACTATTCGTACGATCACCTCACGAACGATCTGAACGGGCCGCTGCAGACGATCACGCGCAACGGCGGATCGGCGGAAGCGAACATCCCGATGAATCAGTACGCGTTCTACTTCCAGGACGACTGGCGCGTCACGAACAAGCTCACGCTGAACGTCGGGATCCGCTACGACCTGATCGACGGCTACCAGATCGATCAGTCGAAGAATCCCAACTTCGTGAAGGTGCAGGAGGCCGGCAAGGCCGGGCTGCTCGCCGGTATCAAGGGGCTCGAGAACGCCGGCAAGGATCCGAAGGAAGACACGAACAACTGGCAGCCGCGCGTCGGCTTCGCGTACGACCTGCGCGGGGACGGCCGGGACGTCATCCGCGGCGGCTGGGGCATCTACCAGGACATGGGCTACACCAACTCCAACGTCCTGTTCCCCGCCATCGACGCGACCGGCATCGGGTCCGGTTCGATCTTCAACGTCGACGATCCAAACGGCATCAAGAACCCGGACGGCAGCTTCTACCGGGTCGGACAGCCGATCGAGAACATCGCGAGCCAGAACCAGGCGGATCCGAACTCGCTGCCGCTCATCGGGCAGTGGCTCGATCCGCGGCTGCAGGTGCCCTACACCATGCAGACGGCATTCGGCTGGTCGCACGAGCTGATGACCAACACGGTCGTCACCATCGACTACGTCAACAACCAGGGACGCGACCTGAATACGCGCGCCCGCATCAACACGCGCATCATTCCGAACGGAGCGCGGCGCCTGTCGTTCCTGGGTCTGAACCCTGACGCGGGCGGCACGCGCGGCGCGATCAGCGGCGCCGAAAGCAAGTACCAGGCGATGATCATCGGGTTCAAGCGCCGGATGTACAAGGGCTTCGACCTGACCGGGTCGTACACGCTGGCCAGCGCGAAGAGTCAGATCGGGACGGCCGTGGACGAGCTGAACTCGAACAACCTGCAGGATGCGACGCTGCTGTTCGATGATCCGCGGATCTACGGCCCCACGAGCCGCACGGACGCGCGGCACTCGGGAACCGTGTCGGCGATCATCCAGGTGAAGGGCGGCTTCCAGGTGGCGCCGATCTTCATCTTCCGATCGGCGCTCCCCGTGAGCATCATCGAAGGTCTGGACACGAACCAGAACGGTGAGCTCAACGACATTCCCGCGCGCGCCTACGCGTTCGACGGCATCGGCAAGGCGCCAAAGGACATCGGCGAGTGCAAGACGTGGAACTGCGGGCGCGGCGCCAAGCGGACGCAGATGAACCTCCGCGTCTCGAAGGCGTTCCGCCTGTTCGGCACCGCGCAGGTGGAGGCGATCGGGGAGATCTTCAACCTGTTCAATGCCAAGAACCCGAGCGGCTTCCTCACGACCCGTCTGGATTCCGAGACGGGCGAGCCGGATCCCACGTTCATGCAGCCGACGGAGTTCTCGGGCGACTTCCAGAACCCCGAGCAGCGCGTCGGGCAGATCGGATTCCGCTTCTCGTTCTAAGAGCGAGGATCGAGGTTCGAGGATCGAGGTTCGGATCCTCTTATCGTGGCTGGCCCGCTTCGGCGGGCCAGCCATTTTTGTTGTACGTGGCTACTTCGCGGACCCGAGCCCGCGCAGCAGCGTGCCCGCCGCGTCGCGCTCGCGGGACCCGCGCGGCGCGCCGGCCAGCACGCGGCGGTATTCCTCCATCGCCTTCACGGACTGCCCGCTTTCCTGGTACGCAATCCCCAGATTGAGACGTGCCTCGTACAGGTCGGGCGCGGACGTCAGCGCGCGCTGGAACCAGGGAATCGCCTCCGCCGCGCGGTGCTGCTGGACGAGCAGCACGCCGCGGCCGTTGGCCGCATCCGCCGACGCTGCGTCGATCTGCAGCGCTTCGCGATAGGCTCGCTCGGCGCCGGCGAGGTCCCCCGCGTCGCGCCGCGCGTTGCCGAGATTCGTCCGGTACTCGGCGTTGGTGGGATCCGCGGCGGTCGCGCGCTCGAACCAGCGGACGGCCTGTGGCGCCTGCCCTTCCTCCGCCTGCAGCAACCCGAGGCCGTTGGCCGCCGCGGCGTTCGACGGATCGAGCGCGAAGGCCGCCTGCTCGGCAGCCGACGCCTGCCTCGCGTCCCCGGCCGCCCGCGCGGCGACCGCAAGATCGTGATACATCGTCGCGTCCTTCGGCCACCGCGTGAGGGCGCGGCGATAGACCTTCATCGCCTCGGCGGCACGTCCCGTGTCCTTCAGCGCGCGCGCGTACGTCGACTGGAAGACGGGAGCCTCAGGAAAACGCGCGGCGAGATCGCGCATCACCGGGAGCGCCGACGCCGCGTCGCCGCGCGTAATCTGCCCGAGCGCCTGCTCGAAGCGGTCCCACGCGTCGATGACCGCCGCCGGATTCCGGCCGGCCTCACCGCCGGCGTTCTCGCGAACGACGCCGGCGTAGCCGAGCGCGCGCAGCCGCGACTCGGCGTCGGCACTCATCGCGGAAGATGCCGTCTTCGCACCGGTCGTGTGTGCCTCGAGCGCACGCTCCATCGCCTCGACGGTCGACGTTCTCGACGCGGCAAGATTCATCCGCTCTCCGGGATCCGCTTGAATGTCGTAGAGCTCCGGCTCGCTCGACCGTATGAGCTTCCATCGATCGCCCGCAAGCGCCCCGAGAGGCGACCAGCCGGCCGCACGCGGATACTGCGTTTCACTGTAGGTGTCGGCATCGGCCGCGGCGTTTGCCTCGAGGAGCCGGCGCCCGTGCATCGACTCGGGCAGCGGCCGGTCGAGCCACGAGAGGACGGTCGGCGCGAGATCCGCGAGGGAAACCGGAGCGCCGACGCGACGCGGTGACACACCGGGCCCGGCGGCGATGAACGGCACGCGCAGCGTCGAATCGTAGACGAGCATGCCGTGGGTCGCCTCGCCGTGATCGCCGAGCCCTTCGCCGTGATCGCCCGCGACGACGACGGCCGTCGTGCTCGTCCAACCGCGGGCGGCGAGCGCGTTCAGCAGACGGCCGACCTGCGCGTCGGCGTACGCGACCTCCCCGTCGTAAGCGTTGCCCCCCGCGCGCGCGCGAAACTCGTCCGGCGGATCGTACGGCGCGTGCGGATCGTAGAGGTGGACCCAGATGAAGAAGGGAGCTGTCGTCGAGTTCAGCCATGCGATGGCCGCGTCCGCCACGTCGCCGCCGCGGCGCTCGGCCTCGAGTGCCTGCGGCGCGTCGGGGTTCCGCGGAATTCGATCGTCGTAGACGTCGAAGCCCTGCGCGAGGCCGAACCGCCGATCGAGGACGTAGGCGCCGACGAACGCGGCCGTGCGAACCCCGCCGTCGTGCAGCACGCGCGCGATCGTCGGGTGCGCCGTATCGAGCGTCAGACCGTTGACGCGGACGCCGTGCTCCGGCGGGAGCTGCCCGGTCATGATCGTGGCGTGCGACGGCAGCGTGAGCGGCACGGCGGATCGCGCGTGGTCGAAGACGACGCCTGCCGACGCGAGGCGCTCGAGCGTCGGCGTGAGCCGAGCCGTAACGCGATCCGCACGCAGCGTGTCGATGGTGACGAGGAGCAGGTTCTGTGGCCGCGTGGGCGCCGGCGCCGGCCGTCGGCATCCGGAAGCCGCAACCGCCGCAAGACACGCGCTGATGACGACCTTTGTCAGGTTCACCGCGGCGAGATTATGACACCCGCGCCGATCGGATTTCGGGAGGCGTCGGCTTTTTCGGGACACGAAAGCCGCACGACGCGACGATCGAACCCTCGGCGCGCAAAACGGGGCTCGATGACGATCCGACGCCTGGCACAAGACTGGCCGATGATTTCTAACGTCTAATTCGACTTTGTCAGATCCGTAATTGAAGATTCCGTTTCGCTCGTTCCATCCAATGCATGTAGCGCGGCTTGGCCGCAAACAGGAGCGCCGTGAAGATCTCCTGGACGATCGCTCGAACAGCCGGAAACGTCAGCCCGGCGGCGCCACGCTGCATGCGCTCGCGCTGAATATAGGCGTGCGCAATCGCCGTCAGCACGGTGTGGTGCTGCCAGCCGGGCCACGTCCGGCCTTCGAAATGATCGAGGCCGAGCTCGCTCTTGAGTTCTTGGTACTGCTGCTCGATGGCCCAGCGCTGATGCGTCAATCGGACGAGCGCCCGCAACGAGGCCGAGGCCGGCAGATTGACGAAGTAGTACTTCAGCCGGCGTGTGCGTCCGGCTTCCTCTTCGCAGAGCAGCCAGATCTCGGGCGCGAGCCGACCACCGCGCCAGTCGTGTGCGGGGGTCACCCGCACCGCGGTGAAGCGGGCGTGGCGTTTGGGCTGCGCGCCGTTGCGCCACGTCACCCGCCGCCACGCCGAGCGAGGCCGCTGGGCGATCACCGCGCGCACCGCGATCGGGACCAGAGGTGGCACCATCCGCCAGCGGGTCCGCGGGCGACCGCGCGGCGTCGGTGGGGGCGGCACGAGGCGCGGCCGCGTCGCGAAGACCGTCAGATGCGACGAGATGCCGACCGCATAGGACAAGCGCAGGCGGTGCAGCGCCGCCCGAAACGCGGTGACATCGCCAAATTCCGCATCGGCCAGCACCGCCGTCAGTGTGAACCCGCTGGCGCGCGCCTGCCGCAGCAGATGGAGCGCAAGACGCCATTTCTCCTGAAACCGGACCGCCGCCGGAATGCGCGCCCGCGCGCGCGCCTCGACGGTGAGCCACTCCTCGGGCAGATACAGCAGGGCGCCGAGACACCACGCCCGCACGCCGGTCCACAGCGCGGCGGTGACCGCCACCTGGCAATTCGCGATCTTGCCCAGCGCCCCGCAGTATTGACGCGCGACGCCGACCGACGCGGGGCCCTGTTTCGGAAAGCTCGTGCCGTCGAGGATGAAGATCCCGTGCCGCTCCGGCAGCACCGCGCGCAGGCGGCGCCACACGCGGTCGGCATCCCACGGCGCATGCGTGATGAAGTGCTGAAAGGCTTGGTAGGCGATCGGCTCGGTGACACGCGCCAGCATCGCCTGCATCGACTTCCGCTCGCTGTCGCTGAAGACGCCCTGCACGTACGTCCGCAGCGACAGCAACTGCGCGCGATGGCCAAAGCAGCTCTTGAACTGCTCCAACCATCGGGTCAGTCGCTGGACGCGTGCGGTCGCAGTGTGATCGATCAGTGCGCCGCAGATTACCGAAGTCGAGCAAAAAGTACAATGTCCTCAAAACTGATCACTCGTGATTTCCCACGGGAAATCGACGATCTGACAAAGTCGAACTAATTGCGCCGCGAGGCGAAACAACCAAGAGCGGAAGAACCCGCCTCGTCCCGATCGCAACGGCGAGGCTGCGCGGGGTGCTGGAGTGGCTCCAGCTCGATGCAGACGGCAAGAAGAAG